>JAZDGS010000023.1:0-61310 GCA_043806755.1 Pseudomonadota bacterium | reverse complement strand
GGATGCTTCCTGGGGGAGATATCCGATCCCTTTTCGGGCACGCATGTACATTGGAAGTTCGGTAATATCGTCCTCGTTGAGAAAGACCTGACCTCCGTCCGGTTTGATCATGCCGATGGTCATGTAGAATGTGGTGGTTTTTCCTGCACCGTTAGGGCCGAGGAGCCCTACGACGGTTCCGCTTTCGACATCGATAGAAACAGAGTTGACGACCTGTCGCCCGTAATAGGCTTTAACGAGATTCCGGAGGGATAAAACAGCCGTCATCGGTTCAGATCCGGAGACGATGGCTGCCGAAGGGGTTTTCCGAAAGCCGGCTTAATCCAGCCCTTTTCCGGTTGAAAAAAAAGTGGCCTCCACACGGCCGTCTCTTCCGCTTTCCACATGAATCTTTCCATCGTTTCGATATATGGTGATCTTTTCCCCGGTTACGGTATTTTTACCGCTTGTCAGGGTTGATTTAGGGCCTGTTAAAATAAGAATCCTTGATTCTGCTATGTATACGGCATTTTCAGCCTTTGCAACCCTGTTATCGAAAGAGATGACCACATGGCCGGTGCAAACGATTTTCTGGATTGACTCTTCGCCCGGGCCAATGGCTTCGACTTGATCGGCGCTCCCTTTATAATAGACTTTGAGGCGGTCTGAAGTGATGACCGTAGTCCCCTGGGTTGCCCTGACGTTTCCGATGAATTCGGCAACGTTGGATTCGTTGTCCGCTTCAAGCCGGTCCGAGATAATATGGATCGTTTTCTCCGGTTCGATTGGTTTTGAGGGAGAGGCGGTGTTTTTGGCAAAAACAGCGGCTGCGACAACCATGATGCAAGTGCTGATCAGCATCGAACGGACCCCGATCGTTTGACATAGTGCAGTCTTATAACGGCATTTTTTCATTAAGCGTTCCTCTGACATTTCCGTCGAGCACGGATTTGTTGGCTTTTAGGTCATACGACATCCGATCTGCAGTGAGATGAAAATTCGCCCCTCTGATTTCTACAGGCAGTTTCGAAAATATGAGTCGCTTGTCATGAATATAATATAATTTTTGAGCGTTGAGAATATAATCCTTATGCTTGATCTCGACGTTTCCGCTAGCCGTAATATCATTGGAGTCTGTTTTTATAACACCTTCCTGGGCTGACAGGAGCACTTCCCCTCCATCATCCATAAAGAAGACGACGGAAGGGTGTTGGATATAGGTTTTCTTTTTTTCGCTGACGAAATATGCGGATTTAGCGGTCAGAATCCATTCTTTTTTTCCGTCACGAGTCGCGGTGTGTTGTATCTCCGCCAGGGAAATGGTGGCCTCCCTCTGATTCAAAATCGAAATGGCCTTATCCGGTTTCTGAAACACGCTCCGGTACCCGATAAATACCGCCGCAACTCCCAAAAGCGTCAATGAAATGAGACCGGCAAGGAGGAATCGGAGGGTTTTTGATGTGACGAAGCGGGTTCGACGTTTCATAGGGACGAGTAAAGGGCCGGATTCCAGAGGCCTTTGGAATTGAGAATCATTTCGCAGACTTCTCTAACTGCACCGGCCCCTCCTTTTGCCGATGTGATCCAATCTGCCGATTGACGGATCAAGTCGTGGGCATCGGAAACACCGATCGACAACCCGACCTGGCGCATTAGAGGGAGATCCGGAAGATCATCGCCGATAAAAGCGATTTCACCGGCACTAACCTGCATATCCTTTAAAATCACCGGCAGGATAGCCGCTTTGTCGGCAATGCCGTCATAGACATGATGGATTCCGAGGTTCCGGCAGCGTTGCAAAAGAGCTCCGGAGGCCCTCCCGGTGACGATGCATACCATGAGCCCTGCCTTGATCAGAAATCGAATTCCAAGACCGTCTTTGACGTTAAATATTTTAATTTCTTCTCCGTGCTCATTGTAGATGATGCTTCCATCCGTCAGCACGCCGTCCACATCCATGGCAAGAAGTTTGACTTGTTTCAATCTGGTTTCGATGTCCGGCCGGTTTTTCATTCTAGAAAACGCTTTGCTCGTAAGTCATTTACAAGTGATGTCCGATACGACCCGCGGGGGGGCAGGTCATGAAACCGCCGCCTCCCGGATCCTTATGAGGCTTTTTAAAAGCTCCTCGAGGGTATCGAGCCTGAGGGAGTTGGGGCCGTCGCACAGGGCCTTATCCGGATCGGGATGGACTTCCATGAAAATGCCGTCGACTCCGGCGGCGACCGCGGCTTTTGCCAAAAGCGGTGCGAACTCCCTTTCGCCGCCTGAGCTCAACCCCTCTCCACCCGGCAGCTGAACGCTATGCGTGGCATCGAATACCACCGGGTACCCGATCGTCTGCATGATCGGAACGCCCCTGAAATCGACGACAAGGTTATTATAGCCGAACATGCTTCCCCGTTCCGTGATGACAATCCGGTGGTTTCCCGTGGAGGTTGCCTTTTTAACGACGTTTCCCATATCTCTGGGCGATAAAAACTGCCCTTTTTTGATATTGACGGGTTTGCCGGTTCGGGCAACCTCGGCGATGAAATCGGTCTGCCGGCATAAAAAGGCGGGGATCTGGATCATGTCGAGCACCTTTTCGGCTTTCGAAATTTCGGAAATCCGGTGGACATCTGAAAGAACGCAGATATGTAACTTCTGTTTGATTTCATCAAGGATTTGAAGCCCATCGAGGATACCCGGACCCCGGAACGAATCGATGGAGGTTCGGTTGGCCTTATCATAGGATGCCTTGAAAACAAACGGCATTTTAAGCCTTAAGGTCAGATCCTGAAGAAATGCGGCGATTTCAAAGGTTGTGTCCGGATCTTCGATCACGCAAGGGCCTGCAATCAATACCAGAGGACCTCTTCCGCCGATGGTCAGGTCGCCTTGGATTTGAACCTGTCTGGATGGCCGCATCATTTTCCTCTCGGTTGGCTATTCAAAGCATCGTATCCGGGTTTCATGCTTTTCTTTTCGCGATTTGTCCTTTACCCGCCTTTGGCGGGTTCGTGCCTCGTGATTCATGAGCTTCCGGCGGGCTCGTTCCTTGCGATGTGAAAGATATAAAATCTATCTTTAATGAGTCGAAAAGTCAAGAAACGAAAAAGAAGCCTTGATCGCCGCGGGTTTAACTGCTATTGTCTCCTCCCGATCAAAAGGGGAGGTTATATATAATCGATTGAAAACAAAAGAAAAAAAGACAAAATGGCGATTCGCGATCCCCATGCTTGGGATCATCTTGATCGTTTGCATTGTTCTTCTTGTCTTCAAGCTGGAAGGGGAGTTGCCGCAGGTTCAGATGTCCCCCGAATCCGTTTCCATAGGTCTTCGTCGCGATCTGACAATAGCGGTATCCGATGAAAAGAGCGGTCTGAAAAAAATATGGGCTACCCTGATAAAGGACGGGAGGGAGTTTGTTCTGATTGACGAAAGCCTCTCTTCGCCCGGCTTTTTTTCAGGAAGCGATGTAAAACGCAAGTCGTATCCTCTTGTGATCGAACCAAAAAAACTGGGAATTCCGGATGGGAAGGGAAAGCTGCGTATAATCGCCGTTGATGCGTCGTGGCGAAACTGGTTGAGCGGGAATAAGGTTTGGGTTGAAAAGGAATTCACTATCGACACCCACCCTCCTCAAGTGGCGGTTTTGAGCAAATTTCATTATCTTAACCAGGGAGGGACAGGGCTTGTGGTATATAAAATTTCAGAGCCGAGCCCTCAAAACGGAGTGATGGTCGGGGATCGATTTTTCCCGGGGTATTCCGGCTACTTTCAGGATCCGCTGACGTATCTCTCCTATTTTGCGCTCGATCACAAACAGGGTCCCGGCACGACCCTTTTCATTCAGGCGACGGATGAAGTCGGAAACAGCGTGCGGTCCGGGTTTTCCCATCAAATCAAGCCCAAGTCGTTTAAAAAAGATGTCATTACCCTTTCTGACGAATTTTTAAACAATAAAATGCCGGAATTCGACGATGATCTGGGAAATGGTGCGTCAGGAAGCCCCATTGATCGCTTCCTGAAAGTCAACCGGGAACTCCGGGAGCGGAATTACCGTCAAGTCGTGGAGATCTGTAAAAACCCGGAACGAAAAAAGTACTGGGAAGGCCCCTTTTTGCGGCTTCCCAATTCCGGACCTCAGGCCGGATTTGCCGATCACCGGGAATACCTCTATCAAGGGAAGGTCATCGACAGCCAGTTTCATCTGGGTGTCGACCTTGCCTCACTTGAACAATCGCCGGTTCCTGCATCAAATACCGGAAAGGTGATTTTTGCGGATCAACTCGGAATTTACGGAAAAACCATCATTATCGATCATGGGTTCGGTCTATTCAGTATGTATTCACACCTGAGCCGGTTTGATATACAAAACGGTCAAATGGCGGATAAGGGGCAGGTCATCGGGCATACCGGCATTACCGGTTTAGCCGGGGGGGACCATCTCCATTTCAGCATCATTATCCATAATACTTTTGTTCATCCAGTGGAATGGTGGGATCCCTTGTGGATTCAAAAACGGATCGATGCGAAGTTAAACGGTGCGGAAAGCGATTGACCGATACCTGATTTGAGGAAGAGGGCGGCGGAGGATCTCAGGTGAAAAAGAAATACCGGGTGAATAAAACAATTGAAGAAATCAACGAAAAAATCAGATCCGGTGACGTGGTTGTGGTCACTGCGGAAGAAATGATCCCAATCGTCAAATCCGAAGGGGCCATGGAAGCGGCAAGACAGGTGGATGTCGTGACTACCGGCACGTTCGCTCCCATGTGTTCGTCCGGAGCGTTTATCAATTTCGGGCATTCGGTTCCTCCGATCAAGGCATCCAAGGTTTGGTTGAATAAAGTTCCGGCCTATGCCGGCCTGGCTGCCGTGGACTGTTATATCGGGGTCACGGAGCCGTGCGAAGATGATCCGCTTAACAAGGTCTATCCGGGTGAATTCAATTACGGCGGAGGGCATGTCATCGAGGATCTGGTCGCAAAGAAGGATGTCTATTTAAAAGCCGTCGCCTATGGTACGGATTGCTATCCCAACCGGATGATCGAAAAAGTGATCAATCTCGCAACGCTTCCTCAGGCAACGCTCTGCAATCCGAGAAACGGGTATCAGAATTATAACTGTGCGGTCAATTTGACGAACAAAACCATTTATACTTACATGGGAGCGCTCAAACCCAGGATGGGGAATGCCAATTATTGTTCAGCCGGACAGTTAAGCCCCCTCCTTAACGATCCCTACTATCAGACGATCGGACTGGGGACGCGGATATTTCTTGGAGGAGGGGTAGGGTATGTGACATGGCACGGGACGCAACACAACCCTTCCATAAAGAGGTCTGGTAAAGGGGTTCCTTTCTCCCCTGCCGGGACGCTCTGGGTGATGGGTGACCTGAAGGAGATGGCTCCAGGGTGGCTGGTGGGGGCGAGCATCCAGGGGTATGGATGCTCGTTATCCGTGGGATTGGGGGCCCCTATTCCTGTTTTAAATGAAGAGATCGCCCAATATACCGGAATATCCGATGAAGAGATCTTCACCCAAGTGGTGGATTATGGCCATGACTATCCGAACGGCATCCGGAAAAGCTATGGTCAGGTCAGCTATGCCGAGTTAAAGAGCGGGAGCATTCAGGTCAACGGAGAAACGGTTCCCACGGTTCCGCTTTCAAGCGTGGTAAAAGCAAGAGAAATTGCGGAAACATTGAAACAGTGGATCTTGAAAGGGGAGTTTTTTTTGGGAACGCCTCAGTTTACACTCCCGGCGAAATGATGGAATAACGGATAGGTTGCCCGATACGAAGTGGCGGATAAAACCAAACGCAATATGCAAGAGGGGATCCGGTCGTTTATCGCGTTTGAACTTCCGGAAGAGATCCGTCGATCCATTGCAGCACTCTCGGACCGATTGCGGTCGTTTCACCTGAAAGCAAGATGGATAAGACCCGAGAGCATCCATCTGACGCTCAAATTTCTCGGCCGTATCGACCCGGCGCAATTGGAACCGGTTGTTCACGTGATGCAGGATGCGGTTAAAGGGGTTGCACCGTTTGATCTGTCGGCAAAAGGGATCGGTGTATTTCCGGGTGTAAATCGCCCCCGCGTCATCTGGGTCGGCCTGTCCGGCCGGAAAGAGGCTCTGATTCAAATTCAGGGCGTTTTGCAAGATCGCCTGGCATCCATCGGATACCAAAAGGAGAGCCGGCCGTTTCAGGGGCATTTAACGCTGGGACGGTTCAAGGAACAGATCAACCCTATGGAGCTTTCAAAAGCGCTGGAAGCGTTGGGATCGTTTGAGTCCCCCCCCTTCGTCCTGGATACGATAACACTCTTTCAAAGCGAATTAAAACCCTCAGGAGTCGTTTATACGACGCTTTCGAGCGTCCGTTTGTCACCATAAAAAAGGAGGATGCCATGGTGAGCTCACCGGAAAAGGAAAAGGCGGTGGAAAGCGCCATCAGCCAGATCGAGCGCCAATTCGGCAAGGGCGCGATTATGAGGCTGGGAGGTGATTCCATCATTGAAGTTCCGGTTATTTCCACCGGATCTCTCGCACTCGATCATGCACTTGGAATCGGCGGTATTCCCAGAGGAAGAGTCATTGAAATATTCGGGCCCGAATCCTCCGGTAAAACGACTCTGGCGCTGCATGCCGTTGCCGAGGCCCAGAAGCAGGGAGGGATTGCCGCTTTCATTGATGCGGAGCATGCTCTCGATATCCTGTATGCGAAAAAGCTGGGGGTCAACAGCGATGAACTCCTCGTTTCCCAGCCGGATACCGGCGAGCAGGCCCTTGAAATCACGGAAATGCTGGTGAGAAGCGGCGCCGTTGATGTCATCGTCATCGATTCGGTGGCTGCTCTCGTACCGAGAGCCGAGATTGAAGGAGAAATGGGAGATGCCCACATGGGGCTTCAGGCACGGCTCATGTCTCAGGCGTTGAGAAAACTGACCGGGGCTATCGGAAAAACCATGACCTCGGTGATTTTCATCAACCAGATCCGGATGAAAATCGGCGTCTTTTTCGGCAACCCGGAGACCACCACAGGGGGGAATGCATTAAAATTTTATGCCTCTCTCCGACTCGATATCCGGCGGGTCAGTGCCATCAAGAACGGGCAGGATGTCGTGGGAAGCCGGACCAAAGTCCGGGTGGTAAAAAATAAAATGGCTCCGCCGTTTAAAGAAGCGGAATTCGATATCCTCTATGGAGAGGGGATATCCAAAGCCGGGGATCTTCTCGATACCGCTGTTGGATGGAACGTGATCGATAAAAGCGGAACATGGTTTTCATACAACGGGGAACGGATCGGCCAGGGTCGGGAAAATGCCAAACGATTTCTCGAAGAAAACGCCGATATCGCCAACGCCGTTTTACTGAAAACCAAAGAGGTGTTCGGTATCTCCAAAAAAGGACCCGGAGCCACACATCCGCAGGAGAAGAAGTAATTTATGACCGGAAACGAGGTTCGCAGCTACTTTCTGGATTTTTTTAAAAAATACGACCACCGGGTAGTCCGGAGTTCATCCCTTGTTCCATCCGACGACCCCACGCTCCTCTTCACCAATGCAGGGATGGTTCAGTTCAAGCGCTGTTTTTTGGGAGAAGAAAACCGGGGTTACAAACGGGCCGTCACATCTCAGAAATGCGTCCGGGCCGGCGGCAAACACAACGATCTGGAAAACGTCGGATACACCGCAAGGCACCATACCTTTTTCGAAATGCTTGGGAATTTCTCCTTTGGGGATTACTTCAAGGAGAAGGCCGTCGAATACGGATGGGATTTGCTAACCAACGGTTTTAAATTCCCCCCGGACAAGCTATGGGCTTCAGTCTATCTTGAAGATGATGAGGCCTATGATCTGTGGCATCGGATGATCGGAATCCCTGAAGACCGGATTGTCCGTTTTGGGGAGAAAGACAATTTTTGGGCCATGGGGGATACAGGCCCATGCGGCCCGTGCAGCGAAATCATCATCGATCGGGGAGAGCAATACGGGTGCGGAAAACCGGATTGCCGGGTGGGATGCGAATGCGACCGGTATCTGGAAATTTGGAACCTGGTGTTCATGCAGTTCAATCGCGATTCGACCGGGAAGCTGACTCCGCTTCCAAAGCCGAGCATCGATACGGGGATGGGGCTTGAACGGGTCGTTTCCGTCATCCAAAATGCGCCCACCAACTATGATACGGACCTGATCCGCCCGATCATTTCGAAAGTGGAATCGCTCTCGGAAAAGAAACTGGGAGGATCCGCCCAAGCAGACGTGGCCATGAAGGTCATCGCGGATCATTCCCGGGCGGCCGCCTTTCTCATCGGGGACGGCGTGCTTCCGTCCAACGAGGGGAGGGGATATGTATTAAGACGGATCATGCGCCGTGCCATCCGGTACGGGCGCAACATCGGGTTAACCAAATCGTTTTTAAACAAAACCGCGGAAGTGGTGTATGAGATCATGAAGGCGTCCTATCCCGAGTTGCACGAAGGACGGACATTCATCGGGAATGTGATTCAAAACGAGGAGATCCGGTTTTCTGAAACACTCGATTATGGATTAAGGCTTTTAAACGATACCTTGTCGGATATGAAGGCCAAGGGGGTTTCTCAAGTCCCGGGGGAGGTTGTTTTTAAGCTGTATGACACCTATGGATTTCCGGTCGATATCGTCATGGATGTGGCCAGAGATGAACAATTGACCGTTGATATGACCGGCTTCAATAAGTGCATGACCCTTCAAAAGGAAAAATCCAGGTCCACGGCGGTGTTTGCCGAAATCGGAGATGCCTACAAAGCGCTTTCCTCAAGCGGTTTCAAACCGGAATTTGTGGGTTACGATACGTTTTTAGCCCATTCGAAAGTCGTGCTGATCGCAACGGACGGAAGTAAAACAGAAGAAGCGCTCCAGGGGAGTGAAGCGGAAATCGTTACAGAAAAGACGCCGTTTTACGGAGAGGCCGGGGGACAGGTGGGGGATATCGGGGAGATCGTCGGGCCGGATGCGCGTATCCGGATTTGGAATACGATCAAAGACCCGACGGGGATCATTATACATAAAGGAACGGTTCTTTCAGGAAAATTAAAGGCCGGTGATTCGGTTTTGCTCAACGTCGATCCAAAAAATCGCCGTGCCGTGGCGTTGAACCATACGGCAACCCATATCCTACATGCCGTTCTGAGAAGCGTTTTGGGTGAACATGTCAAGCAGGCCGGTTCGATGGTGGCTCCCGACCGGCTTCGATTCGATTTTACCCATTTTTCATCGATCGATGCGGATACGTTGACCCAGATAGAGCGGATGGTGAACGAACGGATCCGAGAGAATTCGCCGGTCAGTTCAGTGGAAATGGAGGCCGAAGCGGCGTTTAAAAGCGGCGCTACAGCCCTTTTTGAAGAAAAATACGGGGATCGGGTCCGGGTGATCAGTCTTTCTTCCTACAGCAAGGAGCTTTGCGGCGGCACCCATACTGACCGGACAGGAAATATCGGATTATTCAAGATCATGGGTGAATCGAGTGTGGCTTCGGGGGTGCGACGGATCGAAGCCGTAACCGGAGAGGCGGCTCTTTCTTATGTTCAGCAGTTTTCGAAGATTATACACGATACGGCACGGCTTGTAAAAGATAGACCGGAATCGTTATATCAGCGTGTGGAATCCGTTTTGTCCCGCCAGAAAACTCTTGAAAAAGAGATCGAAAAACTGAAAGGGAAGCTTGCTGCCAAATCGGTGGACCGCATCGATGAAGAGACCCGATCGGTCAACGGGATCCGGGTCGTTTCCAAAAAAGTATCCGTCGACACTCCGGCGGCGTTAAGGGAGCTTGCCGATACATTCAAGGAAAAAATCGGATCCGGAATCGTCGTTTTAGGGACCGTGGCCGGTTCAAAGGCATTTTTAATCGCCGTGGTCACCAGGGACTTAACGGAACGGTACCATGCCGGAAGAATCATCGGCAAGATCGCAATCACGGTTGGAGGAAGCGGGGGTGGACGGGCTGATATGGCCCAGGCCGGAGGGACCCGGACCGAAATGATCGATGAAGCCCTTGCACAGGTTTATGACGTGGTCAAATAAATCGATCCCGCTATCGCGGAGTTTCGATTTTCCGAAACCCATTCCTTTTGTAAAAAGTCTTTTTATTGACTTTGCCTTTCCACTTGTGCTAGATAAATCACATTCCCTTATTGAGAAAAAAGCATTTCGATCGATCCGGTTTAACCGTTTCAAACGACTTATCGCGTTGATCCGGTAATGGAAGCGATGACACGATGGTGTTCTCGAATCTCCTTTAAAAACCAAACTGTTCCGCAATCGGTGATGTTATCGATCGCCGAAGAAAAGGAGGCATTCATGAGTATCAAATGGTGGAAGTGCGTTTTTGTTGCCACAGCACTCTGTTGCGCTACCGGAAGTCCGGCCGTGCAAGCCGCCCTTGTTGTTGTAGATCATCAGGCCGTAACCCAGTTCCCCCTCATCTCGGTAGACCGTTTCGATCAGATCCGGGCTCACTTTTCTATCTATTACGGGCATACCTCGCATGGAAGTCAGGTCGTTACCGGCATGGGCCTTCTTGAAAGCGAAGATGATACGCTCTTTCCCGGCCGCTACGATCGGCCTCTCATTTACGAGGATGATCCCGACCTGGGGTATCCGGAATGGGAGACGAAAACCCGGACCTATTTAGGGACCTATCCGCAGACCAACTTGGTAATCTGGTCGTGGTGCGGCCAGCTTTCAGGATATGCTCCCCATGAAGTCAACGATTATCTGAACCGGATGAATCAGCTCGAACGCGATTATCCCCATGTGACTTTTGTTTACATGACCGGCCATCTTGACGGATCCGGCCCTATTGGAACCCTGTACGGCAACAATCAGATGATCCGGTCCTTTTGCACGGCAAATCAGAAAGTGCTCTTTGATTTCGCCGATATTGAGAGTTACGACCCGGATGGAAATTACTTTCCGGACGGAAGCGACTGGTGTGAATGGTGTTCTTCATGGTGTGAAACTCATGCATGTCCTTCCTGCAGCGAGGAGTGTGCCCATTCTCAATGCATCAACTGTTATAATAAAGCAAAAGCATTCTGGTGGATGCTTCATTCCCTTATTGCTCCTGCAGCCGGAACCCTTCGGTAGCCCCGCTCTTTTAAGGGAAGGGGGTTGGACGATTAAGACAAATCACATATTCCAAGCATGAAAGGAGGATCGGACGATGCCGGTCAAATTCAACCAATACTGGACGGTGGATCATGATAAAGTAAAGGAATATGAAAAATTTATCATCCAAAAATTCGTTCCGGGGATCAATCAACTTGGGATCCATACAGTGGCAGGCTGGTGCATTCTTGTCGGCGGCTATACTGAGATCATCTTTGAAGGAGTCACAAACGACCTTGAGCTTCTGGAGAAAGCATTAAGAGATCAAAAATACAAAGAATTAAATCATGAACTTCAAAATTACATTAAAAAATATAAAACAAAAGTCTTGGTCAACACCGGCAAGAAAGAAACATATTCGATCGATGTTAAGGAAAACACGATTAAATTCAATCAGTTATGGGATATCGACAGCCGTAAAAAGGATGAATATGAAAAATATGTGACAGAGGAGTTTTACCCCTGCCTTGAAAAATTAGGGATCACCATGGCCGGAGAATGGGAAGTTCTCATCGGAGATGGACCCCATATCATTTGTGAAGGACGGGCTCAGGAAATCAACCGGCTTGTCGAAAATCTGCAAAGCAAAACATTCAGGATGGCCAGACTGGGATTAAAGCGACTGATCGAAAATTATGAAAGTCGGATATTGGTTTTCCACGTCCAAAAAGTTCATGGTTATAAATCGTCGAGTTACAACATGGTCGGCGCTTAGAGGTTTTCCCGCTTGAATGTGCCTTTGATTCGAAACCGGTTGGCGGATTTGGCGGATCCCGCAAGGGCGAAGGTTTCCCAAAGATTTTTCAAAACAGGACCGGGCGAATACGGAGAGGGAGACCGGTTTATCGGAATCCGTGTCCCGATGATCCGGAAGCTCTCCAAAGAGTATGCCGGCCTTTCTCTGAATGAATCGCTTACGCTGCTTAAGTCCCCGATCCATGAAGAGCGGCTGCTGGCCCTCTTCATCCTGATCCGACGCTATCTGTCCAACGGGGATGATGAAAAAAAGACCATTTACGATTCGTATTTGGCTCATACCCGATATATCAACAACTGGGATCTGGTCGATACATCGGCCGAACATATCGTCGGGCGGTTCCTGATGTATCGAGATAAGGGACCGCTCTACCGGTTGGCCCGTTCAACAAGTTTATGGGAGCGCCGGATCGCTGTTTTGGCAACCTTTCATTTTATCCGGCAAAACCGGTTCGAGGAGACGTTTGAGATTTCCGAAATCCTTCTCGACGACCCGGAAGACCTCATCCATAAGGCGGTCGGATGGATGCTGAGAGAGGTGGGGAAGCGGCGTAAGGATCTGCTCAACCGATTTTTGGATGCCCACTCCCGGGCCATGCCGCGCACCATGCTCCGATACGCCGTTGAAAGGTACCCGGAGGCCGAACGGAAACGGTTTCTTAGGAAAAAGAACTCGCCGTCGCGTTAATTGGTTTTACGGAAGATGTCGTCAAAAAAGACGGACTCTTTTTTTGGAGGGAGGATGAGCCGGTATTTGACGGCATCGTTCAGATCGGCGTAAGAATCCTCATCCAGCCACCAGAACCAATAGGCACTGCTTTCATCGCCGTATTTCGAAAGGACGGCCGGGGGCATGCCGAATTTATTCCAATACAGAAGCCGGGTGTAATTGATGTTCCACAGCAGTACATACGGGTGTGCCTGAAAGATGATCTCGTCGATCTTGCGGTAGATCTCGTTCCGTTTTCGGATATCGAACATCTGCTTTTGCGTTTCGATCAGCTCATCGACGCGCCGATCCTTGAACCCGGTGATATTGCTTCCTCCGCGCCGATCCGCCTCCCTGGAAGACCACATCCCCTCCGGATCCTTGAAGATGCCGGACCCCCATGCTGCCCAGGTCATCTCGAAGTTGAACTCATCCATATCCCTGGCCCATGCGGCCCAATCTTTTTTATCGATCACGAGCTCGATTCCGACGTCCTTCAATTCCTCTGCGTACATATTTAAAAACTTCTCGGAAGAGGCGTCGCGCGTTAAGAACTTAAAGGTGAACCGTTTCCCGTTTTTTTCCAGAATTCCGGTTTTCGGATTGACGATCCATCCTGCCTGACGGAGCAGGTCGCGCGCTTTCTGCCGATCCATCGCCGTCAACGAATTCGCGCAGGGGGTCGATTTATCGTAGAGATCTTCGAAATATGATCGGTGTAAAAAATATTGATTATACATGAGCGTGCCGTTCATTTTATTCCTGTCAAGGAGAAGCGCCATCGCTTTTCGAATCCGGATGTCGTCAAAAGGGGGCCGGCGCATGTTCATGGCAAAACCCTGAAATCCGATCGGGTTATGGTTGTATATTTTCTGCTTGACGATCCAGTTGTTCGAAAATTTTTCTCCTCTGGTCTCATTGACCCACAAGCGGGCCGTATAAACCGGATAAAGGTCGATCTCCCCTTTCTTAAACGATTCAAAAGCATTTTCATTTTCAGAAAAAAACCGAAATTTAATGGTTTCAAAATTTCCGGTCCCCTTGACACGGATGTCCTTGATGTTCCACCATTCCGGCCGCCGTTTCAGAGTGACGAAAAGACCTTCTTTGAGTTCTCCGATCCGGTAAGGGCCCGATACGACGGGGAAATCGAAATTGATTTTATTAAAGTCTGCATCCTGATAGGCATGGCGGGGCATGATATAGAAGCCGCCCGCGGCCCCAAGGTTTTTCCAGTGGACGTCTTTGGCTTTAAGCCGGATGGTCCGCTCATCCAGGACGAGCGGCGGTTCAAAACGCTCCATGTCGATTTTGTGAGGGCCGGTAAGATGCTTCGGATTCATGATGGAATCATAGGTCCATTGAACATCATATGCGGTCACCGGGCGGCCGTCGCTCCATTTGGCATGCGGATCGATGAAAAAGGTAAAGGTTTTTTTATCTTCCGACAGGGACCATTGTTTGGCCAGTCCGGGTTCATAGTCGAGGGTAACAGGGTTTGTGGATAAAAGCGTTTCGAATACAGCCCCGAAAATCTGGGCGCTCTGAGTGCTGATATCCAGATAATAATTGAGGCTTTTGGGATATTGGGCGAGAAAAACGGAGAATTCCCCTCCGACAAGAGCCTTGGGGCCGGCCAACGGATTGGCGGATGGAGCCCAATCTTTCGCTGGAAAAAATTCGTCGGCAAAAACCGGATTGAACCAACAGATCAGCAATGCTAAAAAAACAATTCGATTCATCATCACCCCTTTTTCGGGTTTCGGTTTGAAAAAAAGGATCAGGCCCCCTTTAACACATCCATCATCGAAAAAACACGCCCCTTGGCGCCATCCCTGATCTTACGTTCCAAATAGAGGACGGCATACAGGGTCCCGACGGCATAGACGTCTCTTCCATTGACATTGTGGGTGAACTCCATTTTCACGGTTTTGTCGGCGGAAAGAAGCGAATAGGTGTGCCAGCCGTGCCCTCCGAGAAACGCTTCGGGGATCCCCCAGGTGGTCTTCTGGATATCCGGGCGGCGTTCCTTGATGATCTTGTTTTCCTCAAACGGAATACCGAGTTGATTAAAATATGCGACCATGGTTTTGGCGGTACCGCTCGTATCCGCTTTTCCCTTCTGGTGGCTTTCTTTGACAATGAGGGTGTATCCTCGGAAAAGATTCGGGAAGGCCTGCGCCGCATACGCCATCATAGCTTGAAATCCGACGATGGGCTTGGCCATGTTGGGCGAGATGACGGCGCATATTTTCGAACGGCAAACCGTTTCTTCCATTAACCGGCGGTCGCCGCCGGTAGTTCCCATGACAAACGGGAGGTGGTTGTTGCAGTAAAATTCGGTATTGCCGTTAACGGCGCCGGGGTGGGTATAATCCACGCTGATCAGATCTTGCCGATCGATTTGAGGCATCTTTTTTTCCCGGTCCTTCGGATGGATCAATTGAACCGATGTCGTGAGGACCCGATGCGATGATTCGGTAATGTCGGGTCCGGTTAAGGAAAAGGGGACCAGCTCAAAGCAGGGGTCCCTGAGCAGATGCTCGGCGACAAGGGTTGCCATGTTTCCGGGAATGCCGTTGACCATGACTCGGATGATTTTCATGTCACACCTCCCAACGGATGGTTGCAGATTATATTACGGAACCGCTGCCGCCGCCATTCTGGCGGTAAGCGCTTTCAGCTTTGGAAACGCATCCTGTTCCGTGTCGGTCAATAGCCGCTTAAGAGATAGGATGGCCCCTGGAATATAGCGTTCGAACCAGGCCTTTTTCTTCACACGGCTCAGATGGCAAAACGCCCCGAGAATCTGCAGATTACGGGAAAGGGCGCAGAACAGGTAGCACAAGCGAAATCGGTGTTCATCAAGCGAAAGCATGTCGCGAAGATGAGTGATGCAGAAATCGAGAAGCCGGTTCTGCATGGGAATGGGGAGTCCCACATACGGATCGATCAGAAGCGACGCGAGATCGTATTGAATCGGGCCGGTGCGCGCCCCCTGAAAATCGATGAAATGGATTTCTCCGTTTGTAACCATGATATTGCGCGACTGGAAGTCACGGTGCATGAGTCCAATTATAGGGAACGAGAGGGCCCGTTCGGCGATCGCCATAAACTCCGATTCATAATCCGTAAAACCGATGTTCCATCCGAAAAAACCGGTGATGCATGCATCGAAAAAATAACGGCATTCTTTTTCTAGGATAAGATCGATGTCATACGCCGCTGTTTGATACGCCCATGTTGAGTTAAACCCCCGATACCCTTTTATTGAAAAATCGATTAAGGCTGAAATGATTTTTTCATAAATGGGGATGGCGGTTTCAGGGTACGGTCTGCTTGTCACGACATCCTGGAGGTTCATGTCGCCTACATCTTCCACTATCACCCACCCTGAAAGGGTATCAAATTGATAAATCCGGGGGACGGGGATTTGATTTTGATAAAGGTGCATGCCGATGTTTAGAAATGCATCTATTTCGGTGATACCTTCATGCACTTTGATTCCGTGATTGACGGCGATGAGCGTTTTCTCATTGTGTTTCAGCCGATACCATAGTCGATCAGATCCGTCTCCTTTCAATAGGTTATAAATTATTTGATTATGTATTACATTAAGTTCTTTCCAGACTTTTTGGAATGCATCGGCGGCCATTCGGTCAAGAGCTGCCTGTTGATATCGCTCAGGGGTGCCGATATCTTTCCAGTATATATTATGAGGAACCCATGCTTTTATAGGTTTCCCGTTTTCGATCATCCGACGGTAGGCGCTGATGATGCTTGAAAACGGGTCGTCCGGTATCCATTGGCAAACCTCCGGATCGATCAACTGAATCCCGGTGAAGGTGAGGCGGGTTGTCTTTGGGGATGCAGGACCGCGTTCCGGTTCGTCGAAGGTGCGGACATATCCTTCCGGGTCGACAAAGACCGTGTTGACGGTTGGATCGTCACACAGAACAAGCGTGGCTTGTGCTTTTCCCTTTGCGTGAACGTCATAAACTTCTTTCAAATCGATATCGAAGACGATATCTCCGTTGATGACCAAAAACGGATCGTCATCCATGAAATCGGATACATTCTTAATCCCGCCTCCGGTCCCCCGGATCTCAGGCTCATGGCGGGTTAGCACCGGGACCGGGTACCGGCGGCGTTGCAGATACGCCTCAATCTGATGATGAAGGTGGTGAGTATTGATGATGATCGCATCGACCCCCGCCCGGCACAGGTGTTCGATGGCCAGATCGAGCACCGGTCGTCCTGAAATGGTAAAAAGCGGTTTGGGGATGGTGCGGGTAAAGGGGAGAAGCCGCGTTCCTGTGCCTGCGGCAAGAATCATGGCCTTCATGGGCTAAAGCTGTTTTAAGTATTTGTTGATCATATCCCAGTAGTAGTCGATTTTTTCCTGGTTGTCCGATCCTTTGATTCCTTGAGAGAGAAAAAATTCGACGGCATTTTGACAATACATTTTCGAAAGGGATTCCTTGTTTTCAATTTCGTTGCGCTTGTACATCCGATTCCCCAGGTTCTGGATTTTACGCAGCTGATCCTTGGGGCTGGTCGTATTGTGGTGATATCTTTTTAAGAAATTGAGGACTACGGCATAGGATTCGAAATACGTTTTAAGGAAACCGGCAAATAATTTCAGCTTCCTGAATCCCGAAGAGGTAAGGTTGTAGGTATCCGGAAGCGTGGGGTGCGGCATGAGGATGGCATCGTCTATAAAGGCTTTGATATTTTTCCTCACCAGGTATTCGGAAGGGCGGTCGATACTGTAAGCAAATTCATATTTGAAAAATTCCTGCAAAAACGCATACCCTCCATGAAGATCGGCGGCGGAAAACTGAAAGGCGTCTTTTTCAAGAATGGATATGGCCGTGAAGGCGGCGGGAATAAAAGACGAAACACAGTTGTTTTTATAGTAATCCAGGTTTGGACGGCGATATTCCTTTGCCTGAAACACCCGGTCTCCGTCGGGCGAACCCTTCGGCGGAGGTATCGGTTCGATAAATCGCCTCTGGATGTAGTTGTCCAGTGCATTGTTGACGGCAAGCTGGCTGTCGAGCAGGATGGAGTCGGCCAATGTGGCATCCTGGGACATCAGGTAGGTTAAATAGGAGTCGATCCGGGTTTTGAGTTGGCTTTCCGAAAACGGTTTTTTCGAAAAATTGAGAATCGCGCTGGCCACAAGGGCATGCGGTGTGACCACTGAAACACGATCGATCGCATTTGCCAGGCGGTATCCCAGATTCCGGACAAAGGTATTGAGGTCCTTTTGAGAAATATCGGGAAGATTGATCCGGTTTTTCGACAAAAGGTCCTTAATGGAAATGGCCTCATGGAATTTGATATAAATCCGGCCGTATTTTTTTTTTAAAAACTTTCTGGCCTTGATCACCTGGGCCAGATTTTCCGGATCCTTTTGACCCCCTTCAAGTTCATTGAGATAGGCGCTTTCCTCCAGAACCCGGTCATATCCGATGAAAATCGGGACAAAGGTCAAATCATCACAAGCGCCGTTCCGGTAGGCATTCATCAGAATGGATAGAAATCCGAGCTTGGGGATGAGGAGCTTTCCTGTCCGGCTTCTCCCTCCTTCAATAAAAAGCTTAATGTTAAATCCTTCTTCAAGAAGCTTCTGGACATACTCGAAAAAGACCTTTGAGTAGAGGACAGCCCCTTTGAAACTTCTTCGGATGAAAAACGCACCGCAGCTTCGAAACAGGGGGCCGAGCGGCCAGAAGGAAAGATTTTTTCCGGCAACGGTATGCGGAGTAGGCATATTGTTCGTATAGAGGATATACGGAAGGATCAGGTAATCGATATGGCTTTTATGACATGGGACAAAGATCAGGGGGCCCTTCTTGCTTAGGTTTTTGATCTGATTTAAGACGGGTTGATTAACGGTGACGCCCTCGAACATGGAATTGATGATCCACCGGACGCAGACCGCGCCGAATCTCACGAATGCGTAATTGTAATTGGCTGCGATTTCATCGAGATAGGCATTGGCTTCCTTTCTGGCTTTCTGGAGCGGGAGATTTCGGGTATGTGCGTAATGATTAAGAAATACCGTAAGGCGTTGACTTGTTAAAATGTCTTCCTTAAGCTCTTCTCTGGACTTTAAAATGGGACCGGTGATGCTCTGGCGGTGGCGGTTGATTTGGTCGATGATCTGCTTTCTCAGTAGAAGGGACTGGGATTCCGGGCTCTCGTTTGGAATCAAACCTGACGAAAGAAAATCCTTCAGGTTGATCGGATCCGATATTTCAACAAACACCTTTCCCGGATTCTTAAACAATGTCACGATGCGGCGGATTCGACCTGGATTTTCCTCAGTGCCGAAGAGGAATTCCAACAGGGAAGGGATGCTGCGGTTGGGGGTTCTGCCGAAAAACATCAATATGGGGATGATATATACGTTGCGATCGGTCGATTTTTGGATGTCAATGAGGTGCCGGATCGGGTCGTTTTTTTCCTTGACGAACCTTCGGTAAAACCCTTTTTTTTCAATCAGGTTTAAAAAACCGGCTCTCCCTCCGACCAGCGCTTCCATTAAATCATCCGTTTTATACGGATCCGGAAAAACGCCTTTTTGAATGAAAAAATCGAAAATAAAGAGAAAGTTTTTAAGGATCCGTACGACGGGCTGAAGAAAAATTATCCGGTAATCCAAACCGATTTCAGGGCAGGGAAGTCCGATTTGAGGAAAACGATTGTGGCAAAACAGGTATTCGAAACGGCTCCGGTATTTGGATGCATAAATAAAAATCGATCCGGGTGGGAGGTTTCGGACGATGGCCGCCTGGTCTTCCTCCATCTTGATTCCGGAGAAAAAGAGCCGAAGCATCGTCGGGGTAACCCGCCCGGTATGCTTGGGTAAAAAGGAAAAGAAGGGGATCGGGTGGTTTGCCAGGGTTTTCGTGATCCAGGATCGGATCCGGCTTGTGATCTTACCCCAAATTTGTATAAATATCTCGATCATGGCTCCGAAACCAACGTGGCGGATCGCGTCCGGTGAGTTTGGTTTGTGTGATACCCGGCAAAAAGCAGGTGTTCTTGCTCACTGTTCGTATAGATATCGTATTCCGGTGGATTGTGGCAACCAAAAACATCAGAAATAAAATTTTTATCAAAATAGACTTGCGTTCTCGGAATTCATATGCTATCTGCTTCAGAACCGTGAAGGTAACGAGATTTCATCTGGAGTGCATAGATGAATTGAGAGCAATCGGATCATAGAATGAATCCGATCTTGATCCGTCGGCGTCGATTATATAAATAAAGACGAGTCGTCACTTCAAAGCGTTAATTTAATCTAAAAGGAGGATGAGTTTTTATGAAAACGTTGATTGGTGGGGCAATAGGAGCGGTCCTGGGGATTATCGGTCTATCGGTCTGGTGGAAGCCGTTCTTGCAGCTGCTGGCCGGTGCGATTCCAGCCATGCTTTTGCTTGGGGGCGGGTTGGCGCTTTATTTGGGATTTGATGAGCTGAAAGACACCTGGAAAAAAGAAGATACGACGGCTGATTCTTCATTTAAGACAGATAAGACAGAAGACACCAACAAATACAAACAGGAAGTTGAAGATCTGAAAAAAGAGGTTGAAACACTGAAGTCCGAGAAAAAAGCATAATGTGCTTCTGAATGAACAGTTAACAAGAGGGCCCAAAGCGCCCGGTCTTTATCAGAAGCCGGGCGCTTCTGTTTTATCCCTTTGATGTGCCGCCGCCGTTGTGGCCAACCGATTCGCCCGTTCGTTCCCGGCATCCCCGGCGTGGCCTTTGACCTGGATCACGGTTAAATTCCCGAAACGGTTCATGATCTCTTTGATGCGTTGCACCAGTTCCTCGTTTTTCCGGGTTTTCCATCCCAAGGTCAATACTCCGTTGGCGTAAGTGCTGTCCGTATAAACCCGGACAGGCTTGTCGCGGGATTTTAAGGCAAGAAGACCGGACCGGATCGCTTCCAGTTCGGCCATATTGTTGGTTGCAATTCCGATGTGTCGGGATATCTCCTTTTCCTTCCCCTTGTAATGGATATATACCCCGATCCCAGCAGGGCCCGGATTTCCGGAGGATGCGCCGTCGGTATAGACATGGATCGCACCTGCTGCGATCTTGTCATGTTCCTCCGGACGTTTTCGATCGGATGCGGGTTTCACAGGGGTTAAGCGATTTGGATCCTGAGGCCCGGTCGCTTCACGATCCGGCGTGATGGGATATACCCCTTTTTCATGAACCCAGTATTCATGTTCCTGTTTCATCTGGTACTTGATCAGGACTTTTCCATTTTTGACCAGCGGTTTCCCGGAATTGTCGGTCGCTACCCAGGCCTTGTTTTTTTTAAACATCATTCGCTTCCACAAGGTCGTGTTTTCAGTGCCGTCAGGGGCATCTTCAGTCATGTCGGCGAATCCGTTCCTATCATGAATAAAGGTAAATGCTGCGGCTGATCCGGCGGAAGTCTTCCGTATCCTTTCGCCAGGATTCGGCAATATCTTCGATCGGTTCGGCTTTTTCAATAGACTGACGGATCTGCGGGTCCCCCAAAATAAGATCAATCGGCAATTTCTCGAACTCATATTCGTAGGGCGGATTTTTCCATTCGAACCGGTCGCCGCAATTGAGCATGACCGCCTGCATGATCTTCAGGGATGCCTCATACGGGGAAAAGAGATCCGGATCGGTCACATGAATCTGAAAACCGCGGCAACAGACCCCCTTCCACTTATTCGACGTGGGTTCAAAAGCCAGGGGCCTTAACACCATTCCGGAAAATGAGTTGCCGCCCAACGCCGAAAGGATCTCATCCGGATCGATGTACGGAGCGCCGAAGACTTCAAACGGAAGAGCGGTGCCACGCCCTTCGGATGCGTTTGTCCCTTCCCATATGACTTGTCCGGGGTAGACCATGGCGGAGATCGGGGAAGGGAGGTTCGGAGAAGGGAGGACCCACGGCAACCCGGTATCGGCAAAGTACATGCGCCGTTTCCACCCCTTCATGGGAAGAACCGATAAATCGCATCCGATGGAAAAATGATGGTTGAAAAGGAGTGCGATCTCGCCGATGGTCAGCCCATGGCGCATCGGGATGGGGTATCGGCCCACAAACGAGGAGAAAGCCGGATTCAGACAGTTCCCTTCAACCGACACGCCTCCGATCGGGTTGGGCCGATCCAGAACCAGAACTTTTTTTCCTAGTTCCCTGGCGACCTCCATGCAATACGACATCGTGTAAATAAATGTGTAAACGCGGCATCCGGCATCCTGAAGGTCAACGATGAGAAGATCGATCCGATCCATCGTGTTTTTATCCGGGACTCGGGTTTTGCCATACAGGCTGTAAACCGGAATCTGGAGAAGGGGATCGAGCATGTCCTCTGATTCGAGCATGTTGTCCTGTTTTTCGGAAAAAAATCCATGCTGAGGGGAATAGAGCTGGATGACCTGCCCCGGAAACGCCTCTGCAATCAATTTTCGGGAATGATTGAACCACCGGTCAACGGAAGCGGGATTACATAACAGGCCGATCCGTTTTTTTGCCATCCAATCGGGCGGCGAACCGATCAATCGCTCAAGTCCGGTTTCAACACGATTCATCCGGCGGTTATCTCCTTGTCGTTCAATTGGTGAAAGAGTTTCAGGGAAAGTATCACATGCGACACCGGGCGGAAAGCGGAAAATAAAAAGCACTTTGATTGAGCGGATTGAAATGCCCTGAAAGATCTTGACAAGGTCGTTTTCAAAAAATAGATATAAACGTTTAAACTTTTTAAGGATTGCTGATGCAGCAGTCCGCAAGGAATCTATTTTATGGACAATTCAACCGACGATACGATCCGGGCCGGATTTCCTATCCGATTGGAAGGGATGGTGGTCATCGTCGGTAATTACGGAAGCGGGAAAACCGAGGTCGCCGTCAATCTGGCCGTCAACCGGAAAAAGGCCGGAATGGATGTAACCATTGCGGATTTGGATCTGGTGAACCCTTACTTCCGGGCTCGGGAGGCAAGAAGGGCGCTTTCGGAACTGGGTATCCGGGTCGTCATTCCGCCGGAACAATACCTGCAGGCGGATCTTCCGATCCTGACGCCGGCCATCGCCGGTTTAATCCGAAATCCAGCCCAGATATCGATTCTCGATGTGGGGGGTGATTCGGCCGGAGCCACTGTTCTAGCCGCTCTGTCGGATGCCTTCCGGGCGCTGTCGGCCACAACAAAACCGTTTCATATGCTTCAGGTGATCAACCCGTTTAGGCCGTTTACGGAAACCATCGAGGGATGCCTGAAAATCAGGGCAGGGATCGAAAATGCATCAAGGCTGTCTATCACCGGGGTCATTGGAAACGCCAATCTCATTGAAGAAACCCGGGTGGAGGATATCGAACGGGGGTACGAGTTTGTCGCCATGCTCTCTGAAAAAACCAACCTTCCCGTTAAATTCATTGCGATTTCCAGGGAACTGGCCTGTCAAATCGATTTGCATCGGTTCTCATGCCCGGTGCTCATGATTGAAAGGCAGATGGTACCACCCTGGAATCGGGCGGCGAGGTTTGAGTGAGAGCGGCATGTGACATACCTGAACTGAAACAGCGAGCGCATTCCCCGCAGCCTGTTGCGGGGTTAGCGAGCGAATAAAAAATTAGCTAAAATTCCTCACAGTCGAAGACTCCCTGCAGCTTGCTGCAGGGAGCTTCAATCAAAGGATTAACGGACGATAGAGTAAAAAGAAAGGAGTTCGGTGTTCAATGGCATTCAAGCACACGATTGATGCGAATCGATGCAAAGGGTGCGGTCTGTGCATCACGGTTTGCCCTAAAAACGTATTGGAGATTTCCCCTCAGGTCAATACAAAGGGGTACTTTCCGGCATTTCAGGCGCGGCCGGAGGATTGTATTTTTTGCACGACCTGTTGCATCATGTGCCCTGATGTGGCGATCACTATCGTTAAAATCGCCGATAAAGCGGCTTAGCCGGAAACAACAGCAGAAAGGAAGAAAATGGGTAAGGTCTTAATGAAAGGAAACGAGGCGATCGGCGAAGCGGCCATTCGAGCCGGTTGCTTGAATTATTTCGCCTACCCGATCACGCCTCAGTCGGAGGTGGCGGAGTATTTGGCCCGCCGTATGCCTGAAGCGGGAGGTGTTTTTCTCCAGGGTGAAAGCGAAGTGGCGGTCTCTTACATGATTTTCGGAGCCTCAGCTTGCGGTGAACGGGTCTTCACCACTTCTTCAAGCCCCGGAATCAGCCTGATGGCCGAAGGGATGAGTTATATCGCAGGCGGCGAATGTCCGGCGGTTTTTGTCAATATCATGCGGGGAGGTCCGGGTTTAGGGGGCATCCTGCCGTCTCAGGCCGATTATCTTCAGGCGACCAAAGGAGCCGGCCACGGCGATTATCGCATGCTGGTGATGGCCCCCGCATCGGTTCAGGAGGCCGCAGAGATGGTGATGACCGCATTCCCGCTGGCGGAAAAGTACCGAAATCCGGTCATGATTCTTGGAGACGGACTGATCGGCCAGATGATGGAACCGGTCGAATTTCCGGATCACCTTAAAACCGAACCGTCCAACAAGGACGAATGGGCCACTAATGGAATGGATACCCGAAAGAGCAATCGCCGGAACCTGGTGAAATCGCTCTATCTTGATCCGGAGGAGCTGAATTCCCACAATTTGAAATTAAAAGCCAAGTACGATCGGATGAAGCGGGAAGAAATCAGATATGAGACCTATCATACCGAATCGGATTACCGCGTACTGATCGTCAGCTACGGCACCATGAGCCGGGTCTGCCGGACGGCCATCGACGAGCTCAGGTCTCAACATCTGGATGTCGCCATGGTGCGGCCGAAGACGGTCTTTCCGTTTCCGGAACAGGCGGTACTGGTTGCTTCGGAAAAGGAAAGCTGCGAACAGGTGATCAGCATCGAAATGAGCATGGGGCAGATGGTGGAAGATGTGGAACGAAGCGTGAGAGGAAAGCGGCCGGTTCACTGGTTCGGAAAATGTGGAGGGGAGGTCCCGACACCTGAAGAGGTGATGGAAGCAGTAAAGGCACTGGTCAAGTGACATCGAATCGTTCTGATGGAGCGAAGGAGTTTGAAACATGGGGAAAATATTTCTTAAACCGGTATCCCTTTCGGATCATGTAACGCATTATTGTCCGGGATGCACCCACGGCGTAATTCACCGGCTGGTGGCGGAAGTCATCGATGAACTCGGGGTGCGAGGACGGACCGTCGGCATCGCACCGGTGGGATGCGCGGTTTTGGCGTATAACTACTTTACATTTGATTTTCAGGAGGCGGCTCACGGGCGGGCGCCGGCCATGGCCACAGGGATTAAGCGGGTCCGGCCGGATTTAATCGTTTTTACATATCAGGGGGACGGCGACCTAGCGAGCATCGGCATGGCTGAAATCATCCACGCCGCCAATCGGGGAGAGAAGTTTACGACCATTTTCGTCAATAACACCGTCTACGGCATGACCGGAGGACAGATGGCTCCGACGACCATGCCCAACCAGCGGACCACCACCAGCCCTTTTGGGCGGAACGTGGAAGAAGTCGGAATGCCGATCAAAGTAGCCGAACTGATTTCCGCTCTTGAAACCCCGGCATTCATTTCGAGACAATCGGTCATTAAGCCGAAATATGTGGTTCGCGCCAAAAAGGCGATCAAGAGGGCCTTCCAGTACCAGATCGAAAAGCGGTGTTTCAGCCTGGTGGAAATGGTGAGCACTTGTCCCACCAACTGGGGGATGACGCCCGTTGAAGCGGTTCAATGGGCGGAAGACGTCATGCATCCTTATTATCAGTTGGGGGATAAAAAATCTCCGGATCCGATCAAGGACAAGGAGGACTGATGCAAAGCGAAGTGATGTTTGCCGGCTTTGGAGGGCAGGGGATTCTGTTAAGCGGGAAGATCCTGGCAGAGGCTGCAATGGATAAGGGGATGGAGGTGGCCTGGGTTCCGTCGTATGGGCCGGAAATGCGCGGGGGAACGGCCTATTGCACGGTCGTCATCAGCGACCGGCCGATCGGATCCCCCATCATCCGGAATCCGATGCACCTGGTTGCCATGAACAGACCCTCCCTGGAAAAGTTTGCCCATGTGATCAAACCCGGAGGCGTTATTCTCATCAACAACTCCCTGATACCGATCCCGTCCGGCCGGAAGGATGTGGATGAAATCCGGATTCCGGTGACGGATATTGCCAAGACGCTCGGAAGCGTCAGGGCGGCCAACATTGTGGCGCTGGGGGCTTTTGTTGCCAGGAGCAAGATCATCGAATTTGATATTCTGGAAAATGCGGTGCGAAATGAATTTAAAAAGAAAAAAGAGTTTATTCCGCTAAACCTCGCCGCTTTGCAGGAAGGAAAGAAGGCCGCCCTGGCATGAATGGGACGGACGGTCGGGAGAAGTTGGGGGCGGTGTACAGGATGAAACCGGGAAATCAACATCGTAAAAAATTAAAATTGATTGTTCCGGATTATATCCGTTCCATTCAACCTTACGCTCCTGGGAAACCCATCGAGGAGGTGGAACGCGAATACGGGATCATCGGGGCAGCCAAGCTGGCATCCAACGAAAACCCTCTGGGGCCGTCGCCTAAGGCCGTTGAAGCCATCATCAAGGCCCTACCGGATCTGAATCGATATCCGGACGGGAGCGGAAAGGCGCTGGTTGAAAAACTTGCCACAGTGTTAAGGGCGGCACCTGAAAACATCGTCCTTGGGAACGGTTCGGATGAGATCATCGGAATGCTTGCCAAAGCCTTTTTGAGATGCGGGGATGAAGCGATTCTTCCCAGGCCCTCCTTTCTGATGTACGACATCATGATCCGCTCCGTCGGCGCTCTTCCAAGAGAGGTCCCTCTGATCGGTTATGAAACGGATTTAAAAGGGACGGCTCTCCGGATCACTCCGAAGACCCGCATGATCTTTTTAAACAATCCGCACAACCCGGCCGGAACCATCATCTCCAAAACCGATTTCGACTCTTTTTTGAACACCGTGCCGGAAGGGGTAGTGATCGTCGTCGATGAGGCATACATCGAGTTCGTGAGGGATCATCGATGTTTGAACAGCCTCCATTATCAGGGTTTGGGGAAGCCGGTGGTGACGCTCAGAACTTTTTCCAAAGCGTACGGCCTTGCCGGGCTCCGGATCGGCTACGGGGTAATGGATCCTGAAATTGCCGAACTTCTGAATCGGATCCGGCAGCCGTTCAATGCGAACTCCCTTGCCCAGGCCGCCGCTTCAGCCGCCCTTGATGACCTATCCTTTGTTGAAAAAACCGTTGCGCTGGTGCATTCCGAAATCGATTTTTTATATGAATCGTTAAGCACTCTTGGGGTTCGCTATTTTCCGACGCAGGCCAATTACCTGCTGTTGGACGTGGAGGGTAACGCGGACGAGATGTTCGCGGAAATGCTTAAAAAAGGGATCATTGTGAGATCCATGACGTCATACGGTTATCCGAACTATATACGGGTGAGTGTTGGACTGCATGACCAGAATATCCGGTTCATCGAAGCACTTAAGAACCTCCGGTGATCCTTACGTGAAAAGAGAAGATGAAGTCACGGAAGCGCTTCTTATTACCGTTGACGGCCCGGCCGGTGCCGGCAAATCGACGGCCGGGCGTGCTCTGGCAAAACGGCTGGGGTACAACTATATCGATACCGGAGCGCTCTACCGGAGTGTTGCCTATGAAGCGAAGAGGGCCGGGATCAGGCCGAACGACGACGAAGGGCTGAAATGCCTCTGTGCCGGCCTGGACTTGTCTTTTTCGATCAGCGAGTCCGGCTTGCGCCTCATATCCGGTGGAAAAGACATCGCTGAGTCGATCCGCACTTCTGAAATCGCCATGGATGCGTCGACGGCTTCGGCCCAACCCTCGGTCAGAAGCTACCTTCTAACGCTGCAGCGAAGGCTGGCGGAACATAAAAGGGCTGTTTTTGAAGGACGGGACATGGGGACCGTTGTCTTCCCGGATGCCGACGTCAAGTTTTACCTTGATGCATCCCTTAAGATCAGGGCGAAACGGCGATATGATGAACTGAGAAAACATATAACCCAGACCCTTGAGGAAGTGGAAACCGATTTGAAAAAGAGGGATGAAAAGGATCGGACCAGAGCCCTTTCTCCGCTGAAACCGGCGAAAGATGCGATCCGGATCGATTCGAGCCGGCTTACACTCGATGAGGTCGTCGATACGATGATCGCCTGCATCAGGAAAATTGAAAAAAACGCCGCCTTTTTTAATGCGTTTTCATAAAATAATGATTGTTTTTTGAAAATAAGCCTGTTAACAGATAAAAGATACATGCGCTTTCAATAGTGCATCCATCGTTTTAATATAGGGCAAGGGGGAATACCGTTTCATGGAAACTCGTGACACTGAACCAATCGCAAAACCGATTCAACAGACCGTAACATCCAGTTCCAACTCCGATCCATCATCGGACGTCGCCAACCCGGAGCAACTTCAGGCCGACAAAATGGAATCCGCTATGGAAAATCAATCATCCAAAGGGATCCCGGCATATTCAAAGGATGCGGCGGACCTGGAGGGCCTTTATGAAGAAAGCTTCAGAAGATTTGAAGAAGGAGAAATCGTCACCGGACGGATCCTATCGGTAGACAAGGATCATGTCTTGGTCGATATCGGATATAAATCGGAAGGACAGATCCCCATCAACGAATTCATGGACGAAAAGGGGCAACCGAACGCCAGAATCGGGGATTCCGTCGAAGTGATGGTGGAATGGTGGGATGATGATGAAGAAGTCGTCATTCTGTCTAAGGAAAAGGCCGAGAAAGTTAAGGTTTGGGAAGAGATCAAACAGGCGCACGATACCGATGGAACCGTCAAGGGGATGATCGTAGGGAGAGTGAGAGGCGGATTCACGGTGGAAGTCGGTGTTCAGGCCTTTCTTCCGGGATCCCAGGCCGATTTGCGGCCTATCCACAACCTGGATGAGATGGTAGGAAAAACATTTCAGTTTAAAGTATTGAAATACAATCGGAAGCGGAGCAACGTGGTCCTTTCCCGGCGGGTCATCCTCGAACAGGAAGCCGTTTCCAAGCGGGCTGCCACACTGGCATCCATCCATGAAGGAAAAGTCATGGATGGGATTGTCAAGAACATCACCGAATATGGAGTATTCGTGGATCTGGGAGGTGTGGACGGACTGCTGCACATCACCGATATCTCGTGGGGGCGGGTCAAGCATCCTTCGGAGCTTTTTGCCATCGGAAACAGAATTCAGGTCAAGATTTTAAACCTTGACCTTGAGCGGGAGAGGGTTTCTCTGGGGATGAAGCAATTGAGTCAGGACCCATGGCTCAACGCGGCTGAAAAGTATGCAGTGGGATCCCGCGTTAAGGGGAAGGTGGTGAGTTTAACCGATTACGGGGCATTTGTGGAACTCGAAGAAGGTGTCGAGGGGTTGATCCATGTGTCGGAGATGTCGTGGACCCGCAAAGTCCGGCATCCGTCAAAAGTGGTTTCGGTCGGGGAAGCGATTGAAGCCGTTGTGCTGGACATCAAACCGGAGAGCCGTCGTATTTCTCTTGGAATGAAACAGGTTGTCCCCAACCCATGGGATGTCATCAGCGAAAAATACCCGGTCGGAACCGTCATTGAAGGTAAAATCAAAAATATCACCGATTTCGGTATTTTCATCGGAATCGATGAAGGGATCGACGGCCTGGTTCATATTTCCGATTTGTCGTGGACCAAGAGGATTAAGCATCCTTCCGAGTTGTATAAAAAAGGAGATTTGGTTCAAGCTAAAGTCCTGGATATTGAAAAAGGAAACGAACGCTTCTCCCTCGGAATTAAACAGCTCCAGCCGGACCCGTGGTCGACCGTGGAAAAGCGGTATGAAGTCGGAAAAGAAATTACAGGAACGATCACAAACCTGACCGACTTCGGGGTTTTTGTTGAACTTGAGGAAGGGATTGAAGGGCTCGTTCATGTTTCCGAAATCAGCAAAGAGAAGATCAAAAGCCCCATCGGTCGATTCAAGGTAGGTGACGCCATTACTGCCAAGGTAATGAACATCAATGGGGAAGAACGACGGATCGGCCTTTCGATCAAACGACTGGAAATCGAAAGCGAGCAGTCCCTTTTGAGCGAATATGTCAACAATATGGGGCCTGCGACATCCAAACTCGGAGAGCTTCTGAGAAACAATCTGCAGGAAAAGTTAAAGGGCGAATAATTTCAGGACGGGGATTACGATGTTCTCGAGAAGGCATCCGTACCTGTTTTTTATACTGGTTTTTAGCTCTGTTTCCGCCGCTTTCATCCTCGGTACATCCATTCTGATTGTGGTTTCGAGCATGGACTCGGATCTGGATTTCGGTGAAAAAGTCGGAGTGGTTGAAGTTTCCGGCGTCATTTCCGACTCCAGGGAGATCATCGAGCCGCTGAATCGATTTCGGAAGGATGAATCGATCAAAGCCATTGTCCTGCGGATCAATTCTCCGGGCGGCGGCGTCGGACCCTCTCAGGAAATCTACAGGGAGATCCAAAAGACGATAGAGAGAAAAAAAGTGATTGCTTCCATGGGGGGGATTGCCGCTTCCGGCGGTTACTATATCGCCTCGGCGACGGATGGGATCGTCGCCAGCCCGGGAACGATTACCGGGAGCATCGGCGTGATCATGGGTTTTACGAATTTCCAGAAGCTTCTTGAGAAAGTCGGACTTGTCCCCATCGTCATCAAGAGTGGTGAATTCAAGGACACCGGCTCCCCGGTCCGGGAAATGACGAAGAAAGAAAGGCAGATGCTTCAGGGCTTCGTGAAGCAGATCCACCGGCAATTTGTCGAAGATGTGGCCAAAGGAAGGAAAATCGACAAGCAACGGGTGGAAGCCATCGCCGATGGCAGAATTCTTACCGGCGAAGAGGCAAAAGCACTGGGCCTAGTGGACCGCATCGGAAATCTGGAAGATGCCGTGGAATGGGCCGGTAAGCTAGGGGGCATTGAAGGAGAGGTCAAATCGATTTATGCAAAGGAAAGAAAATTGTCCTTGCTCAAATATCTGATGGAATCTTCCATCCGCTCCATCATGGATCAGGTCGTCACCCAGGCTCCATTCGTGGGGTATCTGTACCGGCCGTCGGCGACCAAGGCCGGCTAGGCCCCGGGTAGTCTTCTCCCTTTAGGCTCATTTTTTCACTGTTTTTTAATCTCTCGTTCGGAAAGCCCCCGTGCTCAGGATCACTCGAAGACCGTCACGTCTCCCATCCCCTTGCGGATGACGTCCGGGATGTCGTCGATCAGCGAGATCACGCTGGAAGGCTGACCGGGAACGGGTCCTCCGTCAATGACGATCTGAATTCTTAAACGGAAAAACTCTTCGATCAGATAGGGATCGTTTAAAATCATCCCATCCGGCGTGGCAGCGCTGGTGGTGATGATCGGATTTCCAAGCTCCCTGACCAGGGAAAGGCAAATGGCATTATCCGGAACTCGGATTCCGGCGGTTTTCCGCCGGGTCAGCATGATTTTGGGGACCAGCCTTGAGCCTTCCAGAACAAACGTATATGGCCCGGGCAAAAGCCTCCTCATGGTCTTATAGGCGTAATTGGAAACCTTTGCGTAATGGCTGATGTTTTTTAGATCGGAGCAGATGAAACTAAACGGTTGGCTTTGATTTCGCTGTTTGAGCTGATAGATCTTTTGAATCGCTTTTTGATTGAAAATATCACACCCGATGCCGTACATGGTATCTGTTGGGTATGCGATAATTCCCCCTTCTTTAAGAACACCGACGACTCGAGAGATGTGGCGGGCCTGGGGATTTTTCGGATTGATTTCAATAATCATGGTTTGAATCACCGTTACGAGCGCGTTGGGTGCCTGCAGGGATCGACGGGACCTATTTATGACGCAAGCCCATACGGCTGTCAAGAGTTTGTCCGGATCGGCGCTCGTTTCACACCTCCCGGTTGAAGGGGGGACAGGCCGGCCTGAGGAGGACAGGAATTGGAGAAAAGGGTCGTTTATTATGGATGGAACCAAATAAAAGATTGATAAAAGAAACCCTTTTTGCTATGCCTTCCCCAAAAAAAATCGATATCGGAATGATGCGCTCGGTCTTACCAGGTCAGATTCATCGCTGGAAAAACCGCCGGTGTGACATATCACAAAACCTTCGTTTTGGAGGAAACTCATGGTAAAAATACACCCCGAGGAAGCCTTTTCTTTTGATGATGTCCTCCTGATTCCCAGCTATTCGGATGTCTTGCCGAAAGACACAAGCGTCAACACCCGCCTGACCCGGAATATCACCCTTAATATTCCCATCGTCAGCGCTGCGATGGATACGGTAACGGAATCCCAGTCGGCCATCAGCATGGCCAGGGAAGGGGGGATCGGATTCATCCATCGGAATATGAGCATTAAAGCTCAGGTGACCGAGGTGGATAAAGTTAAAAAATCCGAAAGCGGAATGATTATCGATCCGGTCACGATTCATCCCGATCAACCGGTTCATGAGGTGTTGAAATTGATGGAACAATACCACATCTCAGGCCTTCCGGTTATCAAGGATGAAAAGCTGGTGGGGATCGTTACGAACCGGGATCTTCGATTCGAAAACAGCCTCGATAAGAAGGTTTCAGAGGTCATGACAAAGGAGAATCTAGTCACCGTTCCGGAAGGGATCACCCTGGAAGACTCAAAAAAGCGGCTGCATAAACACCGGATTGAAAAACTCCTCGTGGTCGATTCCAAGGGAAGGCTGAAGGGGATGATCACCATCAAGGATATCGAAAAGATTAAAAAATATCCCAATGCCTGCAAGGATGGAAGGGGAAGGCTTCGGGTAGGCGCGGCCGTAGGTATCGGCCCCGATATGGAGCGGCGGGCTGAAGTGCTCTTAAATGCCGGTGCGGATGTGATTCTTATCGACACATCGCATGGTCACTCAAAAAACGTCATTGATGCCGTCACCACATTGAAAAGCACCTTCAGTGCCATAGAACTGATCGCCGGAAACGTGGCTACCGCGAAAGGTGCGGAAGATCTGATCGAAGCCGGCGTCGACGGAGTTAAGGTTGGAATCGGCCCAGGCTCCATATGCACAACCCGGATCGTGGCCGGCGCCGGCGTTCCGCAGATTACCGCCATCATGAACTGCCGTTTCGCATCCGGTAAAAGCGGCATTCCGCTGATCGCCGACGGCGGCATTAAATTTTCAGGGGATATTACCAAGGCGATCGGAGCCGGAGCCCATTCGGTGATGATCGGTGCGCTTTTTGCAGGAACCGAGGAAAGTCCCGGAGAATTGATCATATTCCAGGGACGGAGTTACAAGGTGTATCGGGGAATGGGATCTCAGGAAGCCATGAAAAAAGGGAGCATGGACCGGTACTATCAGGGGGATGATGAAGACGAGGATAAGCTTGTTCCGGAAGGGATCGTCGGAAGGGTTCCCTACAGAGGATCTCTGTCATCGAATATTTTCCAGCTTGTCGGAGGATTGAAGGCTGGAATGGGTTACCTGGGATGCCGGAACCTAGACGAATTGAGGGAGAAAGCGCGGTTTCAAAGGATCAGCGTTGCGGGATTAAAAGAAAGCCACGTCCATGATGTCATCATCACAAAAGAAGCGCCAAATTACCGGCTCGATTGATTGAAATCGCCGATATTGCCCATGAGTGAAACCAGCCAGGACTTTGTCCATCTTCACGTGCATACCCAATACAGCCTGCTCGACGGCGCCATCCGGATTGATGCGCTGATGAAACGGTGCCTTGATTTCCAAATGAGCGCCGTCGCCATAACCGATCATGGCACCATGTTCGGCGTTTTGGATTTTTATGAAAAGGCAAAAGCCAGCGGAATCAAGCCGATCATCGGATGCGAGTGCTATCTTGCTCCCCGGAGTTTGAAAGATAAAAGCCCTCTGGACAGCAAGGGGTTGATGCACATCATTCTTCTTGCTGAAAATGAGAAGGGATATAAAAATCTCTGCCGGCTTTGCAGCATCGCCCATCTTGAGGGTTTTTACTATAAACCCCGGATCGACAAGCCGCTCCTTAAATCCTGCTCCGAAGGGCTCATCGCGCTTTCTTCCTGCCTTCATGGTGAAATCCCGGGTTTGATCAAAGAGGGGAAGCTGGAAGAGGCGGAAAAGGCGGCCCGGAATTACGAGCAAATTATGGGAGAAGGGAATTTTTTCCTTGAGATTCAAAACAACGGGATCGAAGAACAGGACGAGGTCAACCGGATCATCAAGGAGATGAGCAAAACCCTTTCCATCCCCCTAATCGCAACGAATGACTGCCACTATCTGAATAAAGAGGATGCGAGGGCGCATGATGTTCTTCTCTGCGTCCAGACCGGGAAAACCATTCATGAAACCGAGCGCCTGAAATTCAAAAGCGAGGAGCTTTACTTCAAATCCAAATCGGAGATGACGGCATCGTTCAAGGATCGGCCGGACGCCGTGGCCAATTCCCTCGAGATCGCCAAACGCTGCCATTTTGAATTCGATACCGGAACCTACCATTTTCCGAAGTACGTGACCGATAGGGAAACCAGCGAGGAAGCGCTTTTCAAGGAAAATGTTCGAAACGGTTTTGAGCGGACAATGGCACGAATCAAGGGGAAAAGGCCGGATGCGGATGAGACGGTTTACCGGAACCGCCTTGAAAACGAAATCGACGTGATTACCGAAATGGGGTTTTCCGGCTATTTTCTGATCGTTTCCGATTTCATCCGGTACGCCAAATCGAAACGGATACCGGTCGGACCCGGAAGAGGGTCGGCGGCGGGGAGCCTGGTGGCGTACTCGCTTGGCATAACGGATCTGGATCCCATCGCCCATGGCCTCATTTTTGAGCGCTTTCTGAATCCGGCGAGAAAGAGCATGCCGGATATCGATGTCGATTTCTGCATCAGGGGAAGAGAGGATGTATTTAAGTACGTTGTGGATCGATACGGGGGAGGAGAATATGTCGCCCAGATCATCACCTTCGGAAAACTCAAAACCAGAGCGGTGATTCGTGATGTGGGGAGGGCGCTGGCGATTCCGTTGAATGAGGTGGATGGGATCGCCAAGATGGTCCCGGACGTATTAAACATCACGCTCGATGATGCGCTGTTGATGGAGCCCCGGCTTTCAGAGGCGGCCAATAATAAACCGGTCTATGCCGAATTAATCAAGGTCTGCCGCGTCCTTGAAGGGCTTCCGCGGCATGCCTCCACCCATGCGGCAGGAGTGGTGATCGCCGACAAGCCCCTGGTGGAGTATATGCCGCTTTATCGGGGAAAGAAAGGGGAGGTCGTCACTCAGTTCGAGATGAAATCGGTTGAAAAGATCGGTTTGGTCAAATTCGATTTTCTGGGGCTTAAGAACCTGACCATCATCGCAGACACGCTCTCTCTTATCACCCGACAGGGGAAAACGGCGCCGGACCTGGAAAACCTTCACCTGGACGACCCGTTGACATTTCAGCTTCTCTGTTCCGGAGACACCACCGGTGTATTCCAACTTGAAAGTGCGGGGATGAAGGATCTTCTGGTACGGCTGCAGCCCGGATGCTTTGAGGATGTCGTCGCCCTTGTGGCGCTCTACCGGCCCGGCCCCCTCGGCGGGATGTCGGAGGATTTTGTGCAACGCAAACACGGCAAAAAAGCCGTCGAGTATCTTGTTCCGGAGCTGGAGCCCATATTGAATGAGACCTACGGGGTCATCGTGTATCAGGAACAGGTCATGAAGATCGCCGCCGTTCTCGCCGACTATACGATGTCGGAGGCGGATGATTTGCGAAAAGCCATGGGGAAGAAAATCCCGGCGATCATGAAAAAGCAGCGGAATCGATTCATGGAGGGTGCGAGAAGAAAGGGGATCCCGACGCTACAGGCTGAAAAGATATTCGATCTGATGGAAAAATTCGGAGGGTACGGGTTCAATAAATCCCACAGCGCCGCCTATTCCCTGATCGCCTTTCAGACCGCTTATTTAAAGGCGCATTATCCGCTCGAATTCATGGCCTCGCTTCTATCGAATGAAATGGAATCAACGGAAGGGGTGGAAAAATTCATTTCCGAGTGCCGTTCGCATAAAATCCCCATCCTTCCGCCGGACATCAATGAAAGCGAAAAGGAGTTCATCGTCGAGGGAAATCGGATACGGTTCGGTTTGATCGCCGTTAAAAACGTGGGTGAAGGGGCTATCGAGTCGATTCTGGAAACACGGCAGTCCCGGCGATTTACATCCCTGTTTGATTTTTGTGAGCGGGTGGATTTGAGAAAAGTAAATAAACGGGTGATCGAAAGCCTGATCAAATGCGGGGCTTTTGACTCGACCGGTGAATTCCGCTCCAGAATGACGGCAATTTTGGAAGAAGCGATCGAATTCGGGCAAAGGGAACAGAAGAAGAAATTCGACCCTCAAATGGGATTGTTCGGATCGGGGAACAACGATGAAACGGCCGGTTATCCTCCCATGCCTCAAATCGATGAATGGGATGAACAGGAACGGCTGGGATTTGAAAAGGAAGCGCTCGGATTTTATATGAGCGGGCATCCCTTATCTCCATATGAAATCCAGCTTCACCGACTGATAAGCGCCAGGACTATCGATCTCAGGGAGCGAAATGACGGTGAAGCCATTCGAATCGGCGGCATGGTTTCAAATCTAAAGATCGTCTCAACCAAAAAGGGAGGGTCGATGGCATTTATGATGCTCGAGGATATGCAAGGTGCGGTGGAGGTCGTCTTGTTTCCCAGGGTCTATTCGGCTGTATCCGGCATTGTGGCCCAGGATGCACTGGTACTAACCGAGGGAAGGATTCAAAAGGATGAAAGTGCCATCAAAATCATCGGTGAAAAGGTCATGTTGCTGGAACGGGCCGAAGAGGAACTGGCGTGCGGCATTCATTTGTATTTTGATGTGGCAAAAATCGATGAATCCTTTTTGGTTCGGACCAACGGCATTCTAAAAAAATACCCCGGGAAATGCCCCGTTTATCTTCATCTTCAAGACGCCGGAAAAACAGAGACGGTCATTACCTTTCCGGAAACCCTTAAAACCGCGGCTTCTCCGATGTTGATGCAGGAGATCCGCGATCATGCCGGTTACGAAGCGGTGAAGGCCGAAATGCGGCCTGTTCTGAGCGCTTCCAAACCGAACAACCATGTTAAGAGGCAATATAAAAAAGGACCCGATCATGCGTAAACAGATCGTGCCGACCTATGCGGTCCTCCTCGCCGGAGGGGTCGGAGCACGCTTGTGGCCGGTTTCAAGGGAGATGTTTCCCAAACAACTGGTGCGTTTCTTCGGCAACCGTTCGCTCATTCAGGAGACCATCACGCGCCTTGAACCGGTCGTGTATTTGAAGCGATTGCGCGTGGTTTGCGGAGAGCTTCATTTCAATGAGATCACAAAGCAGATTGAACAAATGGGGATCAAGGCCCAAGGAAAAATCATATGTGAACCCTGCGGAAGGAACACGGCTCCCGCCATTCTCCTGGCGATATTGACCATATTGGAGAAGGAAACGGATGCCGTCATATGCATTTTTCCGGCGGATCATGTCATTAAAAATCCCGGCCGATTCAACCAAAACGTCATGTCGGCCATCGAGCTTGCCCGACAGGGATATATCGTCACCTTCGGTATCGAACCGCATTATCCCGAGACGGGGTATGGATATATCGAAGGAGGCCGACCGGTTGCCGGGAAGGCTGCGGCGATCAAACGGTTTGTTGAAAAGCCGGACCGGAAAACCGCCGGACGATATCTTCGGACAGGACATTTTTTCTGGAATAGCGGGATGTTCGCTTTCAAAGGATCGGTGATGGTTGAAGAATTCAGGGTTCATCAGCCGGAAATGTTTTCCCGGATGAACCGTTTTCTGAAAGAAACCCCGGATCAGCGCGCCGGGATCTATTCTGAAATGCCCAACATCTCGATTGATTATGCCATCATGGAAAAAACCGATAAGGGCGTCGTTTTACCTTCCGATTTTGGGTGGAGCGACATCGGCTCCTGGAAATCCCTTTTTGACTTTCTCTCCAAGGACAAGGATGGGAATGCGATCACAGGAGATGTTCTTGCCAGAGACACCCGGGGATGCCTCGTCATGGGAGAAGGGAGGCTGGTCGTCACCAACAGCATTTCCGATTTGGTCGTGATCGGAACGGATGATTCGGTGTTCGTTTCGGATCTGGAAAAAAGCCGGGATGTCAAATCCATTTATAAACACCTTCAGCAAACCGGTCGCAGGGAATACCGTCGGCACACGACCGAGTCTTATCCATGGGGAACCCGGGCTTCCCTGGAAGAACAAACGGGTTACCGCCTGGAGCGTCTCGATATTATGCCGGGCAAGATATGCCGTCTGAATCAAGACAACGCCTCCGTGAAAAGCGTTATTGTTATTGACGGGGCGGCGGTGATTACCCTGGGAAAGACCGAACGGATCGTGCTTAACAAAGGGGAATCAAAGACGTTTCAGAAAAAGGTAGCCTTGAGGATTCAAAATACCGGAGACGAGATGCTTCGTCTTATTGAAGTCTCCCTATCCGACAACTCATGAAAGGTGACTGAATGAATGTTCCTTTGCTTGATTTAAAAGGGCAGTATCAAAAAATCAAAGATGAAATTCTGGCATCCGTTCACCGGGTGTTTGAAGAGCAGCAGTTTATTCTCGGTTCTCCGGTAAAGTCGCTGGAAGAAGAGATCGCCCGGTATTGCGAATGCAAACACGCTGTCGGCGTCTCTTCCGGAACCGACGCGCTGCTGATATCCCTGATGGTTTTTGGAATCCGGCCCGGTGACCGGATTCTGACTTCGCCGTATACCTTTTTTGCGACTGCCGGTTCCATCGCCCGGTTGGGAGGGATTCCGGTATTTGTGGATATCGACAGGGACTCGTTTAATCTTTCTCCTGAAAAATTGGAGGAGACCATTGACCGGATGGGGAAAACAGAGAAAAATCATCTCAAGGGGATCATACCGGTCCACTTGTTCGGGCAATGTGCGGATATGGCCCCGATCCTCGACACCGCAAGCGCCCATGGGCTTTTCGTCATTGAGGATGCGGCCCAGGCGATAGGCTCGGAATATCTTGGAAGACGGGCCGGATCTATGGGGGATGTCGGATGTTTTTCTTTTTTTCCGTCAAAAAACCTGGGTGCTTTCGGAGACGGAGGGATCGTGACAACGGATTCGGACGAGCTATTTTCAAAACTTCAGATTTTTCGGGTTCATGGTGCGAGCCCTAAATATTACCATCAGGTGATCGGAGGAAATTTCAGGCTCGATGCCGTTCAGGCGGCGGTTGTATCCGTCAAGCTCAAACACCTCGATCAGTGGACCAGAGGGAGGCAGGAGAACGCCTCAAGATACCGCACTTTTTTTAAGAATGAAGGGCTTGAAGACCGCATCCCCCTTCCCCTGGAAAAGGAGGGTAGTCACATTTACAACCAGTTCGTCATCATCGCCGAAGGGAAACGGGACGGGTTGCAGCGCTTTTTAAAAGAGGCCGGAGTCGGAACGGAAATCTATTATCCGGTGCCGCTCCATCTCCAGAAATGCTTTTCCTACCTCGGATACCGGCAGGGGGATTTTCCATTTTCTGAATATGCGGCTGAAAATTCCCTTGCCCTTCCCATCTATCCGGAGCTTTCGGATGACCAGTTATCCTATGTGGTGAAGATGATCCGGAAATTTTATCAGTAGGGTACGCTCGCGGATCCGCTTTTCCCGGAATGCCCCGAATGGAAAAACGGGAGCCGTTATTTTCGCGGGTGAAAGCGGTCATGGATTTCTTTTAAATACTCACGCGCCACGTGGGTATATATCTGGGTCGTGGAAATGTCGGCATGACCCAGCATGGCCTGAACGGATCTCAGATCCGCCCCTCCTTCCAGAAGGTGGCTGGCAAAGGAATGACGGAATGAATGGGGCGTGATGCGTTTGGAGATGCCGGTGTTTCGGGAATACCGTTTGAGGATTTTCCAAAATCCCTGGCGGCTCAACGGCTTCCCGCCCGGACCCAGAAAGAGGAACCGGCTGGTACGGTTTTTGAGCAAGTGAAGCCTGGCGGTCCGGATATAGGCATCGATTTTTTCTTTTGCAAAAGCGCCGATCGGGACCACCCGTTCTTTTGATCCCTTCCCCAGAACCCGGACAAACCCTGCTTCGGTGTTGACATCCCCCATATGGAGATAAATCAGTTCGGAGACCCTCAGGCCGGCGGCATAGAGGAGTTCAATCATGGCGGCATCCCGAACCCCGGACGGCTTGCCGATATCCGGCGCATTGAGCATTTGCGTTATTTCCTGAACCGACAGGACATCCGGCAACGTGAACGCGCTTTTGGGAAGATCCACCATTCGGGCAGGATCAATCCGGATGGCCTTTTCTTCCACTAAAAACCGGTAGAACCCTCTCAGGGTTACCAGATGTCTGGCTCTCGATCTGGCGGAAAGCCCTTCCTTTTTCAAAGATATCAGGTGTTTTAATATAACGGCGGTATCGTCTTCGGAAATCCCGTCAATGCCGTTTTGATGCAAGAAATCGAGATATCGCATTAAATCCCGGCTGTAGGAATCGATGGTTTTGGATGAAAGTCCTTTTTCGATAAGAAGATAATGAATATAGTGATCGACGTATTGATCCAGGAATGGCATTCCCCTCTCATCGGAATTTGAATCCATCAGAAGCCCGCAAAAGAATAGGGTAGGCCCAGACGATTCAGGGTTTCGGCGCCTTCTTTTCGAACTACAACCATGTTTTCCAACCGAACCCCGCCCAAACCGGGAATATAAATACCCGGCTCAACGGTAAATACCATTCCAGGCATCAGGGGGGTATCCTTGAGCGGGTTTATCCTTGGTCCTTCGTGAATCGCCAGGCCGACTCCGTGTCCCAGTCCATGCCCGAAACGGCCCTTAAACCCCTTTTTTTCGATGTGACTTCTTGCGATCCGGTCAATGACCCTGGAACTGACTCCGGGCCGGATGGCATCGATGGCCTTTTTTTGGGCATCTGAAACGGTATCAAACATTTTTTTGAATACCGGGTCAGGCTTTCCGATAAAAACGGTTCTGGAGATGTCGGAGCAATAACCGTTTAATCTGGCCCCCCAGTCGATAAGGATCGGTTCTCCGCTCTTGAAACACCGTTTCCCCGGTATGGCATGGGGAAGGGCGCTGTTCGGCCCTGAAGCGACGATCACCGGAAAGGAAAGGCTTTCCGCACCGGCTTCCCTCATCTCTTTTTCAAGGGACCACGCGGCTTGTGTTTCCATTACTCCGGGGCGGATAAGACCGGAAACAGAGAGTAAGGCCGACTCCGCCACGTTCAGGGCGCTTCGGATGGCGTCGATTTCCGCTTTTGATTTGATGAGCCGCCGGCGTTCAACCAGATCTTCGATCGGAACCAGTTCAACAGGAATTTTTTTCGATCGGATCTCTTCGACAATCCGCCCGTGATCTCTAACCGATATCCGGATGCTCTCGAACCCGATCCGTCTGGCTTTGAGAATTCCGAGGATTTCAGGGAACGCTTTTGCCAATCCTTCCTTGTAACAAAAAATCCGATACAAGGGGGCTTCGTATGCCGCCTGGGTCTCATAACGGGAATCGGTGGCCAGCAAAAGTGTCGATCCGGTGATCAACAGGGCGCCGGCGGACTCGTCAAACTGGGTGTCTTCTCCGATAAACCCGCTCAAATATCGTCGGTTTTCGGGAATAAGGACCATGAATGCATCCAGATGGACCTGGCGCATCAGTTTTCGAAGGGATTTCAACCGGGATTCGTAAACACGTCCAGGATCCTTGCTTGCGTTTTTTTGCGTCATGGGGTCTTCTGTTTCATACAAAATTCATCGGCATCCGTTTTTTCCCGAATCGATCTTATTGTTTTGGGACAGACGAACAGCTATAGCTTTTTCGTATATTTGATGAATCGCTCCGGGACGGTTGCAAGAGAACGGGCATCCGAGTAACGGTTCATCTCGGTATGGCATCGGCCGATCCGTTGTGAAAGCGGCGGATGGGTTGAAAACCACGTCCCCTTTTTTTCCGACGTGTCTTCTTTCTTTTTAAGCATTTCCAGAACCGAGAGCATCCCCGAAGGATCGTATCCGGTCCGATAGGAGATGTTCATACCTGATCGGTCCGCTTCATATTCCATTTGTTGGTCCAGCCCTTTGTCGAAAAGAACGGTTTGAAGGGAGTCCATCATTTCCGAATATTCTTTTTTCTTATCTTTTTTTGCCGTAGCCACGGTGATTTTGCCGATGCCGTCGAAGAATTTGGCCCTTTGAATGGATTTTAGGGCATGCTTATGACCGACATGGGCGACTTCGTGTGCCAGAACCGCAGCCAACTGGGATTCATCCCGCATCCCCTGAAGAAGCGCCGAGGTAATGAATATGATTCCTCCCGGGCCGGCGAACGCATTGTATAATTGGCTTTGAACGGCAACGAAGAAATAGGGTATATTGGGACGACCGGCATTTCTCGCTACGGAATTCCCTACAAGGCCGACGTATTGCTGAAGCTCGTTGTCTTTCACGGGAAGCCCGTATCGTTTGAACCCTTCGACGGCAAGGCTTTTCCCGATCGTCAGCTCTGATTCGTAATCGATTTCCGTGGCGCTCCCGAGGATGCTTTTCGCACCTTCCAAAATTTTTTTTATTTTTTCCTGGTCGCCGGACTTGTCTTCAGGATCAAGCAATTTTAACAGGTCCACGGCATCGGATGGAACGGAAGCCATAACAACGGCAAATCCGATCATTTTCAGAAAACGCCGGCGGGTTTTTGAAATTGTAGTAAAGTTGTTCATCTGTTTCACCTACTCCCCATACTCGCCGACTTTTCCCTCCTGAAGAAACCGGTCGATCTGGGAGCTTGTAATTCTCCGGGAAAGGAGATGGTTGAGTTCCTCCTGAAGGACTTGTTCATCCCTGGATTCCCCTTTTTTCTCCTTTTCAACCGTAAGCGGCCGGATGCTTCTTGACGTATCAGCACTATCCCCTTTGATACCGCTGTCTGTAACGCCGCTCAGCAATTTTCCCAGAGGGTCTTCCCCACCCTTGCTCTGAGCGACGGCGGGCGGTTCAAAGGAAACCCTGCCTCGGTACAAAAATCCTTTTTTTCCGTCGGCCGTGGAAACATGGTACCAGCGGTCGTCAAAAGAAAAAACGAGAAGTTCCGTCCCAAGGGGGAGGGTGGCGACGGTTTCAGATGAAGCGCTTTTTTCGGCTTTTAATTTGGCATCATAAGAGGAGACCCACCCCTTCTCTCCGGCCGCTGCCCGGCCAAAAGCAAAAAGAACCAATAAAAAAAGCCCCCATCCGGTAAACATGTTTCGACGCATGGCGTTCCTCTTCAAAAAATCCATTGGATGTACGCGTTCAGTAATAGTCTCCAATCAGGGTAAACGCTCCCCAGTATCCCGGATGCGGGTAGCGGTTTTTAACATGTAATACGGCATTCCTTAACCCGATTCCTTTAGCGGTCTGAGCATATTGGCGATAGAATTCTTTGATCAATATGGCGGTTGAAATATCGCTGACTCGCCATAGACTGGATATAAGGGTATGGGTTCCGGCATAGAGAAACGCCCGGGTCAATCCGATCACATCGTCTCCTTGAGTCACCTTTCCAAGTCCTGTCTGACAGGCGCTTAAGACCACGATATCCGCATCGATATTGAGTCCAAAAATTTCAGCGGCTTCCAGGTTCCCATCCCGTTCGATATCCCTGGCAAGTTTAACCGATGAAAAAAGGGGATTAATGGGATTAAATTCCCCGTGCGATGCCAGGTGAATTATTCCAAATTTTCCGATATTGTCAACGACCCATTTCTCGGTCGCACGTTCTTGGGTCAAAATGGTGATGTCCGGGAAATTCCACTTCATGGAGTGAACCTCATATTCGGAAAAGGGGAGGTCAAAGGCAGGATCTCCGAGATCCGGGTTTCCGATTGCGAGTACCCTTAATTTTTTTTGAGCGACCCGTTTGGCCATCGTGTATTTGAACACCCCGGCGCTCGGAAGATAAAACAGCGGAAAGCGATCGATCAGATAATCGTTTCCATCTGATAACGTGGCGAACGACAGGTAGTGAAGATACCCGTAAGGAATAATTCCAAGCATCTTGATTCCGTCAAGATGCTTGGAAACCGGCGAAAGGAGCTTTTTGAAAAGAAGTTTCGAGAGGTCTTCGAAAGGTTCCAGGTTTTGGATACGCCGGCGATAATCGAGTATGGACGATCCCAGTACTTCCCGGTTTATGGGAGTGCGGAATAAGCGGATTCCATTCGACTGAATAAGCCAGCAGAACAGCTCTTCATTCAGAATATAATAATCAAGAAGCGCCGTATCCGGTTCGACGATCTTGACGAGTTCCTTCGCACTCATCGGCTCAACCGATACCAGGGATCCCAGTTGAGGGTTTTTGGATTGAATTTCAAGCATCAGGGTATTCAATTCACGTTTTGCCGAAGCAAGGGCGGCTTCATATCTTCTCCGATCATTGGAATTTTGCACCTGCAGAAGGCGGGCCGTCAGTTCTTCTATCTGCTCGTTTTGCTTCAACTGTCGCTGATACAACTGCTGATCGACGGTGCGGCTTAAGGTCAGCCGTTGATTTCCCAAAAGATCGATGAAATTTCGGGAACGGGAGCGCTCGGCGATCTCGAATGCTTTTTCGGCATCGCCGGAGTCGGCAAAAAGCCGGCAAAGCGTTTCATAAACAGCCAGTTTATTAGTGAGGAAGCTGTCTTTAAGCTGGGACAACCGGATATTCGAACGGATCGTTTCGATCATATCCATCGCCTCAATCAGAAGAGGTTTTGCTTCATCCGGCTTTCCGGGCAGCCGGAGCATAGCGAGTCCATATAAAGCGCGCCATTCGACCTCACGCAAAGCGATGGAGCGCGAAAGGGACAATGCCGCCTGATAGGCGGTCTCCGCCTCACGAAAGTTTCCGCCGGCAAAGAAGGCATCTCCCAAATCGAGCTGGGATCTCGATTCGTTGATCCGGTTTCCGATAGCCGCCGCTTCTTCGAGAGCGCTTTTTAACAGGGGAAGGGCTCTTTGAATGTCCCCCATTCTGGCCAACGTCACTCCTTTATGCCGAAAATCGTAGGCCAAGGCCCATCTTGATTTCAGCCTCCGGTCGATGGTGATGGCTTCATCAAAGTACTTTAGCGCTTCCTGGTAATGTCCCATTTCACGGCGCACGAATCCGATATTATTCAACGTTGTGGCAATTTCATCCTCCCGAACCCGAAGTGTTTCAGCCAAAGAGAGCGCTTCCTTCAGTTCGTCAAGAGCTTTTTGATTTTCCCCAAGAGTCCACCACAAAAGACCGGCCGTATTCAGAGAAACGACCTGCAGTAACGGTAGATTTTTTTCCCGTGCGATCCGCAGGGCGGTGCGTTGTTTCTTAAAGGCGTCTTCATAGTTGGCCCTGTACCACGCGTTATTGGCCTGTTCGATGACGATTTTTGTATACAGTTCCGGGTGCAAGGATTCAGGCCCGATGCTGGACAGAGCCTCGTCAAAGGTCTTCTCAGCCTGGATCAGGTTGCCGAGGAGGCGATGGCAGCGTCCAATGTTCAGCAGGGATTGGGATATATCCGCTCTTTTTTGGTTTCCGGTATTCATTTCCCGGTAAAGCGAGAGGGCTATTTGATAATTTTCAATTGCCGGGATGTAGTTGCTCAACCGAAGATCGTGGAGCCGTCCGATGTTCGTATATTGCCGCGCCAGATGGTCTCTCTGATCGGAAGACCGGCTTAAGGAGGCGGCCGACTGAAAAAAAGAGAGCGCGCGATCATATTCGGTTGCCTGTTCGGAAACAACGCCTAGTCCTGATAGGGCTTCGATCTGCCGGGGCGTCATGTTTAGAGTGGCGTAAATGCCAAGGGATCGGTTCAACGTTTCCACCGCCGTGTTAAACATCTCCGATTGAGCCTGGAGAAGGCCCAGTCGGAGAAGCGCTTCGGCGTGGGCGTCGGTGCCGGATTTTTTCCCGCCCAGCCATTGAACAAGGGCCTGTGCGTAATACAGGGCCTTTTCCCGGTTTCCCGCCTGATGAGCGCTCTCACGGGCATACTGGTAAAGGGCAGGGCGATAAGTCTCGAATGAATCCGCTTCGGATCCGATCAGGATGGCGTTTTCAAAATGCAAAAGGGCTTCGGCCGGAGCTTGATTTTCGTAAGCTTTTTTCGCTTTTTGAACATAGGCGATAAAATGCTTGCGGGCAAACACTGTTGCATCCCCAGGCGACATGCCGGGATTCCCGAGAAGGAGCCAATGGCTTTTCCCGCCCGGAGGCGCTTTGGCTCCACGGATCGCCTCGAGCGCCGAACTCTGCGAATATCGATCTAAAAAGGAGTTGACGAATGCGCCGTCGGCATCGGGTGTTAACGCAAGGATGATGGTGGGGCAGCCGAAAATCGAAAATAAATGTCCGACCCAGTAAGCATTTCCAGGGGATGCATTTGAAACAATGGAAAGCGAACTTTGGGAAAGACGGCCGAGAAGTTCGAAGATGTCCGTTCGTTTTCCACTCTCACGATCCACGACGGCAGAAGGGATTGCCGATTCTCCCGGACGCGTTGGAACCGTATGGGTAAGTGAGACCGGTGCGGAAAGGATCAGGGTATGAAATCCTTGCGGAAAGCGGTCCGACTCCGGATCTGAAGGATCCGGTTCTTTCAAAACCTCGTAAGCACGAAACGGTTGTGATAACTCCGGAATCGCAAAAACGGATCGCTTAAACGGCTTTTTGCTGATCGCAGATCGGATGAAATGGCCGGCACTTAATACGAATGCATCCGGATTCGCCGCCTCGATTGCTTCGGGCGACAGTTCGTCGAGATGGTCATAGGCGATGTAGACCGGATGGTTGCCTGTTTTTTGAATCTTCGAATTCGATAGCGCCTCTGAAATGGAACCCCAAAAGGAGATGCCTAACCGATCCGGATCCAGAATGAAGGAGAGTGCACGCTTTTCCGAAGAGCGTTGACCATGCTTGAATTGAAATAGCCGGATAAATGTCGTCCCTTCGGGAAGATGATCCATGACATCTACGGCCTCAAAACGCTGTGGGCCGAAAAGGCTGATGGGGTTTGACCTTGAATCACTCTCTGCAGATGCCAAAGCGCTCTCTATTTGTTCCTTATATTGGGCAACCAGTTTTTCGTATTTCATAAGAAGGTCTGCCGGCCTCCCGTGTTGAACATAGTCGTCCGCGGCGGATTCAGCTTCAGAAGCGATACCGACCAGCATCATGGCCTGCTCTTGAAATTTCTGTTCCGGGAGAAGCCTGATCAGATCAGGTATATTTTTATTATTTTTACCCAGAAGGTCCTGGAGATGTGCTTCTTCGAGCTTCAGTTGTTGGGAAAAAAGTCGTCTCCCCTGGGGGTCCGGTGAGGAAATCTCGCGTTTTAGTTCATGAATCCGGTTCAGCTGAGTGAAGATCTTTCTAAACAGCAGCCGTTCATTTTCCGAAAACGGATTGATCAATGATGCCAGGCGATGAAACCGTTCGATATCAGATAGCCGTTCAATCCAATTGAACGCCTCTTCAAACCGTTTTTCAGCAATAAGATCAGCCGCCTTTTTCTCAAACGCCTCAATGATTTCGCCCTCGGAACATCCGGCGCGCAGAATGGTAATCGATTCTAAGACCTTGATGGCTTCATCCGGTCGCCCAAGTCCGATCAGGGCCCGCCAGCGGATGTCCGGCAAAAGTCCGGCCTCGGATAGAGCAAGTGCTTTTTCGTAAAGCGCATAGGCGGTCGACATATCGCCCATATCAAGTGCGATTGCGGCCATATTGAGGTTCAGGCTTGAATAAAGAGCGATCTCCTTCCGGCTGCGGATCGTCGCCTCTCCTTCGAGCAACCGGATTCCGGCGGCAAAATGGATTCCGGCTCTTTGCAAAAGCCGTGCGGCAGTGGCGGCATGTTTCAGATCGGATTTGGGCATCCGATTGTGTCTAGCCAGATAGAATCCCAATGCATTGTGATAATCGGCCTGAGCCGGTTTGGGCGGCGCTAGAGCCGGTTGAGAAAAGAGATAAAGCACCTCATTGTCGATCGATTCAAGTTCTCTTTCAAATTGAATGTGTTCGGACCCGGCAACGAAAAGAATTGAGAGGGCTTTGGCCATGTTGACGGCACTAATGGCGGCGTTGGCGGTATTTTTAATCTGGAGCGACAGGACAGCCGATTGCCTGAAATGGTTAAATGCCCCTGTCCAATCTCCTTTGGCGCTGTTAATATGGCCTGCCCGATGATACAGGAGGGAAACGCCGAAGGCATCCCGGTCCGAGATCTGTTGTTTGGTTTGATAGAACGCCAATTGCTCCATGAGCGCTTTTTCGGCTGAATTGACATCTCCCAACTCGAGGCTGATCCGTGCAATAAAGGATTCAGCGAGCCGTTTTTCCTGCTCTTTCGAAAATCCTTTTCCCGCTTCCGTCGTATCGCTTTCATCAACGGCCATCCGCAGGTCGATCTGCTGCAATCCCTTTCCGCCGGTTTCGGATGGATCCGGAACGCCGTAGCGGTCCAAGAGGGAAAGGGTCTCCTGAAAATCGGTTATGGCCTTTCTTAATTCCGCTCTCCGGCGATCACCCGAAAGGGTGTTCGCCAGAAGGTAGCGGTTATAGGCGATGGATCGTTTATTCCTGGAAAGGTTTTTGAACTGACCCAGGTTCTCGTTTAACGCCATCGTTTTTTCGAAAGCAGCGACGCCCTTTTCAAAGGCACCTGAGTCCTGATATACCAGCCCAAGTCGATCAAGAAGTTCGGCTTTCAGGCCGATCATTTTTTCGGAAAACCGCACGGCGTCTTTGGCCTTTGATGTCATCACCGTCATCATCCGTTGCGCCTCTTCCGGATCCGGCCGACCGGAAGCGCCTTGGATCGGCCGTCCCTTCAGGAGAAGGATCGCCTTGTCGTTGATCTTTTCTTGATTATCGATCAGTTTTTCGACGCCTTTCTGAAATACCCGCCATTCCGTTGATGGAGGAGGGGCATAATGTTGAATAAGCCCGGAAAGGGACTGGCCGGTTTCGGACTGTTGTTCGGCAATCTCTTTCACCTTCCCGGAGAGACGACCGTTTTGTTCAACGGCCGGAAGGATCTGATCCATCACATACCGGTGATTTCGATCCAGGTAATGTGAGACCTCCGGTTGGTTCACCCCCTTGTCGATCAATTCGATCGCTTTTTCAAACGCGTTGATGGTTTTTTCGCTTTCCCTCACATGAAAAGCGCTCATCCCCAGCCGCTTGTAAAATAGAACCGCAGCGCTGGAGTGAGGAAACGGTTTTCCGGTATTGAGGCGTTCGCTGAAAAAATGGAAGGCCTTGGCATTTTGCCCCAAAAGAAAATAAACGTTTCCCAGATTGAGAAGTAGATCAGCATGATTGGACGGGTTTTGTACCGGGTCGTTTAGAAAATAGGCTTTTTGATAGGAATCCAGCGCCGTCTCCAGCCGGCCGGAGCGGTGGAATGCCGTTTCAAGAACTTCCTGGATGTATCCAAGGGTCTGATGAAAATATTCAATCTGACCGTTGATGGTGATCGCCCGCAATAACAGGGCTTTCGCTTCTTCAAGGGATCTTTGATCTTCGAGGTAGGTGAGGATCAAGGCAACCGCATAAACGGCGACGGCATCATTCGGATTTTTCTTCATTTTCACCCGGTAGGATCTCAACACCCCTTTCAGATCCTGTTGGGCGGCAGCGCACTGAATGTATCCCCTATGAGCGGCGACGATGGTATCGTCAAAATCGATCATCTCCTTAAATACTTTTCTTGCCGTGTGGATTTCTCCCAGTTGAAAAAGGTATTTTCCACCTTCAATCGATTTTTGAATATACCCTCTGCGGGCAAGAGCGTAGATTCGATCGTCTTCAGGCCGATTTCGGATCTCTTTTTCATACAGATCAAGGGCTGAGCGAAACCTCTCTTCCTTATATAAGATCTCGGCAAGGGCCAGCCTGGCGGCCGCCGTCTGAGGCGTTGAAGTTGGAAATTGTTCGAGGACCTGTTCGTAAGCGCTCTTGGCTTTCGACCATTCGCCGGCTTCATAGTACAGGTCGCCGATCCGGTTCAATGCACCCGCGGAAAGGATCGGAACCTCCTTCCGGTTGTCATCCGCGATTTTCCGGAACAGGCCGATCGTGTCGCCTGAAAAAGAGGCTGCTTTTTGAGAAATGACAAGATCCAGCAGACGCTTCAACGCGGCATCCGCCCAGGGATCTATTCCGGGATAGGTTTTAAGAATGGAAAGGTAAATCGGATAGACGTTCTCAACTTTTCCGATCCGGGCGTAAATATCTCCTTTGATCACCATGGCTTGGGCAATCTGATCCGGCGCTGAATGCGCGTCCCCGATCACATCTTCGGTAAACCGGATCGCTAAAAGAAGATCGGACGACCGGCCGGAAAACTCCATGAGAAGCCTGGCTCGTTCAATTCGGGAGCCGGAAACGATGAACGGGTCCTTCCCTGTGACGATATCACTGAGTCGTGAAATCCCTTCCTGGAGGATGAGGCTCCGGTCCGATTCGTTTTGGACGGTTTTTATTCGACGAGTGGTTTGAATGACGATTTGTTGAATTGCCGAAAGATCGGATTCGGGATTCTTGCCGGGATACCTGTCGATGATCCGCTGATATGAATGATCAGCCTCGTCGGGCATATTCATCTTTAACAACAAGTTGCCGAGGCGATACGCAGCGGGGGCCGAAACATCGGCCCGATTTGGATATCGTTCCAGAACCCTGCCGTAGGCGGCATGCGCAAGAAAAGAATCGCGGTGAAGATCCGCGGATATGCGATCGGCAAGATTCAGTTGATCCAAGGGATGATCCCTGTTCGGGACCTCTCCTTCGGGGGGAAGAAACCAGGCGTTGCTCACCCCTTTTCGGTTGGAAAGAAAGTAGAACCCGTTGGGGATAGGGATCGGCTGGGAGCAGGAAAAACGGGCAGATGTCAATGGATAAGGGTGTGGTTCGGCATCATCGACACTGATCCGGAATATGGCCGCGTTGTCTCTGGTATCGATCATGCCGTCGCTGTTGGTGTCGTATGCGTTCCTGGTAAACAGGAGATATGTGCCATCATTGGACCAGGCGGGGAAAAAATCCGGATAGGGTCCCGATGTCAGCGGCGCTGCCGTGTTGGTTTTTAAGTCTAAGACAAATAGGGTTCCGGAAGGGCTTGTCTGATAGGAGATAAATGCGATCCGGAATCCATCCGGGGAAACAGACGGAAACGCGGCATCGCCATCGAACGGTATGGTCTGAACCTGCGGAATCGGGCGACTCACGGTCCGCTCCGGACCGATCTCCATAAAGGCGATCCGTCGAATCGGGTCGTCCGGCTTTTTCCGGTGAAAATAGATTCGCCTTCCGTCTCTGGAAAAAGAGGGGGCTCCGTCTTCGGTCTCCCTGTCGGTTAAACGCAAGGGTGTCGGCTGTTTCTCTCTTAAATCCAAAAGATAAATATCGCCCTTGACATCGTATCCGGTCCCGACGTAAGCGACAAACCGTCCATCCGGAGATATGGCGGGGGTCGCCTCCTCAGCCGGATCTTCGGTAAGGCGTCTCGGGAAAAAGACCACCGAAGGGTTGGCTGAACGAAGCCACAGATCCGTGAACTGTTCACGCCTGGAAACATAAACGAGGTATTTTCCATCCGCGGAAACCGATGCGTATTCGATAGGGTCCGCTTCGGCGGTGATTTGCACCGGAGAATTGAGCATGGAGGGGATGGAATCGGCCGCCGTCGCCGCAATACCCGGTAACCAAAAGAATATGAAAAAAATGGAACTCGCGATTTTCATCTCTTAATTGTCCATTTGCCGTCTTCGGTTTGAATTTTTTCTCCCGGGCGTGCGTTTTCAGCATTGAGTTTCCCGAAAATGTCACGGATTTTTGAAAGGTCCGAGCCGGGTATGGTTTCGTTCATCGAAACGACCCGCGCCATAATGGTTTCTCTGGCGGCATTGATCTGAGAGACCACGGATTCGAACTCTTCTTGGGTGAATCGCATCGCAGGGGGCTTTAGATCATCAGGGATATTCTCCCGTGTCATTGGAAACATGGTTAAAAGACCGTGGTTGTTTTCTCCCACCCATTGAAGCCGTTTAAAGAGCTGCAAATCGTCGGAATGAAATGCCTGGACCTGCATGGCGGAAACGGCATCCTGATGTTCCCGGCTCTGCTTTTGTGGAGATGCGATACGGCCGGAGGAATCGACGCTGCGGACCGAGGCCAGAAGCAACATCTCACGGTCAAGGGTGTTATACGTCCCGAGAATCTGATTTTCAAGGGCCGTCCGTTCGCTCAATACGTCCACCTTAACCTCTGCCAGCGTACATCCGCAAAGCAGAGCCAGGACGACGATGAATCGTTTTTTCATGATCGATCCTTTCCGGCGTTTTTTTGTTGTCCCTTTCAGGGATTGGGAGACCTGCCTGCAGGCAGGAAAACCCTCGTCTTTAGGCGAAGACTTTAGTTCGGTTTTTACCCCACAAGGGTTCAAGGGGTCGCGATCTAAAAGGTAAATCAATCAAAAGAGGGCTTAGGGCAGATTCCGCCTTGAAGCGAGTGTCAGTATATCGATCAGCGGCAGAAGCCCTCTCAGTCCTTTTTCGTAACGGTCGAGGCCTGAAATATCGGATAGATTCAAGCGCTCGAGGCTTGGAATTTTTATGGGTACTCCTTTAATGATCACTTCCCCGTTTAGAGACAAAATTCCGTTTTTGACATTGATTTCAATCCATCTGGGAATCCCGGTGCGAATCAACCGGCGGATGGATATAATGGTTTCGTTATGCTCATGAGGATCCAGGATATGGAGTATTTCCCTCATGGCGCCGGAGCCGATGTGGTTGAACTGAAGATCAAGATCGAGTTCTTTTAGAATCGACGGCAAGCGGACCGACAGGGGGGCTAAAACCGATATCCGTCCGCTGATCGTCAAGTCCTCGCTGTCCGGTTTGTTGTCCATTCCCTGCAGAAGCTTTCCGGGGTTTAACGCAGAGAAGGAGGTTCTGAATCGGAGAAACAGGTTCCCCCCTTTTTCGAAAACGGATGCCGAGCCGATGATCGCTCCCCCAAGGAGGCCGGATTCGAAATAGGTGATCTTCGGAATCCCTTCCTCCAGCTCCAGATCTACTACTGTTTTGTGCATATGAAGCGATTGAGGCGCTTTCCCGATCCGCGCGGAATTCAAAGAAAAAGTATGATTTTTACCCAGGCGTTTCTGCCACTGCCCGGAAAGAGAGGAGATAACATCCCCTTCAGGATTGATATGAGACGATACCGACGGGTTTTCTTCCATCACCTTCACCGACAAACGTGTTTCTGACGTCGATGCCGGCGGGTCGACGGAAACCGTATAATGTTTTTGAAATCCAAAGTTGATGTTAAGGTCTTCAATCGAGGCGGATTCCCCGACCGTAATATCCAACCCGTCGCTTCCTGTCCACCCCTTGACAGTCAAGCTCTTTTTAGGGATCAGCTCGGCTTCGGCTTCGGCGCTCATTTTTCCCTGAAGGCGGATCCCGTTGAAAAAACCGGATAGAATGCCGGCGTCCGGAATCCGGACCGTAACCTTTCCGTTTCCGCTTAGCTCGTTTAACCACGAAACCAACGGAACGTCGTTTTTTGCAAAAAGAATCCGCTCCAACCCATGGATCGAGGATCGGAAGGTTTGGCTGATTCCAAAAGGCTCGATAACGAGTGATTGCGCAAGCTCCATCGAGTTGAGCCGGTGATGCTCTCCGGAAATGTTCACCGTCAGATCAATAGGTTTGCCGGCAAGTGGTTGTTCTTTACCCAAAAAGAGACCGGAATCAATTTTTTTTGCCAGAAATGAAGCTCCGATCTTCCCCTTACCTGTTTTTCCGTCGAATGTATATTCAAGGGGCATGGTGGTTGAAAGAGGGCCAAAATGAAAAGGGATCTGTTTATCCGATATCCGGTCAAACGAGATATTTTCCAATCTGCATGTGAGATGCAAATGGTCAGGAAGCGGATTCGACAGGATTGCCAGGGGGAGGTTTTGATCGGCGGGTTTCGTATCTGCCGGAAGCCGCCCTGCCGCATCCCACAACAGATCGATCCGTCCGCTCAAGCGCCCTTCATCCGTCTTATTTCCTCTGATCCTTGACAGGAGCTTTTTTAAATCGATCGCCATTTTACCGGTGCTCGCCATCCGGCGTTTCCCCAGATCGGAAAGCCCGGCCTCCAGATCGAGCTTCAGGGCATCATCATCGATTTTTAAATTCGACTGAATCCGATCGATATCCGCATTTAAGGGATGCAATTGTTTCAGCCGGATTCCATTCGCCTTTGATGAAAGCCGAATCACTGAAGGAAAAAAAGCAAGATCCCCATATGCAAGCTTCGGCTCTGATGCGATGATTTCATAGCCGTTTAACGTCAACTCTGCCACATTTCCCGGAAGAATCGTTCCGGTCATATCGATGTGTTGGGTCGTTCGGCCTGTTCGGATAAAAGGCGGGATCATCGCCTCATTCCACCGGAAAGATCCGATTAAAGAAAAAAGAGCAGTGATCCCAAGGGGTACGGATTTGATTTGTCGAATCCTGTCTGCGCTAAAGCGAAGTTCTGGGATTTGAAAGCCTTTGATTGAAACAGGGTTTTCCCCCTTTACGTCAAGACGATCAATGGCCAAACGGGAATGCACCTTGAGCTGGTTCGGAAAGAAATCGTTTAGCAGGGATTCCACGCTCAATAAGTTAATATCGATACGATCCATGGAAAGATCGACCGGATTTGGGGAATCCACGCGGACTCGAACGGATGGAACGTCAATCCGAAGCCCTTTGATATGGACACGATGGTTCCCTCCATTTAGGTTTCCGGTGATGGAAGCATGTTCCAATGTGATGCGCCCTTTTGTTTGAATACCTGAAGGAATATCCAAAAAAAACCGTTTCGGCAGAAAAGGGACGGCCGGATTCAGTAGACTGGAGAGATCCAGTAAAAGCGACCCGATCTCCACCGCTGCGCCGGGATTCGATTCCTTTAAGTCATAAAGACGTCCGTGCCATGAGAAACGGTTGACATTGAGGAACCGGATTTCACCGCTCTCCACAAAAAGGGCCCCTTTTTCCGAATCATAACGTCCGTTATGGTGGATTTGGAAATCAAGCGGTCCTATATCCCTGTTCCAGGAGCTCTTGTTTAAGTAAATCCGATCTCCGTCGACGCGAACATCGAAAAAAGTCGTTGCCGCTGAAATTCTGCTTGCATCCAGTTCACATGTCAGGGTTCCGCGAATCGTTTCCGGCTGCAAGGATTTCGGGAAAAAAGGGGATGCGACTTGAAAAAAATCAGAAAGATCGGCCCGCAACAGGCCTGACATCTTCCCATCGTTCGGATTTCCTTTTGCCTTGACATGAATGCCGGGAGCCTGCAATTCCATATCGATGTCGATGCGGTGAAGGTCGATTTCCCCCCTGGCATCGAACATATTGCTCCCTGTCATCGTTAATTTCACCTCCGGGAGCGACCATTTCCCTATGTTCACCTGTGATGAGACCGACAGGGTCAGCGGCTGATTAAAGGAGGGGAGATCCAAATTGACGAAACCGCGATGAAATTCGATTTGACGGCGTTGCATCCGGTCATCGATGCCGATGAAAATATCCCGGATGGTGACACCGGTCCTGATCGAAAGCGGCATGAAAAGGAGCTTTTCGTTTTTGGGTTTTTTTTGTTGGATTGGAGGATTGTTTTCCTTCTTGAGGTTTGAAATGAACCGGTTCAGATTGGTCGCCCCTTCGGTGTTTCGAATCACCTGAAGCGACACCCCTCCGATATCCAGGTCGGCACGGTTTAATCGTCCGGTAAGAGCTTTTAAAAAATTCATTCTGAGATGGATCGACTTGATCGTTCCCATCGGTGACGTTGAAAACGCTGCGTCGTCCGACAATCGAAGCCCCTCAATAAAGATCCCCTGACTCCATTTGAATCCGATCCGATCCAGCCGAATCTCTCTTTCGACCAAACGGGATGCGGCGGTTTGAGCCAGGGATTTAGCATACTGAGTCGATACCAGATACGGGAGAGCGGCGAGCATCGCCAGGACAAAAAAGATGATAAAAAAGACGGATACAAGAACAGCTTTGAAAATAAGGCGTTTTTTGCTCCGCTTGATTGTTTTTCGATTCTCTTCCGGCATGGATATCGCTTCTAAAATCAGGGTGCATCAGGGGTTTAGAAAAACCCGCAATCGATTTAGAAAAACAGATCCGAAACTCGATACGCTAAGCAGTGCCTGAACCGGTTGTTTGCATTATGTTTTCCGAGTCCAGGTTGACTCTGATCCGGATGGCTTTCAAACCATGGACACCCGGCAGGTCTTCAAGGTCGATCCGCTCCGCCTCTCCGATCAAATATCCTTCGGATTTTAAAAACTCGATGTGCCTGAGTGTCTCCCTGGCCTCGAGCGGGTGGGAATAGACAATAGCGATCTTCCCCGGCTGAGTCAGCCGTTCGTCGCTTCCTTTAACCACCGCCTTGTCGATCCTGGATTTGATAATTTCATTTCGGATATTGTAAGCGCCGTCCACGTCGAACCGTTTTTCGTCAAAACGAAACCGGATGGCCATGGGAGAATCCTGAACGAGGATCAGGTGTGCAGTCTCAAGAGGGACTTTCAGTTCGGATTTCAGTTCTTCGCTCTGTCTGGCGAGCATGGCCGCGATCCGGATCTGCCATAGGCGCAGATTTTTCAGATACATCGTATTCAATTCCCCATTCTCGTTCATGGACGCACCAACATATATGAGGTAATCGATGCCGTCCGTCCGGTGCCAGTCAAAATAGTGTGGAAAGACGGATTGCAGTTTTTGTTCTTCCTGATCCAGGATGAGTGCAAGACGGCCGGCCAGTATTGAAACGCTCTCTTCAAAATCCTGTCGTAACCGATAAACGGTTCCGATTTTCGGATCCAGTGCGGACCGATATCGGTTAACCGCCTGCGCCGCTGTGGGGCCAAACCCCTCAAAATGTTGAAAATGCGTTTCCACTTCTTCCCGGAGAAATGTTAAAATCGAAACGTCATCGCCGGATTTCAAACCGTTTTGAATTCGCGTTAATCGGGATTCGATCTGGCCGATAAGCTCTCCCAATATGAATAAAGGCTTGGCATGCTGTGCCTGTTGAACCACGTGGAGGGCCAAGTCGAGGTGTTCGATAAGATCGAGTTGAATGGCACGGTTTCGTTCCATGGCCGAGCCCCGAATATCGGATATACCGTAGAAGGGGAAAACATCTTTGAAAACGATGGGGCCCATCTCCGTCTTTTTTCCCCTAAGCCGGTTTTCCAGAAGGTCGACCGCCGCTTTGCGGAATCGCCATTCAACGGCGGGATGAATGGCGGTGCACTGTTCTTTGATAACGCTTTCGATCTGGTTTTCAAAATCATCGAGCGCCTTTTTAATCGCCATGGAAAAAAGCGGCTGGACCTGCTCCACCAATAATTCATCAAGAGGAGTTAAATCCATGGGTTGTTGGGAGCCGATACCAAGGATTCCGATGGTGCGGTCCTTGTAGATCAAGGGTGCGATCATTAGGGAGTGGATCCCTTCCTTAAGAATCGACGCTTTTTTTTCTTCCGGCATCGGACCGGTGATGACATCAGAGATGCGGACGATCTGTTGAGAGATGATGGCTTTTTCATACATCGTCCCCCGGAGCTCGGAAAGATGGACATGATGCGAGTCCGCAAAAATGCAATTCCGAGTCATCTCTGAACCGCTGTTGATCGAAAGAATTTGATTCTCGTGAATAGCCGAAAGGTCGGCGATCAATGTGGGTCTTCGAAAAAGGGTGCGGAGCCGCTGCTGGACCTTTAGGAAGCCCTCCTTAGATAAAATGGATTTTTTATGGATCAGATCTCTTCCAAGGGAAGAAATGACCTCCATTTCAGTCACATCCACCGCCTGGATGATGCTGAATCCGCACAACTCGAAATTTTCCGGCGGAAGCAACCGCTTTAACAATTCCGGATCGGTCAGATGCTCCATGATCTGTGTTCGCTCTGTTTCGGACAGCGGTTCCGGTTCCCTCTCGGCCTTTACATCAACGAATCGAAAATCCATGTTCATTTTATAATGGCGTTCCAGGCCGGTGTTCCTGTCCTCCACAATTCGGATGATGGGATAATCGAGGTGTTGGGTGATGCCGTAAAACTTTTTTAAGATAAACAGGTATGCCCTGATCGTCCTCCCCAGCGCGAATCGTTCTTCCCCGACATTAATTTTTCCGGTAAGGATCCCCTCGTCATCCAGGAAAAGGCGGGCAAAATCCGGAGAAACAAAAATCGGCTTCATTGAAAAAGGGATCAATGCGGCTACGGCTTCTTTATCCCAAAAAACCGGAGGAAACACGAAGCTCATGAACCGACGGATCAGATCCTGATGTTTTGTCAGCACGGACAGGTCGGTAATCGGCTCTGAAAGCTCCGGCGCCTGTTTGAGGATCACATCAATGTCGAATCCGGGGCACGGCATTTCATGGATCCCCTGTTTATCCCTTTTTCTTAAATAATCGAAAAGGGGCCGAAAGCTGAGGGTGCAGCGGAAGGGGTATCTTTTTAAAATTTCGTCCATAACATCCTTGAATGCGGATTTTTTCTCCTGAAATTCTGATGCCTTGATTAAACTCTTATATTAACCATTGTTAAAGTGAAAATCCACCTGTTCCGGATTTTCTTTGAAAATAAATGTCGCAATGACCTAAAAAACAGGAGAGGCACCTTTACATGCGGCCTGCTCTCCGGTAAAAAATAAAATTTTTATCTCGATTCGGAGAATCACGGATGACGGAACGCGCCAGACAGCTTGTCATGGATTTCATGTTGCTTCTTGTGACCTTTTTCTGGGGGTCTACATTCATCCTGGTCAAGAACGCCGTGGCTGTGGTGGATGTCTATTCTTTTTTAACCACCCGATTCGGACTGGCGTTCCTCCTGATGATCCTTTTGTTTCCAAGACGCCTTCGGCACTTGGACTGGCCCACGATTAAAGCCGGCTCTTTGTTGGGGATCCTCCTTTTTGCATCCTTTGCCTTTCAAACCTGGGGGCTGACGCTGACTTCCGCCACCAACGGTGCATTCATCACCGGCCTGAATGTTGTGCTGGTGCCGATTTTTTCTGCGGTTTTTTTCAGGAGCTTTCCCGCCCCATCGGCAGCCCTTGGCATACTGGCGGCATTTATCGGTCTTTATATCTTAGTTGGAGGGGCTCCGTCTACGTGGAATTTCGGGGATGTGTTAATCTTTTTTTGTGCAGTGGCCGTCGCGCTTCACATCCTCCTGACCGGATGCTATGCACCGAAATTTGATGTGTTGGCACTAGTCACATGGCAGTTGGGCGTGAGCGCCGTATTAGGCCTGTTGCTGTCGATCACCTCCGGCGGGATCACCTGTAACATCCCTTCTGAAGCATGGACTGCGGTTATCGTAACCGTATTGCTGTGCACGGTATTTGCTTATATCATTCAGACCTATGCCCAGCGAACAACCCCGGCGGCGCGGGCGGCCCTGATATTTACGGGTGAGCCGGTTTTCGGAGCGTTGTTTGCCCATTTTTTCGGAAACGAGCCTTTTTTAATGAGCCATCTCACCGGCGGCGGGCTCATATTTCTTGGCATGGTGATAGCAGAAATACGCCCGATGAAAACCGATACGCTTTAATTCTTGACTCTTTTCCGAGTTTTTTTTATATTTAGTTCAATTTGATTTTCTTCTTCACTCTATCGACTTCTTTTCAAACGGTTCGGCTCCTTTGTACCAGCGAACAGGTGAGGTTTTATGGAAAAAGATGCTCAAAAAAATCATTATGATGTCCTGGGTCGTATCCTGGAATTGATCCATCAGATGACTGAAGAAGAACGCTTTGTCCTCCTGGCCAACATCGAAAAGACGATGAAAAATAGGGACATATCCCTGGAAGAGAGGGAATATCAGCGAAAAACATATACCATTGCCATAGATTATGTGAACCTGGACCGGGCGATAACCGATTATGCACGTGATATCAGCCCGAGCGGTGTATTCATGGTATCAAAAGGAGCATTTCAGGTAGGAGAAGAGATCTTTCTCAGGATTAATTTTCCTGATGAACAAAATCCATTCAAAATACCGGCCAAAATCGTTCGAACCACATCAGAGGGGATTGGGTTGAAATTTCAATTTAAAAGCCAGGTTCAAAAAGAGATTATCACCACACTAGTGAACGGGCTGAAAAAACGATCGGCAACAACCGTTTGACGGTTTCCATTTATAATTGCTGCAACCTTTCACTAACGCACGGAAAAAAGAAAAGGAGCATATGAAAAAAGTCGTCCATACGTCTCACATCACTATTACCCGGGAAAAAGGCCCGACCCGAAAAGCCATCATTAGAGGATTTAAGGATCCGGTCTATTATGGAGTCCACGGAGGTATCAAGAAATTCTACCGGGTCGAACCGGAGGAAGAGCATGCCGCCACCCTGGATCATATTGTGGGTGCCGTGGGCGGGTGAATGATGGGGACACTGGCCACGGTTTTGGCCGGAAAAAAGATCCGAACATTCAACGATTTATTCAGGGCCGAAGTCGCCGGAGACATTGAAGATGTGGATGGTGTTCTTAAAATAACCCGCATCAAGGTACACCATTTCCTTAAAGCTCCGAAGGAACAAAAGGAGGATGCATACGAGGCGCTCAATAATTATTTAATCCGGTGCCCCGCAGCCCAAAGCATCATCGGCTGCATTCACATTGAACATGAATTAACATTCGAAGAAATGCCCGATTCATAATGTCGAATCCTTCACCATGCGATTTGATGGTCGTACCGCATTTAAGACCATTGGATTTGGGAGACGGAGATGATAAATAAACGGACTATTTTCGGCTTCATCTGTGTGCTGGCGGCTCTCTTGATCCTTGGAAACCAGGCATTGGCCAATTTAATGGAAAAAAAAGAGGCCTCCGAAACGCTTTACCTGTACGATCTCATGAACACTCATTTAATCGAAGGTATCTCATATCTCAATTTTTTAATTACAACCCCTCTCTACATTCTTGTAGGGGCGCTCGGTTTGCTCTTCATTATTTTCGGAGCGATTCGTCAGAAATAAAACCGTTCCCCGGCTCGTTGAAGCCGAACCGGTCTATCTGATTACGGTTTGACCTTGACTCCGGAGCGGTTTTTCGGGATAGATAACCATTTTAAAAGCAGACAATGGGTCATCTGTTTGATCATAGCGCACAATCCGATGTTAAAACAGGAAACATGTAAAATTAACCGACAACATAAGGAGGGGAAATGGTGAAAAAGATTCTGATATTGATGTTGCTTGCGGTATTTTTAATCTCCGGTCACGCGTTGGCTCAGTCAAAACCGGGAGGAAAGGCTGAAACAAAAGCGAGCGTTGCTTCCGCTCCAAAACCGGGCGGAATGCTCATATTCGGCCGCGGCGGAGACAGCGTCGGGCTTGATCCGGCCTACGAGACGGATGGCAACTCCTTCATGATCTGCGACAGTGTGTTCGAAGCCCTGGTTGAGTACAAGGATGAGTCCACGGATGTGGAGCCCCTCCTTGCCGAATCCTGGTCGATCTCCCCGGACAGTTTGACCTATACCTTCAAACTTCGGAAAGGGGTG
>JAZDGS010000022.1:0-27753 GCA_043806755.1 Pseudomonadota bacterium | reverse complement strand
AGCGGCGACGCCTCTTGGAAGGTCAATTCCAGAGGACGGATATTTATTTCTCCAAATACCTCTCTGCTGATCCGGGAAAAGGTTTCAAGGGCCTTCGGATCATAAGGCCCTGTGTGGCCATCTCCCTTCCAGGTGTCTATGGCGATGCATTCGGTTCCAAGGTGAAAGTCCTTCACCGCCTGGCAAAAAGCGAAAAAGGAGGTTCCCCAGTAGGTTCCAAGCTCGACGAATCGTTTGGGATTTACAAAACGGATCAAATCGTAGGCAAACCTCCGGTGACCGTTCCAGGGCCATATTTTGAAGTTGGAGCAACTTTTCTCCGCTTCAAAATCGGGTTCGCTGATTATCCAATTTTTAACGGTCAACCGAATTTACATCCAGATAGGTAATCGGGTTGTTAAAGAGGGCATGCACGAACCGGCTTGGACTGATGGCGGATACCGACAGAATATTATGAGCCCAGCATTGTATCACATGGTTGGCGGCATGCCGGCCTTCTCCGATCCCAACGGTGATCGTATATTCGGACGGATAGATTTCCGGCCATTGAAAACCGATCTTTATGTAATGTCTTCCCGCCGGCAAATCGATGGGGCCCTTCGGACATTCCACCGTATTTTCGCCGAAAATCGCATTCCCGACCCTGTCTTTGATCAGATAACCGAAAATGATGTTCCTTTTATCCGAAAAGGAATATGCGATTAGGTGGAGCAATACATAATCATCTGCTTTGACAATCGTAAGGGGCTCGAATTCCTTGGAGGTGATCATCACCTTTTCGATAATCACTTCACAGGCACCACCGACTGAATCCTGAGGTACGTCAATCCAATCATGGGTTTCGATGATTTCAGCGGATGGAATCGGTTCAATACCGGTTTCAATGCTGCAACTTGTCTTAAATACTTCGTCATGCATGATTCGGGTGTAATACTCGATCCCCTTCAGTGGTGAACCATCAAAGACCATCTTCCCCCGATCGAGCACCATGACCCTCTCGCACAATTTCGCAACGGATTGCATGTCATGAGAAACAATGACTTTGGTGCATCCCATCATGATTTCCTGCATGTGCTGGATGCATTTTTGCCGGAAGAAAATATCTCCTACTGCGAGCGCCTCGTCGATGATAAGGATTTCAGGATCGATATGGACCGCAATCGAAAAAGCCAGCCTCACATACATTCCTGTGGAATAGGTCTTGACGGGCTGCTGGATGAAATCCCCGATATCGGCAAATGAAATGACCCTGTCCAACCGTTTCTCCGTATCTTCACGGCTCAATCCTAAAATCGATGAATTTAAAAAAATGTTTTGTAAACCGGTAAACTCAGGGTTGAATCCGGCTCCAAGCTCCAGGAGTGCTGATACCCTTCCGTTTACCGCAATGCTTCCGTCCGACGGCTTTAATATGCCGCATATCAATTGGAGCAGGGTCGATTTGCCGCTTCCGTTCCTTCCGATAATCCCGATGGATTCACCTTTGCGCACCTCGATGTTGATATCTTCGAGAGCATTGAACGGGCGGCTATACTTTTTCCGCAGGGGATGAAAGGTCTCTTTAACTCTGTCGGCGTGGCTGCGATAGAGTTTGTAGGTTTTGGTTACGTTTTTTATGTCAATGACGATGTCTTCCATTCGGCTTTCTTCAATTTCCCAGGTGTTGCGCTCGAATCCTCGACCCCTTTCGATGGGATTGTTCACAATGCATCGGCAAATTGGGGCTTCAATTTTTGAAAAATCAGAGCACCAATGACAAACAGAATGGAGGTGACTCCCCAAAAATAGATTGTCTGCCATGGATGGTTCCAAAACGGAGAAAAATAGATAAAGGATTCACGATATCCTTGAATGATATAAAACATGGGGTTCAGCTTAAACAGGACTTGGATCTTTTCCGGCATGATCCGGATATCCCAAAAGATGGGGGTGGCCCAAAAACCGATCTGAAGGATAACTCCAACAATTTGTCCGATATCCCGGATAAACACATTGAGGGCGGATACCGCCCATCCGAATCCGAGGCCCAAGACCGTTAAACAAAACAGGTAATAAAAAAATTGCAGGTAATAAAAACTAAACGGCATCTTTTGAAAAAGAATTAAACCCAGCAGAACCACCAAAAAAACCGAATGGCTGATCAGGGAGGAGGCGATTTTGACAACAGGAAGTATTTGGGAATGAAAAACGGTTTTTTTAATCAGATGCGCATTGGCGACGATGACATTCGATGATCCGCTCACGATATCGGCAAAAACAAACCAGGCGGCCATTCCTGCGGTAAGCCAAACGACAAAAGGAACATTTTGGATCGGTTGCACTCTGAATCCGATGCTGAAAACCACCCAAAAAACAAAGATCATGACCATGGGATGAATAAATGTCCATATGAATCCAAGGAGCGATCCGATGTAATGGGTGGCCACCTCGCGTTTCGCCATGGAAAAAATGAGCTCTCGTTGAAGAATGATCAACCGGATAAAGTAGTAAAAGCTTTTCAGCATATGTTTCAGTGCTTCAGGATCGGATAAAAAGCGGCTTTATATTCCTTGCCTGTTTTCTTTCAGTATCATCTGGAAGTATTTAATGGTTTTTCCAAGCCCCTGTTCCAATTGAACGGCCGGAATCCATCCTAATCTCTCTTTTGCCGAACGGATATCGGGTTGGCGTTGAACCGGGTCATCCTCCGGGAGGTCTCTGAATATAATTTTTGAATTCGAACCGGTCAAGGCGATCACTTTTTGCGCAAGTTCAAGAATGGAAAATTCTACCGGATTCCCCAGGTTCACCGGTCCGATAAAATCATCCGGTCCGTTCATCATCCGGACCATCCCCTCAATCATGTCATCCACATAGCAAAACGAACGGGTCTGAGATCCGTCTCCGAAAACGGTCACATCTTTATTAGAAAGCGCCTGGACAATGAAATTGCTGACCACGCGGCCGTCGTTTGGATGCATTCTGGGGCCATAGGTGTTGAAAATACGAACAACCCTTATATTCACGTTGTTCTGCCGGTGATAATCGAAAAACAGAGTCTCGGCACACCGTTTCCCCTCGTCATAACAGGATCGGATACCGATCGGATTGACGTTTCCCCAATACGATTCGCTTTGGGGGTGAACAGTGGGGTCGCCATAAACTTCGCTCGTCGATGCTTGTAAAATTTTTGCTTTGACGCGTTTTGCCATTCCCAGCATGTGAATGGCGCCCATTACCGAGGTTTTGATGGTTTTGACAGGGTTATGCTGGTAATGAATCGGAGATGCCGGACATGCCAGGTTATAAATTTCACCTACTTCCAGAAAAATCGGTTGGGTCAGATCATGGCGGATTAGTTCAAAATTCGGCTTTCCGAGCAAATGAGAGATATGCTTTTTTGTGCCGGTGAAAAGGTTGTCCAGGCAAATTACATCATGCTCTTCGAAAACGAGTCTTTCGCAAAGATGCGACCCTAAAAATCCGGCACCTCCTGTGACCAGTATCCGTTTTTGTCTGTGCATTGTTTGTCCTCGCTTCGGGCTCTTTTAGAAATGGGTCAGTGGGGGTTTTCCGATCGGATAGACATTGAACCCGATCTCAAACAAAATCTTGTGGTCAAGGATGTTTCGCCCATCAAAGATAAAGGCGGGTTTGATCATCGAATTGAAAATTCTTTTGAAATCGAGCGTTCTATACAAATCCCATTCCGTCAAAACGGCAATGGCATGAGCGCCGTGCACCGCCCTGTAAGGATCTTCGATGTAATCGATTTTATCATTGAATTCCTTTAAGTCGATTCCGGCGTTTGGAAGCGCTTTGGGATCGCTGATGACGATTTCCGCTTTTTCTTCCAAAAGCTTCTTTGAGATATAAATCGCCGGGCTTTCCCGGGTGTCTCCGGTATTGGCTTTAAAGGAAAAACCCAATATGCAAATTCGTTTTCCTGCCAGGGTGTTAAACATTGCATTGAGCATATTTAGAACAAATCGTTCCTTCTGGTAGTTGTTGATGTTGACGACCCCTTCCCAATAGTCGGCAACTTCTTTTAATCCATAATGGCGGCATAGATAGACCAGGTTCAGGATGTCTTTTTGAAAACACGACCCTCCGAAACCCACGCTGGCATTGAGAAACCGGCTTCCGATCCGGTTGTCCATCCCAACTGCCCTGGTCACTTCGGTGACATCCGCCCCGGTTTTTTCACAAAGAGCCGAAATCGCATTGATGGACGACACCCGTTGAGCTAAAAATGCATTTGCGACCAGCTTGGAAAGTTCACTGCTCCAGATATCGGATGTCACGATTTTTTCTCTTGGGACCCAGTTGGCATAAATTTCCGCCAGCTCTTCCCTTGCCATTAAGCCGTTTTTTGTCAGGTGGGACCCGATCAGGATCCGATCCGGATTTATCAAGTCCTTAATGGCGCTTCCTTCGGCCAGGAACTCAGGATTGGAGAGGACATCGAACCGGATCCCTTTTTTCCCTAAATTCAATATCCGTTCCATGGCTTGGGCGGTCTTCACCGGAAGCGTGCTTTTTTCAATGATGATTTTGGATGATTCCGAACAGTCAAGGATTTGTCTCGCGGTTTTTTCCCAATACTGGAGATCAGCGGCCATTCCATTTCCAGCACCGAACATCTTGGTCGGGGTATTGACGCTGACAAAGATGATATCCGACTCTTTTATCCCTTTTTCGATATCAGTAGTGAAAAACAAATTTTTCCCGCGGGATGATTTTACGATCTCGTCAAGGCCGGGTTCAAAAATAGGGAGCTGTTCCGAATTCCACTGGGCGATTTTTTGGTGATTGATATCCACCACTGTTACCTTGTAATTCGGACATTTCGAAGCAATTACGGCCATGGTCGGCCCGCCGACATATCCGGCGCCGATGCATAAGATTTTTTTTTCAAATGTCATATTCCTGTCCTTTCAGGCTAGTTGACCAGTTCCACTTTGTATTGTGGAATCCCTTTGGAAAGCACGTTTTCCATAATTGCTTCTCCTGAATTCATTGCCGTGATAATGATTTTATCAAACACAAGTTCCGGGAGCATATTAGGGCTCTTGATACCCATTCCGAGAAATTGCTCTCCGATTCTCTGGTCATCCACGATTGCCGTCAGGCGGACGGATGTTTCCTGCAATGAAATATAGGCGATCTCCGCCAACTCCCCTGCCCCGTAGAAAACAACCTGGTTGCCGCCCTGTTCCTCCAAACCAATAAAAATCTCATGAAGCTTGGCTCTTGCCTTTCGGTAAAACTGAAATGAGAAATGGATATACTCATAGGTCAGCCGGGTCTTTTCCGACATCCCTTTTGGGGTGAGCATGTAAGCAACCCGGTTCTTCGGGATGGTGGTGATTTTAAAATATCCCTTGTGGGCAAGACGTTTGATAAACGCATTTACAAGCCCAAGAGAAATATTGAGTTTTCTGGCGAGATCCCTCTGGCTTGGGGTATGAGAATTCTCGATCTCTTCGAGAAGCTTTAATGTTCGGATGTCTTTATGATCCATGAAACGTAAGGGGGAACAGGAAGGTTTTTATGATCGGAAAAAAAATAGCTCCGCTTGGTGGGTTACACGGGTGGTACTTTGATGTGACCGATAAAACTTGAAAAATAGAGTGTTCAATTTTTAAACGTTCGTAAATTGAACATAACGGAAAGCACTTGTCAATAAAAATCTCGGCTTATTTCTCTTCTTCCACCAGAACCGGATGGTGGTATCAAAGTCGGGTGTGGCCATGGCCAAATGATTGATTCCGGTGTATCTGGGCAATGGGCGTTCCCTTTTAATGATCGGCCGTCACGCTTTTTTGGCCTCAACGGATAATGGAACTCTTACCTTATAAAGAGTCAGGTTCCCTCTCACTTGATATCCGCAAACAGCCGCCGGAACCACCACAGAAACCCCTTTTTGGAGCTGGATTTCCGAATTGTCCCCGGCAGTTTTGATGGCTCCGCTTCCATGAGTGCAAAACAAAATCTCGATACTCCGATTCGGTGCACTCAGATAAGGGGCATGCCGGTTAACGACGATCACCGAAAGGGCAAATTCTTCTGCAGGGGTCACAAATTGTGATTCGTTCCCGCTGATCGGAACGGCCTTCAAAATTTGAACATCTGCTTCATCGAAACGAATCACCTCGAACAACTCTTGAACATCGACATGCTTGGACGTTAATCCCCCTCGAACAACATTATCCGAATTGGCCATCACTTCGATCCCGGTCCCTTTAAGATAGGTATGCAGCATTCCTGCCGGTAGGTAAAGGGCTTCTCCGGGACTCAAAGAGATCAGATTCAGATACATGGGCGCAATCACCCCCAAATCCATGGGATATTCTCTGCAAAGGAGAATCGTCCACCGAGCGATCGGATCATCGTCAACCCTCGGTGCAGCCCATGTTATGGCCTCTTCAATGACTTTTTGCCGTTTTAGGGATTCCATCATCAGAAGGTGCGATAAAAAATCCCTCATCCCTTTTGAGTCGGGCCGATGCTTTAAATCGGCGATCTCTTTTTTTAAACTCGACAATCCGCTTTTTTCGAAAAGAACGATCATTTCAGAAATTTTTCTGAACCCGCACAAGGCCCAAAACGGGCTGATCGCGCACAGGCATTCGGGCTTATGATTTTCATCCCTGTAGTTTCGAATGGGAGAATCGATGGGAATATGTCTGCGGGTTTCTCTATCGAATCCTTTTTTTGCCTGAATTTTATCGGGATGAGTCTGAATGGAAAGGGGTTTTTCCGCGGCCAACACTTTGAATAGGAAAGGAAGCCTTTGATCGAAAGCCTTCGATACTGACCGACCGAGAATCTCTTCCGGATTTTTAGATATTGCCTCTTTCAGCGGTATCCAGACACCGTTTGATTCCATCAATGAAGGCGCTTTTGGATGAGCGCCCATCCAGAGTTCCGCCTGCGGTGTGCTGGAAGGGGTCGTTTCTCCCAAAAGTCCTGAAATGGCCGTGTAAGAACCCCACGCATAATTGAGAATGGGATTTTTCAGAATTTGAATGCGATTCAATTCTTTTTCTGGGGACCTACAAGCAGTTTCTGCCCCGGATAGATTTTAGAGTCATTCGGAAGGTTATTGATTTTCAGTAATTCATCCGGCTTTATCTCATATTTACGGCTGATACTATAAAGGGTTTCTCCGGTTTCAACGGTATGGTATTTCTCCGATACCTGCGCCGGTTTTGGGATTGGTTTTTCAGGAGTTGCTTTTTGGGGTGTTTCGGTTGGTGTTTTTGGCTTTAATCCGGTTTGTTTTTCCTCAACTTGTTTGGTCAGCATGGAGAGCGAGGTCTCAATCCTTTCCATCCGATTTTTTAGTTGTTCGGCTTTCTTTTCAAAATCTGAAGCATCTCCTGCAGGTATTTTCTTTTCTATCCCCTCTATCCGAACCATTCGATCCTCGAGCTGGATCATTTTCTGCTCCAGAATCGCTAATTTCTTACTCTCTCCACCCTTCCGGGTATTTGGGATAAAAAGAATAAATAGAACAGCGATAGCGGCAATAACGATGGCGATTAAACCGATGGGCATCTCTTCCGGTATTTTAAACCATCCTGGTTTTTTCCGTTGAGGTTCTTTAGACTGGAAATCGATTTCTTTTTGAAACTCTTCTCTTTCGGATTCGATTTTAATCCGACTTAGATCGTCATCCTCTTTCCATGCCATGGCATCACCTCCGCTTGTTTGCCGACCCATTTGGTTATACCGCCATCCAAACAACCTGATTTTATCATAAACCAGAAATTATACAAATATCAAGGGATATCGTTTCCGCTTTCAATATGCAGCATTAGGATGCTATTCTTATCCAAATCTTATCCAATTTGGGAAAAAGAGGAGAACATGTTATGGCAAGACACACCCATCATTTTGTTGAGACTTACGATGATTTTGTCGGATTCGGCTTTGATCGTAAATCGGACGAACATACCGTCATCTATTATCTTCAAAAATTCTCGGATGATCACATGATGAAAGCCGTTGTCCCAAGGATGGCCGATTCGGAATTGGAGGCCGTATTTGATATGGTGTCGATGCTTTTGAAAAAGCATCTCTCGGATGAGGAATATCACAGGGTTTTTTTAAAGGATGAATGAAATAACTCCAGATTGGCTACACTTTTCCGGACCGACCGTCATCACATGGATCATCCGTATGATCGAATCGGGAATGCTCGGCGGTAGAGGAAATCTGGCATGCGCTGAGTTCCTCGACCTCCTCCATGGATGTATCGCAGCATTCCGGGGCCTGTTTCATCTTCCCTTCCGCTTTGGCTTCCGCACCGCATATTCTGCATCGATAGGATAATTTGCTCATGAAAAACTCCTTTTCACAACCTCTTGAATCCCGGGTCTCTCCCGTTATTTTGAGAAAATAAGCCTGCGAATTAAACATGTCAAGTAACGAGAACCGGTGGGATGGACACTAAAAATTAAGATTGCCTAATGTTTAGTAATCCGCTAAAAAATCAGATTACACTTTCATTAAAGAAACATTAACGAAAGGGTTTCATCATGCGGGTATTGATAACGGGCGGTGCGGGGTTCATCGGATCTCATCTGGCTGAAGCCTATCTTGAAAAAGGGGCGGAAGTGTATATCATCGATGACCTTTCCACAGGGTCCTTAGACAACGTGAACCATCTTGAGAAAAATAAAGCCTTTAACAATCGATTTTTCGTTTGCATCGACACGATTTTAAATAAAAACGCGATGATGGAGTTGACGGGAACATGCGACGTTGTCTTTCATCTCGCAGCAGCGGTCGGCGTCCGGTATATCCTGGAGCATCCCCTTGAATCCATCAGGACCAACATTCAGGGAACCGAGGCCGTGCTGGAAATATGCGCGAAATTCAAGAAAAAGGTGTTGATCGCTTCATCTTCGGAGGTTTACGGAAAACACCTTCACGCGCCTCTCGTGGAAACGGACAACATTATTTACGGGCCTTCCAGCAAGTTCCGGTGGAGCTATGCGGCTTCAAAACTCATGGATGAATTTACCGCCTTAGCCTACCACCGGATAAAGCACCTTCCGGTGATCATTGCCCGGTTGTTTAATACCGTCGGACCCAGGCAAACCGGCGCTTATGGCATGGTGATTCCGCGCTTTGTCGGCCAGGCGTTAAAAAATGAACCCCTGACGGTTTACGGGGATGGGAACCAATCAAGGACGTTTACCTACGTTAAGGATGTAGTCAAGGCGCTGATGGCCCTTATGGAAAACAACGCTGCCTTCGGAGAGGTTTTTAATATCGGGGGGACGGAGGAGATCACTATCCTGAATCTGGCGAAAAAAATCGTCGACTTGACCGGATCCAAATCCACCATCCACATCATCCCCTATGAAGAGGCTTTTGAAAAAGACTTCGAAGATATGCAGCGCCGGGTGCCGGGGATAGATAAAATCAGGCGCCTTTTGGGCTTTGAACCCGAGTCTGATTTGAACGCCATTTTAATCCATGTCATTGACTTTATGAAAAAGCCTCTCTCTTTATAATATCTCCTTCAACGGCTCATAGTTTAAGTTAAACGCATCGGCGACGCCCTTGTAGGTCACCCTTCCTTCCACCATGTTGATCCCTTTTGCGATTTCCGGGTTTTTTTGGGCGGCCATTTTCCATCCCTTATCTGCAATCTCAAGGGCATAGGGGAGTGTTGCGTTGGTAAGAGCAGTCGTCGATGTATACGGAACGGCACCGGGCATGTTGGCCACACAATAGTGGATGATTCCATCCACTTCGTAAATCGGATCGTCATGGGTGGTCGGTTTCGCCGTTTCAACGCACCCTCCCTGATCGATAGCCACATCCACGATGACCGAGCCTTTTTTCATGATCTTTAACATATCTTTTGTAATCATTTTAGGCGCCATGGCTCCTGGGATAAGCACCGCGCCCACAACGAGATCGGATTCCTTTAAAAGCTTCCGGATCGTGGCCGGGTTGGAAACCAACGGAAAGCAATTTTTCGGCATGACGTCACAGAGATAGCGAAGGCGTTCGAGGTTGGTGTCCAACAAATAGACTTTTGCGCCCAATCCGCAGGCGATCTTAGCAGCATTGGTTCCGACAACTCCTCCCCCGATAATCAAAACAGTTCCGGGGTCAACCCCGGGAACGCCGGACAGAAGGATTCCATTCCCTCCGAAGGTTTTTTCAAGATATTTCGCGCCGGCCAGGATCGCCATTCGCCCCGCCACCTCGCTCATGGGAGTTAAAAGCGGAAGAGAACCGTTATTTTTCTCCACCGTCTCATAAGCAATGGCAATACACCTGGACCGGATCATCGCTTCCGTCAATTCAAGGGATGCGGCAAAATGAAAATAGGTAAATATGATCTGCCCTGCTCGGATTTTCGAATATTCGGCTGAGAGCGGCTCCTTAACTTTCATGATCATATCACATGTTTCATATATTTCTCCGGGTGTCCGGCGTATCGTCGCTCCTCCCCGGATATACGCGTCATCGGAGAATACCGAACCTGACCCCGCTCCTGTTTCAACCAACACAACATGCCCCCGGGCAATCATCTGCTCCGCTCCAGCCGGTGTCAGGGCAACCCGATTTTCTTTGGTTTTGATCTCCTTCAACACCCCGATCTGCATAGAATCCTCCTTCCTGTCCGCTACCGAAAGTTATACTTGATGGTTTCGTAAAAAGTCCACCTCGTAAAAAGCCTTTTGCGAGCGAGATTTGAGCATTTTCGGAAAAAGAGATGCGAATTGCTGAGAGTTAAAAATTTCAAGCTGTTTGAGGAGCTTGCGACGAGTTCTTGAAATTTAGCGAGGCAATAAGCAAATCCCGAAAATGGTCACGATGCGAGCAAAATCGGACTTTTTGCGATCTTATCATACTTTATATTTTCCGAAATCATCAGGGGATAGATTTTCCAGATACTCGGCCCACTTTTTCCCTTCCTCGCTTTTGTCCAGGATTTCGCCATCGGTAATCCCTTTTTTCGATTTTTCGATGACGATGTCATCCACATAAATGGGAGCCTTAAATCGAAGCGCGACGGCAATGGCATCGCTGGGGCGTGCATCCATAATAAAGGATTTTTCCTGAGATTCCATATGGATTTTCGCATAAAACGTATTTTCCCGAAGATCACAGACTTCCACTCGCGTGACTTGAATATGTTGAAGGTCTAGCAGGTTTTTTAGAAGATCATGAGTCATGGGCCGGTCGAATTTAATGTTCTGAAGGACCGATGCAATAGAAGTGGCTTCAAGCAGTCCGATCCATATCGGTATCGCTTGTTCATCTTCCTGGGTTTTGAGTATGATAATCGGTGTATTGGATGCAGGATCGATGGTTAGGCCCGCAACATTTACCAGGTGAAGCATGGTGTCTCTCCTTTTATCCCGACAATTTCATGAAAATCTTTTGTCAGAAGTTACTTTGTTTGAAACCCGACGGCCTTGCCGTAAAGAGAATTGGCAAAGGCTTCTTGTATGTTAACACAGATTAAGGTTCCGGAAAAGAACTGTCGATCTGAAAAACCAACTTCATCAGAAACGAAATTAACGACTTTATTGGTGGTGGTTCGTCCGGTCCACTGGGAATCCCCATTTTTTTTGGGATCGCTCTTTTTTCGCTCTTTTTTGCTGGGGCCATCCACCAGAACAATTTCGGTTTTTCCGATAAGTCCCCGATTTTTCTTTAGAGTATATTCCCGTTGCACTTCAAAGAGGGCTTTTAGTCTTTTTCTTTTCTCGTTTTCCGATATTTTATTATTGAAGCCGGATGCCTTTGCATTCGGACGATCCGAGTATTGAAATGCAAACAGGGCGTCGAAGTGGGCACGCTCCAGCAGATCGAGAGTTTGATTAAAATCATTTTCCGTTTCTCCCGGAAATCCGACGATGATGTCGGTTGATATGGCGATATCCGGGCATGCCTGCCGAAGCTTTCCGACCTTATCAAGATAATGGTCACGGGTGTACTTCCGGTTCATCTTTTTTAAAACCCGATCCGAACCGGATTGGACGGGAAGATGGATGTGATGGCATAATTTATCCAGAGCGGCAAAGGATTCAATCAGTTCATCCGAGAGATCTTTGGGATGAGACGTGGTGAATCGTATCCGGAATAACCCGTCGATCGCATTCACCCGATCAAGGAGCTTTGGAAAGGAACCGATCCCCTCTTTTTGACCGTAGCTGTTCACGTTTTGCCCCAACAACGTGATTTCCCTGACGCCAAATCTCACGAGTGTTTGTATTTCTTCAATGATCTTCCCTGGCTTTCGGCATTGCTCCTTCCCCCTGACATAGGGGACCACGCAATACGAGCAATAGTTGTCGCATCCCCTCATAATGGTTACAAAACGGGAGCTGCCCGAATTTTCTCCAATCGACGCTTGAGAGCAAAACTGTTCCAGTGATTCGACACTATCGGACCAGCCGACTTCCGATACCGGATACCGCCTCATTTCGATGGCATGAATCAGTTCAGGGAGCCGATGGTATCCATGCGTCCCGAGGACAAGGTCCACATGAGGCATTTTTTTGCGGATACGGGCCCCCTCCTGTTGGGCTACGCAGCCGATTGTGCCGATGATGAGGCTGGGTTTCTTTTTTTTTAGTTCTGCCAGACGCCCGAGAAAGGAATAGGTTTTTTGTTCGGCTTTTTCCCGCACGGAACAGGTGTTAAATAAAATCAGGTCCGCCAGTTCCATGAAAGGGGTTATTTCATATCCCGAGCTTCTCATCATGGCCTCAATCCGCTCGGAATCATGGATGTTCATCTGGCAGCCGATGGTATTAATATATAAATATTTCTTTGGCATCGCAAATGGTCAAATCTTAACTTGAATTTCAAGGTTCATTTATTAGATGGTATCATCACATCGCGTCCCTTATCAATAATAAACTACCGGCTGAAGCCGGCATCTTTAGGGGCCAAGGATTCGAGGGTTCGAGTGGGAGGCATCAATTCGTTCTTGTTCGGTTGGGACTTATACGGTATCCTGTAATCATGGAGAAATCGTGGGAGGTCTTAAAGCCGAATCCGGAAGCGGTTCGAAGAATCATCAACGCCGCCCATGTTCACCCTGTGGTGGCATCCATATTAGTGAATCGCGGTATTCAAGAGGGGGAAGATGCCGTTCATTTTTTATCTCCGGCGCTGAGCCGTCTCCGCTCCCCCTTTTCCATGGCGGATATGACAAAAGCGGTGCATCGCATCACCCGTGCTCTGGATAAAAAAGAACATATCCTGATCTTTGGGGATTATGACGTGGACGGCATTACCGCCACGGCCTGCCTGTACGAATTTTTCAAATTCCTTGGAGCGGATGTTTTTTACCATATCCCGCATCGAATTGAAGAAGGGTATGGATTTCAGGCGCATCATGTCCATCATTACCTTGTTCCAAAAAAGATCAGTCTTCTTATTACGGCGGATTGCGGTTCAGGAAGCCATGACGCCGTTAGAAAAGCAAATGCTTCCGGAATCGATGTCATCGTCACCGACCATCATCAGGTCTCATCCAACCTCCCTGAAGCATTTGCCGTGATCAATCCGAATCGAAAGGATTGCCCCTCCGGATTAGGGCATCTCTCGGGAGTGGGCGTGGCCTATTTTTTAATCATCGCCCTAAGGAAGCATTTAAGGGAAAAAGGCGTTTGGAAAGGAAGAACCGAACCGAACCTGAAACAGTCTTCAGACCTGGTGGCCCTGGGCACCGTCGCGGATATGGTCCCTTTGATTCATGAAAATCGAATCCTGTCCAAAACAGGACTAGCAATGATCCGTTCCGGGCACCGAAAAGGACTTCGGGCCCTTGCCGAATCATCAGGAACGCCTATCGGGTCGATCGATACCGAAGATATTGCATTTCGCCTCTCTCCCCGATTGAATGCCGCCGGCCGGATAGGACATGCCGATACCGCGTTCGATCTTCTGATCGACAATGATTTGGATTCCGCCAGGGAAAAAGCGGTCCTCCTCGGCAAACTGAATATCCGTCGCCAAAACCTTGAAAAAGAACTGCTTGATGAAATTGATCAATATGTCCGCAAATTTCCACAGATCCTTCGAAACCGAACCCTTGTCATGTCCGGGAAAGGGTGGCACGAAGGGGTCCTTGGAATTGTTGCTTCCAAACTGGTTGAAAAATATTATCGCCCGACAATACTGATCTCGCTGCAGGACGGTATTGGAAAAGGCTCTGCCCGAAGCATTCCCGGACTCGATCTCTGCCGCACTCTCGATTCTTGCCGGAACACTCTCGACCGTTTCGGAGGCCATATCATGGCGGCAGGACTCAAAATCAAATCCGATAACATCCAGGCGTTTGCAGATGATTTCGAAAAAGCGGTAGCCCAGTCAACTCGACCGGAGGACTTCATCCCAAAAATCACCATCGACTGCAAACTTCGGTTTGATAATATCTCCTCTGAACTCCTCGACTCCCTGGATGCCGTCAAGCCGCATGGGACCGGAAATCCGGCACCCTTATTTATGGCCGATGATGTTCATATCGTTACTTCCAAGATCGTCGGCGTAAAGCATCGACGGATGGTTCTTTCTCAAAAGCCCGGTGAACGAAAACAAGCAATGGAAGCGATTCAATTCAATATCGATCCAAATTTTCCATTGAAAGATCGGTTTGCCAGGGTTGCTTATCGTCTTTCCTGGAACCACTGGGAAGGTCGGAAAAACGTCCAACTCATCGTCGAAGAGGCGCAATGAGGCCCTCTTTTCACCCCAGACTCATCAATGGACCCTTTTGCGATCCCGGGCTTTTCATCTCCTTTCTATTTGAAAAACGGGCGCTTCTTTTCGATCTTGGCGATATCACGAATTTATCTCCGAAAGATATTTTAAAAATCAGCCACGTTTTTATAACCCATACGCACATGGATCATTTTATCGGATTCGATATGCTGATCCGCCTTTTTTTGGGACGTGAAAAAACCCTGTATCTTTATGGGCCTGCCCCTTTTTTGCGGCATGTCGAAGGAAAACTGGCCGGATATTCCTGGGATCTGGTTAACAATTATGAAAAACCTTTAGTCCTGCATGCCGTCGAAATCAGCCCCCAAGGGATGGCGTCCTGCGAGTACCGCTGTCAGGAAGGGTTCCGGCCCGGAGAGGTGAGTCAGCATCCGTTCGATACCGTTCTGCTTACCGAAAACGGATTTTCCATCTCCATGGAGATCTTCGATCACAGCATCCCCTGTCTCGGCTTTTCGTTTAAGGAGCGTTTTCACGTCAACATTAAAAAAGATGCGCTTTCATTGTTAGGGCTTGAAATCGGACCCTGGCTGAAGCGGTTCAAGAATATGCTTTTGGAAGAAAAAGATCCGGCATCGATAGTTGAAGTCGAGCGAAAAGGGAGAACCGACGAATACCGGCTGGGTGAATTGGCGGACCGGATTGTTCTGATGACGCCCGGACAAAAAATCACGTATATCTCAGACATCTGTTTTAACCCAAAAAACGAAAAGAAGGCCATAACTCTTGCCAGGGATTCGGATCAACTCTTCATCGAAGCGGCCTTTCTGGAAAAAGACAGGGAGATCGCCATGAAAAAACACCATTTGACAGCGCACCAGGCCGGATATATTGCCGGTATGGCCAATGCCAAACAATATTTTCTTTTTCATTTTTCTCCGCGTTACACCGGATTGGATCAGTTTATGCTGGATGAAGCGTCGGATGCCTATTCCGAAGCGAAAACCAGGGCATTTTAAAGATTCCGAATGATTTTGCTTGAAATTGATATACCGGAATACTATGATTTTTTATTAAATCGCCAAAGGGTGAACTTTAATCGTGCCACTACTTAATGAGGAAATCAAATGGGAAAGGTTTTTAGAAAAAGCACACGCGAAACCAGTATCTTATCAAAAATCGAATCTTCAAGAGAGCATGCCAGAAGAAATGCCATCAGCGGAGTCAAGGATTGCTCGGATGATCTGAGCAATGCCATTGCTATGAAGCTGGTTGAAAATAATTTTGTGGAAACCACCAGTAAAAACTCCCTCGAAAAGCAAATCAAAGGGTGCCTGGAAAAATTGACTAAGAGCGAAGACTTCGACATCGATTACCAGGTCTCTCCATTCAGAAACATTGTCCCCAATCCCCACGTCGTCAGCCTTTATGTGACGGCCTTCATTCTGGAAAAGCTTATCAATCACAAAGATGTCGTCGATATCTTCGGCGAAGATGTGGACATCTACTCCTGCGTGAACAAGCAGGTGCTTAAATTCCTGGCCCGGGAAAAATCTTCCTTCTTATAAGCATAAGCATTCCGGAGCCGGTTTTTCCGCTTATTTTTCATCGCCGTCATCTTTTGGGGGGATATGCCAGCCGACCGGGATACGCACCGTCTTGCCGGATTTGTTTCGGAATAAAAGATACCCCGTTTTCATTCCAAAAAGCCAAAGATCACGGGTGATTTCCACGTCCTTTCGGCAATACTCGATGATCTCTTTGATTTTTCCTTCTTTCCACCATCTGAGGGCCTGAAGCCCGTCGGCCATCTTCTTTTTCCCAAGGGTCACCTCGGCTAAGTGTTGAAGGGGAAGACGGAAGCCCAGATGGTTTTTGATCTCTTCCAGAATATCCAAAGTGGGGAGTGCGGCAAAATCAAAATCCGTATATCCGGTCAATACGCCGTAATCAAATCGTTTGATGTTAAATCCGACGACCAGATCCACGCTTTTCAAATGCTTCAGAAGGAGAGGAATTTGATCTTCCAGAAATTCAAAAAAGGCATCTTTTTTTGAATCGTAAAGGACGACGCAACTGATTTTCATCAAATCCATCCGGTGCCATCCCCCAACTTCCTCCGCCGAAAACTGCGTTTCAAGATCCAGGACACCGAAACGGAGATCTTGCCGGAACGTCTTTATCGGGAGCGGATCCGGTTTGGTTGTTAATACCGGTGACGGTTTAGGAGTGGATATCGTTGTGTCGGATGATTTCATAGCCTGCAGTATGAACACGGCAGCGGCTTTGTCGATCGGCCTGTTCCCGGATCCGCATTTGGGAGAATGAACGCAGGATGGACAACCGGATTCGCAAGGACAAGTGGCGATGGTTTTGAGCGTAAATTCGAGCAGCACTTCGGCTTTTTCAAAGGATTGGCGACACAAGCCCGCACCTCCTGGGATTCCGTCGTAAATAAACACGGCAGGCCCCTGAACCTGATGATGAAACGGGGTTGAAATCCCGCCTAAATCATTTCGATCCGTCATGACTAATAACGGAAAAATGCCGATGCAGGTATGCTCAATGGCATGAATCCCTCCCATAAAATGCAGATAGGCTTCTTCGGTCTTGTTCTGAACCTCTTGCGGGATCCGATACCACAATCCTTCGGTTTCAAAAACCAGCGGCGGAAGATCGAGCGGAATAATCCCTAGTGATTTTCCGGCATGAATCCGCCATTTTTCATACCCGGTGATCTGATCCGTTACTTTCAATCTTCCAAAATAAACCTTTGTACTCCAAATACTTCTTTCCCCAGTCACATCAAGGATCTCTGTATTCTTATGCCCTCTGACCCTGGTATAATAGTCCACTTGGGCCCTGGCCGCCTCCACGGTTCCGGTAGCAATATCCAGCCGATTTATCAGATATGTATCTCCCCTGTGGAGATAGACCGCTCCGGGGTGGGTTTCCTTAAACGCTCTGAACCCATCGATTTCCCCGATGCTCTTTCCGTTTTCACCTGAAATAATATGGTACCGGTCTCCTGCCCCCCTTAGATCCACTTCCCTGTGAGGCGATTTTTTTTTGGAATAAAAGAGCTTGCCGTCTCCGCTTTGCATCAAATCTCCAGTTTTCTCGAGCCTTCGCACACCGGCACGAACGCTGTCCACCTTCATGAAAGGCTCATCCGCTTTTAAGGGAAGTTCAGCGGCCGCACAAATCAAGTGTCTTGACAAAATGACAAAGTTATCCGGATTAATAACAGCCGCCTCCGGTTCACGATTGATAAAATCATCAGGGTTTCTCATAAAATACTGATCCAGAGCATCCTCGCCGGCAATGAGAACCAGGGCACTATCCTGGCCGCTTCGACCGACCCTTCCTCCTCTCTGCCATGTAGAGATGACGGAACCGGGATACCCCACAAGGATGCACAAATCCAGGTCTCCGATATCGATTCCCAGTTCAAGGGCGCTTGTCGTAATGACCGCCAGAAGTTCTCCGGTACTCAGGCGCCTTTCGATATCACGCCGTTCCTCGGGTAAAAAACCGGAGCGGTAGGCACTGATCCGATGGGATAAATGGCCGGCTTTTGTCGAGGCCCAAATGGCAATGAGTTCGGTCAACTTGCGGGACTGGGTATAAACAATGGTTCGCAGTCCACGGTGAATGGCGGCTTTGAGCAGCAGGATGGCGGTCTGAGCCGATCCGTCGACCGGATTGATAAATAAAACATGGCGCTTACCCCTCCCGGCGCCGCTTTCCGTGATGCTGTCGGCGGTGACACCCGTGAGCTGTTCCGAAAGTTTTCCCGGGTTTGATATTGTTGCGGAGCTGAATAAATATGTCGGGGCAGAGCCGTAGTGAGCACAGATCCGGTTCAACCGCCTGAATACCTGGGCCATGTGAGAGCCCATGACGCCGCGATAGGTATGGACTTCATCCACAACGATCATTTCGAGATTCGATAAAAAGGATCTCCAGGAATGATGATGCGGTAAAATAGCAAGATGAAGCATTTCCGGATTGGTTAAAATGATGTTCGGCGGCCGCTCGCGGATTTTTTTACGTCGATATGCCGTTGTATCGCCGTCATAAATGGCGGCGGTCGGAAGGATCCCTTCCAGATTCGAGATCGCTTCCTGAAATACCCGAAGCTGGTCCTGAGCCAATGCTTTAAGAGGAAACAAGTAAATCGCTTTTGATTGCGGATTGGTCAATATCTGTTCCAGCACCGGAAGGGTATAGATAAGGGTTTTTCCGCTGGCAGTCGGAGTAGCCACCACCACGGATTTTTTCGATCGGATCAAATCGATGGCCTTTGCCTGATGGGAATAAAGATTCGATATCCCGAGACAGGAGATGACCTGTTGAACGGCTGAAGGCCATGGCTTGCGAAGGTGTCCCCATGACGGCTTTTCTTCAGGAATCAGGCGATGATAAACCACTTGCCCGCCCAGTAACGGGGATGATTTGAGGGCTTGCAAATATTCGGTTATTTGAGATGTGGGTTTTCGCAAGATCATTTAAAATCGATATCCGATGTGGGTATGCTTGAAAAAATTAATTTCTTTATATATATTGTCCATTAGTTATCTTCAACCTAAATCAAAGCGGATTCAATTCCGGAATGTCGACATGTTTATTATGGAAATACTCATCCTCATTATTTTGCTGATATTGTCCGGCTTCTTTTCTTCTGCCGAAACGGCCTTATTTTCCGTCAGCAGGACAAGGGCGCAACACCTGGCGAAACAGGGAGGGTACATCCACCTGCTCATTCTGAAAATGAAGGAAGACCCCCATCGGCTTCTGACCACGGTTCTGATCGGAAACAACCTGGCCAATATCGGAGCCGCCGCCATTGCCACTGCGCTTGCCATTAACATGTTTTCAAACTATGCGGTGGGACTATCCACCGGTGTTATGACGCTATTAATCCTTGTCTTTGGCGAAGTCCTTCCCAAATCCGTTGCCACAAGAAACAATGTCGCCATTGCAAAAATCACAGTCCTCCCTCTTTATTGGTTTTCAATCCTGTTCTATCCCATACAGATCTTTTTGAGGTTCATTCCCAAACTCACCGGAAAAATCAAACAGTCTCCCGGGCTCACCGAAGAAGAACTGATGACGTTTGTTGACGCCGTTGAAGGGGAGGGAAAAATCAAAGAACAGGAAAAAATGATGATCCACAACATCTTTGAGCTCGATGATACTAAAGCCTCGGAAATCATGACCCCTAGGGCCGATATGTTCGTCATTGACGCGGATGAAAAATTTCAGCTCGAAGAAGTCATTAAATCCGGATATACCCGGATACCGGTCATCCAGGGAGATATCGATCATGTTATCGGTATTCTCAATATCAAGGATATTTTTTTACATCAGACACGGTGCGATACGGAGATTGATATCCGAAAGATCATGAAAAAACCGTATTTTGTGCCTGAAAATAAAAAATTGGACCGGCTGCTTCACAATTTCAAAAAACGGAAAGACCACATGGCCGTCGTAGTGGATGAACATGGCGGAATATCCGGCCTGGTCACGTTGGAAGATGCATTGGAGGAACTCGTTGGAGAGATCAGCGACGAAACCGATCAGGATGAGCCGCATATTTTCAAAATCGACGAAAAAGAATGGATCGTCCAAGGGAAATCTGAAATCGATCAGGTGAATGAGCAGATCGGCATGGAAATGCCGGAATCCGGTGAATACGACACCTTCTCCGGGTTTTTTCTCGACCAGATCGGCCGGATTCCCAAAGAAAAGGATGAATTGTCCTTTGGAAATTATCAAATCATTGTAAAAAAGATGGTAGGCAACCGGATCAAGGAATTTGTGGTAAAAAAAACCGGAGGTGGCGATGAAACTGACGGATCTGTTGCCTCTTGATAAGTGGGTTCAAATCGAACAGGAGATCACCCGCCGAAGCGGGCTGGATGCTTCCGCGTTTGATACCCGAGGATTTCGGATAACCGGGGTCAAAGCATGGGCAAACCGGATATGCCCGGTGGTTAAGGCAAATGACAAAGGGCAAAGCTTTATCTGCGCGGTTGCCCATATGAATATCGCCGCTCAGGCAAAACAATCAAAACAACCGGTGATCGAAGAATGTGACGCCGGTTTAGTGAAAGCATGCGTCCCCATCATCGTAAAGAATGAATACATTGGAGCCCTTTGCGGTTGTGGATTGGTTTTAGGTGACGGAGAGGTGGATACGTTTTTTATCAATAAGATCACCGGAATCGATGAATCGAAATTGGAAGAGCTTTCAAAAGATGTTCCGGCTATTTCATCGGATAGCCTGAAATCCATTGTCGATTTCATGTCCAGAGCCGTTGATGAGATCATAAAAAAATATGAAAAATGAAACTATTTCACCGATACAACCGGACAGTGGGCATGCAATATGACATACTGTGCGGTGGAACCAAAGACCAGTTTCCCGACCTTTGATTTTCTTCTTACCCCGACAATAACCTCTTCAACCTTTTTTTCTTTTGCAAATTCAACCAGATCTTCTCCTGGAGTGAGTCCCCTGATCAGAAGGTGCGTGTTGCAGCGGATATGATCCGCTTCCAGAATTCTTTTTTTCTTTTCCAAATATTCTTCCGCCTGTTTGATCTTTGCCTGATCCTCTTCGTCCCCTGTTTCCATGGAGATCACCAGCTCGATGTCCCCTCCAAAGGCGTTGGCGTGTTTTTTAGCCAGATTCAACATTTTTTCAGATATCGTTGCGTCATCCAACCCCACCATAATTTTCATTTCAATCTCCTTTCATTATCGTTGTAAAAACATGCCGGCTTTAAACCGGAAAAAGCCAAGTCTGATACCGGGTATCCCGACCGCTCACAATGTCGTCCAAAAGGCTTATGAGCCTTTTGGTAATCGGCCCGGGGACCCCGTTAAATAACCGGTTTTCGATCTGTCTGGCCGGTAGCGCCTTGAACGGCGTGCATGAGAGAAATACTTCATCCGCCTCCAATAACGCTTCGGGGCCTGTCCGGATTTCGACTGTTTTGATCCCATCCGTTGCCGCCGCCTCGAGGATTGATTTCCTTGTTATGCTCTGAAGGATGGTCCCGACGGCCGAAGTCATGAGGCGGTCATCTTTAACCCAAAAAACCGACTCTGTCCCTCCTTCGGCAATAAACCCCTGCGTATCAAGCATCACCGCTTGTTCGAATCCCCGTTTTTTTGCTTCAAGCAGGGCCATCATTCCATTTAGATAATTAGCTGAGGCTTTGGCCTCGATGGGGACCGTCTGAGGATCGAGCTTTCTCCATTTGGAAATGCAGATCGTTGTGGTTTCCTTTGATAAAGAGGTCATGGAAGGAAGGTCCTGTTCCGGATCCACTGCAAAAATGACTACGGCCGCTTTGGAGTCCGGAGGTGTGATATCAAACGCAATTTGAGGGTAGTAGCAAACGATTTTGACAATCCCCTTTTTTAGGCCGTTTTTCCGTATCGTTTCCTTTACTTTACCTTCCAGGTCTTGGATGGTAACCGGAAGAGTCATGTTCAACAAATGAGCACTTTGAAACAGACGGCTGATATGTTCGTCCAATCTGAAGATCACGGGGCCGCTATCGGCTTCATGAAGGCTGATCACCTCGAAAATGGCCGAACCCCGGGAAAAGCTATGACTGGCCATATGGACCGTCGCATGATCCCACTTTATGTATTCACCGTTTGAAAAAACAAGCCGCTCTTTTAGCATTTTTTCCTCATCTTCTCCTTACATACCGATTCACCCATACGATGCGGGATAGAGCGGTCAGCTCAAGAGGGTTTCATCTTTCAATGTCGCGCCAAACCGCTTGACCACTTCTTCCACCGTAAGCGATTTCTTCTGATCCCCTTCCACATGAAAACGGATTTTTCCTTCATGCAGCATGATCATCCGGTTGCCGAATCGAATCGCCTGCTGCATGTTATGCGTCACCATGATAGTGGTTATATTATTGACTCGAACCAATTTTTCGGTGAGATCCATCACGTTCTGAGCGGTCTTTGGATCAAGAGCGGCCGTATGTTCATCAAGCAGGAGAAGCTTGGGTATCGATAAGGTCGCCATCAGAAGAGTTAGAGACTGCCGCTGACCCCCGGATAGCAGGCTTACCGACTGTTTAAGCCGGTCCTCAAGGCCGAGCTCGAGCACCTTTAGGGTGTCTCGATAGAATTTACGCCGGCCTCCCGTTACACCCCATCGCAGCCCGCGTCGCTTCCCCCTGAGATCCGCCATGGCCAAATTCTCCTCGATGGTCATGGTGGCGGCGGTCCCCATCAGCGGATTTTGAAAGATTCTTCCCAGGTATTGGGCTCGCCGGTGCTCCGGGTAATGGGTTACCGGCACTTCGTCCAGAAAAATTTCTCCTTCATCCGGCACACATGTTCCTGAGATCAGGTTCAAGAGCGTGGTTTTTCCGGCGCCGTTGCTTCCGATCACGGTAATAAAATCTCCTTTTCGGATCTGAAAGGTGATTCCATCGATCCCAACCTTTTCGTTGACCGTATTCCTATTAAATACTTTTTTTACACCTTCGAGCCGGACCACTTGATCTCCTCAGTTCATATCCCCCTTAAGTGAACCTTTTCTTCTTTTTCCTTTTTCAACGCCGGAATTCCAAGAGCAAGAATGACCATTGCACCGGTGGCCATCTTCAGGTCGGTTGGAGCAAGTCCGAGTCTTAATCCAATGGAAATGATGAGTTTGTAAATCACCGACCCGCCAAGGGCCGCAAACGTCATCCGCTGAATCGTCTTTTTCCCGACAAGGGTTTCTCCTATAATGATTGAAGCCAGGCCGGCAACGATCATTCCGATTCCCATCCCTATGTCCGCAAATCCCTGATCCTGGGCAACCAAGGCTCCCGACAACGCAACCAATGCGTTTGAAATCCCAAGCCCCAGAACCGTCATGTTGTCCGTATTGACGCCCAGAGAACGGATCATCTGTTCATTGTCTCCGGTTGCCCGCATGGCAAGCCCGATCTGGGTGCGAAAAAAAAGATCCGTGAGAAACTTGATACCGAAAGAAGCGATGAAAAAAAAGGAGATGATCGGAATAAACCGGTTGACATCCATATTTTCAAGAGGCGTCAGAAAGGTTTCTACGGTCAGCAACTGAATGTTGGAGCGCCCCATGATCCGGAGATTGACGGAATAGAGGATGGTCATCATTAATATTCCTGAAAGCAGGCTGTTGATTTTTAACCGGGTGTTCAACAACCCCGTGCAGCATCCGGAAACAAACCCGGATATGACGGCAATCCAGATACCGTAGATCGGCGGGAGTCCTTCCGTGATCAGCCGGGCAACGACGGCGCCCCCTAAGGCAAAGCTGCTGTCCACGGTCAAATCCGGGAATGCCAGGATCCGAAAACTGATAACGAGACCGAGCGCTACAATGCCGTAAGCAAGCCCCTGTTCCAGGGAGATCGGGATTGTCCGAAATAGGGATTCCATGATCAATATTTTCTCGATTATTAAAGATGGGGGCAACGCCGGTACCCTTGCCCCCATCGATCGGATTTAATCAGGCTATTTCCCTTTTATTACATTCCCTTTTTCATCCCAGATCTTATCCGCCGCTTTTTCGACAAGGACCATAGGCAATTTCGCTCCTTGATTTTTCGCGTGAAGCAGGTTGATCCATAGGCTGTACCCTTCGGCAAGCCCTGCCGGAATATCCGCCGGGTTTTCGCCCTTGAGAATCCTTGCCGCTTTTTTCCCTGCGGTGTATCCGACCATGAAATAGTCAAGTCCATAGGAAGCGATGGCTCCTCTGGGAACACTGTCCCGGTCTCCTACAAAAAGTGGGATCCGGTTGTCATTGCATACTTTGACGATGGATTCGAATGCCGAAACCGCCGTGTTGTCGGACGTGACATGAATTGCATCCACTCTTCCGACCAGGCTTTGTGCGGCCTGCATCACTTCGGAGCTGTTGGAGATATGGGCTTCAATCAACTGTCCTCCCGACTTTTCAATCGCTTCCTTCATTTCCTTTATGTGAAACGTAACATTGACGTCGCCGGGGTTATAAATGGTTCCCCATTTTTTCGCATTGGGCATGAAATCCTGGTACATCTGACATTGCAATGCGATCGGCCATCGATCGCTGACGCCGGTGATATGAATCCCGGTCTTTCCCATGCTCGGAACAATCCCTGTTTTGACCGGATCCGTGACCGAAGAGAAGACAATCGGGATTTTTTTGCTGACCTTTGCGGATGCCTGTGCATTGGGAGTGCTGATGGCATGAATCAGATCCACTTTATCGTCCTCAAATTTTTGAGCGATAATGGAGCAATTGGGCTGCTCACCCTGTGCATTTTTTCGATCGATGGTGATGTTTTTTCCTTCGATGAAGCCTTCCTCCTCCAGCGCGGCCTTAAACCCCTTGGAGTCATTGTCAAGAGCCGGATGCGATACGATCTGGTGCTCACCGATACGGAACATCTTTGCGAAAACACCTGGAGTAAAAATAAGACAAAAAGACGCCAACACGATTACGATGCAACATACCTTCTTCATAATCATTTCTCCTTTTTTCGATTAAGTGTTTCATGACCAATGGCATTCATCATCCATAACCGATGAATACCTCAACAGGGTTTTGAAAGCAAAATATTAAAGTACGATTTATAAATCATCCAAGCAATCGATTCAGGAAAGAACCCTGGAAAGTTCACGGATAAATTCAGGGGTCGTCCCGCAACACCCACCGATCATATCGGCGCCGGCTTGAACGATTTTTTCCGCGTCCCCGGCAAACTCCTGCGGGGTTTGTTCGTAATAGGTAATTCCTTCCCGGTTCACCGGCTTCCCGGCATTGGGTTCGATCAAGATCGGCTTTTGGGTCTCTTCTCGAATCTCCTTGGTGATGTCGATCATATCTTTGGTTCCGAGAGTACAGTTGACCCCGACGGCATCCGCACCGGCCGCATCTAAAGCCGGAATGGCCCTGGAGATGCTTTCTCCCATCATGGTAAAAAAGCCTTTTTTCGTCCTGTTAAAGGTCATAGAGACGATCACGGGAATATCCCCTGCTCTTTTCGCACTTTTAAGCGCTGCGAGCGCTTCATCAAGAGAATAAATGGTCTCAATAATCAACAGGTCGACGCCCCCTTTTATCAAAAATGACGCCTGCAGATAGTAAGCGTCTTCCATCTCTTCAATGGAAAGATCACCCAACGGTTTTAAAAATTTTCCGGTCGGCCCCATATCTCCTGCAACCCATTTATCCGGCGGACACGCTTTTTTGGCATTGCCGGCACCGGCTTCGTTGATCGCTTCGATCTGAGCACCAAGCCCTTTTGCATTCAGTTTGACCGTGTTGCCGCCGAAGGTATTGGTAATCACGACATCGGCTCCTGCCTCAAAGTATTGTCTGTGGATATCCCTGATCAATTCGGGTTTTTTCATATTGAAGGCCTCAGGAGCTTCTCCCGGCGGAAGGCCGGCCGCCATCAGCATAGTCCCCATGGCTCCGTCGAATATGACCGGCTTTTTCTTTAATTCTTTAAAAAAATTTCTCCTCATATCTTACCCCGATCTCTTTTGTTTCAGTGCTTAAGCATACAAAAATTAAGGATGTTCTGGCAACAGGCAATTTGACACCTTTTCTAATAAAGAATCTTTGATTGAAAATTATCAAAATGCATTGTATTTCAAAACAAACATTTTTGAGGACACACTTTTCCCCCGGTAACATGAAGGAAATCAAGGCCATGGACCATGCACCGACAATATGCGTCGCATGCGGTGCCGAATTAAGAGACGTGCTCCTTAAAAGGAATCCCTGGATCATTTTCAGGTGTACGAATTGCGGGCTTGGCGTACTGGATCCACGACCTTCAAAGGACGAACTCGAAACGCTTTACGAAAAGGAATATTTTCAATCTCAATACGATACGGGCGTTGCACCCGATTCGCCGCAGTTTTATCGCTGGCTAGACCTTTTGGAGCATCGCCATCGTTTTTTTAAATCGAAAAAAAGGATCGGGACACTGCTCGATATCGGATGCGGGAATGGGTACTTTCTCGCATTATGTCGGAAAAAAGGATATGAGGTTAAAGGAATCGACGTTTCAAAATGGGCGGTCCAATATGCAACTTCGATATTAAAGCTTAACGTCCGGAGAGGAGAAATAACGGATATTTCATTTCCGGAAGGGACATTTGATGTGATTACCATGTTTCACTCTCTGGAACATACACGAAATCCATCGGAAGCCCTGTCGCAAATAAAAACCTGGCTGAAACCGGACGGAATTTTAGTCATCGAAGTCCCCAATTATACGGGCACCGACGCACAAAAGGAGTGGAATCACTGGATCGGATGGCAGGTTCCGTATCATTTTTTTCATTTCACACCATCTTCGCTCAATCGACTCCTTGCTAACTATGGATTCAAAATTACGAGATACAAGGATTTTCACTCGGAAACCGTCAAAGCATCGTTGAAAAAAATACCGATTGTCAATTTGTTCGCCCGTTCGATAGCCAAATTCTTTTCCGGCCACAGCATTCTTGTGATTGCTCAATTGCATTCACATTGAATCAGGGCATGGACTGCATTTCCGGTTATGTCGAAGGACTGCAAGGGGGTTTATAGAATTAAGTGGAATCGTTTGTTTGCATTTGTCAGAGCGAAGTCCTGCCCTAAGTATCACCGGATAATCAGGTCTTTTTTTGTTCCATCTTTTAAGTTGACCAGCCCCTCCTCACAAATCCGCAAAAATGGAATAGCCGCACCGGTAAGGGTGATGAGTGTGAGAAGCGGATCAGGAAAATGCAAGCCCAAATCCCATGCGGCTTTATTGATTTCTTTGACCTTGTCCGCCAGTGCATCCAAAGGCATGTCGGACATCAGACCGAAAATCGGCAGGGATAGTTCGGATCTTATTTTGCCGTCGGAACAAACGACGACTCCTCCCTTAAGAACATTAACCCGGTTTACCGCCGCAGCCATATCCGAATCATCGGCTCCGACAACAATGATATCCGACGTATCCCATGCCGCACTCGATGCAAAGGCCCCTTTTTTCATACCGAACCCTTTAA
>JAZDGS010000021.1:0-2631 GCA_043806755.1 Pseudomonadota bacterium | reverse complement strand
ACAGATGACAACGACCTTTTTCCCCTTTTGCTCTTTAACTCTGGCTTTTAAGAGAAGCTCGGTATTCATTGGGGTGGGTTGGAGATAGGTTACGTTTAAATTACCGGTAACAAAGGTGATCTCCGGATCGGTTCCGGGTTTTCGACCTTCCGCATCGTAGGCCGCTGCCACACAGGTTCCGATGCTGTGGCAATCAATGAGGCTGGCGATCAGACCGCCGTAAACCACTCCTGGAAATGCCGTATGATAAGACTTTGGTTTAAAACGAAAAATGCCTTCTTCTCCGTTCCATTCCGTGCGGATGTGAAGCCCTTTTGGATTGTTACGGCCGCAACCGTAGCAAATGGCGATATCGTCCGGATAAAAGTCCTGAATAGCCGATGTTATCATTTATCTCCTCCTTATTTTTTCCGAACTTTCGACTTTTTACTGATTCATTATGGTTGATCCAAAGACAAAATAACCCAAAGCGCTTTTAAGGATCAAGGACAAAGGTAAAAAAGGGGAAACCGGTAGCATAAGGAAGCGGGATTGCTTATTTGATTTGCAGTTGCCCTAAAATAGGTTATATTTAATGTAAACTGTTTATAGGCTTGAAATCAAAACAAGGTATTCATCCGTGAACATATTCACGAAATTATCGTTGTTCGCTTTTTCTCTTTTCTTAACCACGTCTTGCTCCGTCATCCCAAAAGAGGTCAAAGAAGAGGCTCAAGGACCCATGCCGTTTGAAGTGCTGGCAAAAAATGCGAATCCGTATATCGGGAAGGTGTTCATTCTTGGAGGTTATATCCTGGAAGTCAGAAATCTTGCAGAAAAGACGGAACTTGTGGTTTTGCAGGCACCCCTTTCTTTTCAGGATGAGCCCGGATCAAAAGATGAATCGAGGGGACGTTTCATCATTTTCCATGTAGCCTTTCTGGATCCTGAAATATATAAGAAAAACCGGAAGATCACCGTAGCCGGAACAATAACCGGATCGAGAGTAGAGCGGATCGAAAATCACGATTTCACCTACCCGACAATGGACGCCGTCGAAATATACCTGTGGCCGCGATTTGAAAGATACCGTTATCCGTATTATTATGATTATCCGTATCACCGTTACCATGATCCCTTTGATAATGATCCGCACTTCTGGGATCCCTTTTATCGCCGCCCACATTTTTAATCAGAGGCCGTTTTTAGAAAGGATACTTCCTTGAACATGAAACAAAAGATCCTCTGCCTGAACGTGCTGTTTGTTTTTTTGGCCATGGGATGTGCCGGTACGATATCGAAACAAGCCCGGTCGCAGATTACATATACCCACCCCTTTTCCACACTTATCCAAAATCCGGAAAAATACATCGGGGAAACGCTCCTCGTGGGAGGCAAAATTCTTGAAACAATCGCCTCCAACCAGGGTTCTGAAATCACGGTCCTTCAACTCCGTTTGGATAACGACGGCCGACCGGTCGACGAAGACAAGTCGGAGGGGCGCTTTCTGATCCGATCGGATCAATTCGTCGATCCTGAAATCTATCAGAAAGGGACGCCTGTGAGCCTGGTGGGAAAATTAATTGGAAAGGAAAACCGGTCGATCGGACAATTTGACTATTCCTATCCGGTGCTGAGTATCATCGAAATCAAGCTCTGGCAGAAGCAGGCGAGATCAATGCCGGTTTTTCATTTTGGGATCGGTGTCGGGACAACCTTTTAAAATGAGCCCTCTTTTGCCGTAAGACAAAAGAGGGCGTTGGTGTCAGTTCATGATGACGGCAACCGTAATTGTCGCTTTATCCCCTCCGGAAGGTTTCGGAAAAATTACATTTGCCATCTTTATCGCAATACATTCCTGAAAGGGATCCGGCGGTTCCGTCAACCCTTTCACCTCGACCTTCTCAATATTTCCATCCGGTTTGATGAAAAAGACGATCTCAACATCCCTTTCCCTTCTTCCCTCATCTTTAAAATGCTCTCGAATGCAGGCTTCCAGAATCCCGAAATGCCTTTCTACGATCGGTTGTACCAGCGGGACGGAAAGCCCCCCCTTTACCGTAACCTTCTGAAGTTGAAGGGTGATCACCGGTTTGTCCGCCGAATCCGTTCTCGCTTCTTCCGTTAATACGCGCTGGTTATGCCCCGGAACAGACTGCGGAGCAGCAAGGGATTTAAAGGCACCCCTCCTGGCGCCGCCGCCGACCGCCAGATCGGATACGCCTTGAGGAAGAGGAAGCGGCTGTTTAACCGTAATCGCTTTTCCATTTTTCAACCGAACTTGAGTATCGATTGCGACGAATGAGGTGTAATCGGTCAGGAGGTTGTAGGCCAAACCCAATCTCGTCACCTCTTCGATACGCCTATCGTCCGGCTTTAATAAATTGTAATCGCTCAAAAACGCGATCCGGTGCCTGGCCCAGAGAAATCGCAGGGCTTCGTTTTGACGCTCCGGTGAAAAGACAGAAACGGTGAGCGCTTTTGAAAAAGGACGATCCCCTGTAATCCCGCTCAGCCGGATAACGCCGTTGGGTTTTCCCCGCCATTTCCCGAATACGATAATGGGCCTTCCTGCCAGGACATCTCCTGTCGCTGGAGGCTCAATGTCATAGGTTTCAAAATTGCCATAATCGATCCGGATCCCGGTCAGCA
>JAZDGS010000020.1:0-24132 GCA_043806755.1 Pseudomonadota bacterium | reverse complement strand
ATAAATACGGTTAAAACGGCCAAAAGTAATCCGGTACGAATTTGATTTCCCATTTTTCCTAAAACTCCTTCTGATGTAAAAAACGATATCTGTAAAAGATGGTTGATGGTTTCATTGAACCGCGCACGCTTGTATAGTCATAATAAACCCGGATTGAAAGAAATTCAATGGATCGGGCAGGTGAAACGTGATCCCTCTTTCCCGAATTTGTCAATCGCTTTGGATTATTGGTCAACGGAGGTGGAAATGACAAATTGCGGGGGGGTTTGAATGTGCTTTTTAACGGCGCACATCCCGGCAACTTTCCGGACGGCATTTTCATATTTCCTGGGAAAATCGGGCGGCAGCAATATGTTCATGTTAATTTCGTCAACCATGTGCGTCGTCTCATTCCGATGAAAAACGAGCTTCAATTTAATGCCGGTGCCGTCGATACCCCGTTCCCGGCAGAAATAGAGGATGTAGACACCGGCACAAGTTCCGATGGAGGACAGAAATAGGTCAAAAGGCTCCGGAGCGGTTCCGTCACCTCCTTCGTCTTTCGGTTGATCCGTATGAACGGCAAATCCTTTATAAGATGAATCAACCCGAAGATTTCCGGGAAAGGTTATCTCCATTTCCATGGCCTTACCTCCTTCTGGCAGGGAAGAAATCAGAGTTTAGAACAATGGGATCGATTCGGAGATGATCGTTCCCTAATGCTGACCCGTTTTGAATATCCTTATTTTAACCATATTACTCTAAAAGAATCATTTAGGCAAATACCGGTTTTCAGATGCGTTTTATTTTTCTTGTATTTTTTCCCCATTTTAGGATATTGATAAATGTTGCCGCTGGAAGGAGGTATTCGACGGATGAATAAGATCAAAGTTGTGATTGCGGGGGTGGGTAACTGCGCGAGTTCCCTCATTCAGGGGGTCCATTATTATAAAAATCAAAATCCAAAAGATGCCGTAGGGCTGATGCACTGGGAGATCGGGGGGTATAAGCCGTCCGATATTGAGGTTGTCGCAGCGTTCGATATTGATCGGCGAAAAGTGGGAAAAGATGTCAATGAGGCCATTTTTGCCGAACCGAATTGTACAACGATCTTTTTTCCGAATCTTCCGAAATCCGGAGTTACGGTCCAAATGGGTCGGATTCTGGATGGTTTTTCGGATCATATGAAGGAATATGAAGATCGGCATACGTTCCTTATTGCCCATGAAAAGGAACCGGATCCGGAAGCGGTGGTGCATATTCTGAAAAAAAGCAAAGCGGAAATATTGCTCAACTATACTCCCGTCGGATCTGAAAAGGCGTCCCGGTTTTATGCCGAATGCGCTCTGGAAGCCAATGTAGCATTCATCAACAACATTCCGGTGTTTATCGCCAGCGATGCCAAATGGGCAAAACGGTTTGAGGAAAAGAATATCCCCATCATCGGTGACGATATCAAATCCCAACTGGGCGCCACGATCACCCACCGAGTGCTGACGGATCTGTTTAAAAAAAGAGGGGTCAAGCTGGAACGCACCTATCAGTTGAATACCGGAGGGAACACGGATTTTTTAAATATGCTCAACAGGCACCGGGTGCAATTGAAAAAACAATCCAAAACCGAAGCGGTTCAGGCCGTTGCTTCCCGGCGCCTTTCAAGCGATAACATTCATATCGGCCCGAGCGACTATGTTCCCTGGCAAAAAGACAATAAAGTCTGTTTTATCCGGATGGAGGGAAGGCTTTTCGGCGATATTCCCATGAATCTCGAATTGCGCCTTTCGGTTGAAGACTCACCCAATTCCGCCGGTGTTGCCATCGATGCCGTTCGATGCATCAAGCTTGCCCTTGATCGGGGAAAGGGAGGTGTTCTCGAAGGGCCATCCGCCTATTTTTGCAAACACCCGCCAAGGCAGTTTTCCGATGATCGGGCATATCAGATGACGGAAAATTTTATCTCCAAGTATCCTGAAAAAGTACACGAAGTCTCCAATTACATTCAGCGGCAAAAGAAACAAAAAAGCGCATAGGCGACAGCTGAATCACCATCCATTGCGATCCTACCATTCAAATCCGACAAATAGGGTCGGCCCGCTGAATGAGAGATCGATTTCCAGGGGAAGGTTCGTATCCCTGGCATCCATGATGATATGGCGATAACCCGCTCCCAGATGAAAACCGGGCGGAATCTTTGCAAGCACGGCCAATTCCAAATCCAGATAGGAGGCTTCGATATCCCCGATATCAAAGGTCCCTCCCATAATGGAGCCGCGTGCTCTTAAAAACGGGAGCGGATTGCTTTCAGCAAAGGCACCCACGAGGAACATCCCTGTATCGACATCGGCTGTAGCTCGACCGAGGCGCGGAGAGGAGGCTTCGGCTCCGATATTGATATATTCTCCACCGAGCAGAAGGCCTCCGTGGAATAGGTCCGGTCCGATATTAAAGCGATAAAATGCCTGAATCGCCGTCAGATCGAATGCCGTCGAAACATGCTCGTTGATCTGAAATTCCTTATCCTGAAACCGGATCGTCCGGTTGATGGTATTTTCCGCTGAGGCATCCAGTTTAAATGCTGAAAAACCGACCTGGTGGGTTTTTCCAAGAAATGCCCTGATGCCGGGCACATTTTCCGTATCGCCATAACCAAAGTCGTCTTCCAGATCCGCCTTTGTCCCCTCCAACCCATCCAGTCCAACGGATGCTTCTCCTTTTGGTTTCATGATCCAGAAGAAGCCTTCGATTTCCATTAACGCATGGGCGGGCAGCGTCAACGATGTCCAGATCACCAAAGCAGCAATCAGTTTTTTCATGTAAGTACCTCCTTCAGGGATATGACGTTCAGGATTGAAGAGAGAGGACAAGAGATTATTCCGTCTTTTTGAACCCTGCCGGAACCTTGAACAGATCCCCCGCAAGGCCTTTTCGTTCGATTTTTTTCAAGGTAGTGGTTGAGGTCCCATTTGCCATTTTCATCATTGTTTCAATGGGAAATCCTTTGAGGTCTTCCATAAGGGAGGCGAAATTGATCTGTTTGAACATGGGGTTTTGTCCCATGATTTTGGAGGCCCGTTTGCTGTAGGCCATGAGCTCTTCATACCCTTCCACGTTATTTGAAATCCAGTATTCGCCTTTGGTTCCCATGAAACTCACGTTGTATTTAGTGCATTTGTAACCTGAAATTTTCCGTGTCTCGCCGGTTGGAACAACTTCGAAGGAACCCATCATTTTCTTCATGATTTCCTGCATCTGCTTTCCTTCCTCCCCCTTCATCTCCGGCATCCGTCCAATCGACTTCAGATCGACTTCATTGAAGGTTTTTTTCTTTGGGTCGACGCTGAACATCTTCATCTGTTCCATATCCATAATGGTGATCGTATCCGGTGATTCAAATCGGAAAGTATTCCCTTTAAGATAATTCTTAATGAGTTGAATTCCGTCCTGCTGACCCGGCATGCCCTGGTTTTTCTGTTCGCTTTCCCAATAGAGATCGGCCATCGCCTGGGAGGCAACCGTAAGCGTTAAGGCAAAAACGATGAAACCGAATCGAAGCGTTTTACCCAATTTCATGATGGACTCCTTTCCGATTTAGAAACCTTCAAAACCTGCGTTGACAATTGAAAGCGTATTCACTATTAAAAACGACATTACCAATCCCATTACTGCTCGATATATGTGAAAATCGATCAATGGCGACCGCCGAAAGAGCATGAGCCTTTCCCTGATTACCGGTTCGGCTTTTTTGAGATAAAACGGCCTAAAAGTCAATCATTTTTATGAATATGGAGATACCCTTTCATAAGGAGAACATGCAGCGATGAAACGTCAACTCCTTGTCACCTTGGATGATTCCCTCCATTCCCGGTCGTGTTTGAATTATTTATCCGTGATTTCGGAAGTTGTCCGGGATTTGTATTTGACCTTATACCACGTTCAACCGACGATCTCCGGATACCTGTTGGAGGAAGCAAAAAAAGACCTTGAGGCAATGCGGACCCTTGAAAAGATCGCTGAAAAAAATAGGGAAAAGGCAATTAGCCTGTTGAGCCATTGCAAGGATTCGCTGATGCACATGGGTATCAACGGAGATCGGATTCAGATCGTAACCGCGCCAAAAACACTTGGCTTGGCTAAGGATATCCTCGAGAAAGGGTTGAAGGAACGATATGACGCGATTGTTGCAGGGAGGCGGGGGCTCTCAGGCTTGCAGCAATTTTTCATGGGGAGCCTGACCGCAAAGCTGGTGGAATACTCCGCGATACCCGTTTGGGTCATCGATGGGGAAAAATTCAATTCAAAGATCATGGCCGCGGTTGACGGATCAGAATCCGCTTTAAAAGCAGTGGATCATGCATTGTTTATGATCCACTCTCATCCGGGTGCGAAACTTACCCTGTATCATGTCAAACCCATGCTCAAGGATTATTGTGAAATCGATTTTACCAAAACAGGGGAAACACCGGATAATGTGCTTGAGATGGGAGACCGGAGATGCCTTGCCGACTTCTATGGTCATGTCCGCAGGAAGATCAAAGAATACCAGATGGGTGAACATCGTATTGAATATGTCGAAGTCGACGGGAAACTCTCTGTCGGAAAAACGATCTTAAGTGCGGCTCAACACCAGGGGTTCGGGAATCTGGTCATTGGAAGAAGAGGGATCGACAGGTCGTTTTATACGGGAAGCGTATCGAACTATGTTATTAAAAACGGAGGCGATATGGCCATATGGGTGGTTCCATAAGCATTCCAGGGAACAGGTTTATACAAAGGAGGGTTCAGATGGGAGATATTCGGATGACGGCAGGTGTTCGAACCGATTATGACTGTGAGTCAACAGGGCTTCCTGCCGAACGATGGGGAGAAGCTGTTTTTCAAATCGCTGAAGAAGAGATCGTGGTGGAAGTCAGCGTTGAAAAGGATGTGATCATCGCTTTCATGATCGGCGAAGAGGTGGGATGGAAAGGCACCTTGAAAGGGTTGAAGCAGCTTTTCAGCCAGGCGGCGAAGGGGAAATGATCAGGGATGACGATTCGGCAAAAAATTATTTCAATTCTTGAAACCAATCCGATGGGATTCAGGCAACTGGCCAAAACTCTTGACCTGAGTGAACGAGACCTCTGCACCCATCTGTCCCATGTGTCTCTGTCGGTCAAAGCCCATAAAAAACGCCTGATCCGGCACCCGTTCCGATGCTTGGGGTGCAGCTTTGTTTTTAAGGACCGGAAACATTTCTCCAAGCCAAGCCGCTGCCCCAGATGCAAAGACATCCATATTGAGGATCCGTTATATGAAATAGGATAATTCAATGCTTCCGGCTTATCATTTCCGGTATTTTTTAATGATGGCGCATCCTTTTAAATTCAAAGGAGTCTGTCTTTCTCTCTTTTTATTTGACACCAGTGCCGCATTTTTTTAGATTCCGCCAATTTTGCTTTAAGATTGCGGAGTATATTCGATGAACACATTCGACAATAGGAGATTGGATCTGATGAGAGCGAGGATATTGTTGGTGCTGGCAGCTCTTTTTTGCCTCATTTTTGTCGTCGGAAAAGCTGATGCAATCGGCGAAAAAAGACCAGCGATAAAGGCTGAACTGGAAGAAAGCCCGATGGTTCTTGCCAAAACCGATCATACGAGTTCTGATGATCCGACAAAAACAACGGAAGCCGGGCATGGCCAGGGGGGGCATGGTCATATTGAGCTGGGAGAGGTTTTACCCTTATGGAGCTGCATCCCTTTTTCCTGCATGCTCCTTTCAATAGCTCTTTTGCCGCTATTTGCTCCCGAATTTTGGCATCACCATTTCGGAAAAGTTTCCGCGTTTTGGGCCGCGTCGTTAGGGATTCCTTTTATCGTCAAATTCAAAGAGATCGCCTTTTATGAAATCGTTCATATTATTTTAGCCGATTACGTCCCTTTTATTATCTTATTGTGGTCCTTGTTCACCGTTTCCGGAGGGATCCTGCTGCGCGGAACGCTGCGCGGCACGCCTGTTGTAAATACGGTCATCCTCATCATCGGCACCTTTCTGGCCTCCATAATGGGGACTACCGGTGCGGCAATGCTGCTGATCCGCCCCTTTTTGAGGGCCAATAGCCACCGGAAAAATCGGGCTTTCATGGTTATTTTTTTCATATTCCTTATAGCCAATGTAGGAGGCTCGCTGACGCCTTTGGGAGATCCGCCGCTCTTTTTGGGATTTCTGCACGGCGTCAGTTTCTTCTGGACATTGAAGCTCTTGCCTCACATGCTCACGGTTTCCGCTCTTTTGCTGGTGAGCTATTTTGCTCTTGACACCTATTTCTACCGAAAGGAAGGGATCGGTTCATCCCGCGGCGATTCGAAGAAAGAACCCCTGAGAATCGAAGGCTTTCATAACTTCCTTTTTCTTTTGGGGATCATCGGGGCGGTTTTGATGAGCGGGATGGTAGATTGGGGAGAAATCAATACGCTGGGCGTTCATCGGAGTATCCAGGATTGGGTCCGGGATGCCCTTCTCATCATTATGGGGATTTTATCGTTAGCAACAACATCCATTCGAGTCAGGGAAGACAACGAATTTTCGTGGGCGCCGATTATCGAAGTGGCATATCTATTTATTGGGATTTTTATTACCATGCTCCCATGCCTTTTGATATTGAAGGCGGGGCCCAAAGGGGCGCTCGCGTTTATTATAAATTCGATACAGAAGCCGTACCATTACTTCTGGGTCACGGGAGCGCTGTCCAGTTTTTTGGATAATGCACCCACTTATCTGACGTTTTTCAACACGGCCATCGGTAGTTTTTATGCCGGCTTAACCGAAGCCCAGGCCGTTCCGCTCCTGATGAATGAGAATGCAATATATCTGAAGGCGATTTCAGCCGGAGCGGTCTTCTTCGGCGCCTGCAGCTATATCGGAAATGCGCCGAATTTTATGGTCCGCTCCATTGCCGAAGAGGCGGGAACCCCTATGCCCAGTTTTTTCGGGTATATCGTGAAATACAGTATTATCTTTTTAATCCCGTCATTTTTTATCGTAACCCTATTATTTTTTTAATGGGAGTCCAAGATGAAAATTAAAAAAATTCTGTTTCATACCCAATTCAGGCAATTTGCGTTCAACTCCCTGAAGACCATTTTGGAGCTAAAGAAGGCCGGGCTTACGGAAGTGGTGTTGACGTTCGTTATTCCACGGGAGGAGGTTTCCTTTGTTCCATATGGCGGGTATTTGAAAAATGTTGAAAGATACATGAGGGAAAAGGCCAAGCTCCGGTTTCAGGACTGGCAAAAGACGATTTCCAAGATGGGGGTTGGCAGCAAAATCCGCATCAAAACAGGGATCGTGAACGCCGCCGTATTGTCTATCGCCAAAGAAGAAGGGGTCGATCTGATCGTAATCGGAGCCAAGAAAAGAACCACATTTGAAAAAGTCTATGTGGGATCTCATATCTTGGATGTGCTTCGCCGAAGCGAGGTGCCGGTCTTAATGCACAAATACAGAGTACAATTTGAATCCAACGGAGGTGTCGTTACACAGACCAATGACCGAATTTTTGAACGCCCTCTTCTTGCTACCGATTGGTCAACCCCTTCCGAAAATGCCATGGAAACGATACTCGGTCTTAAAGAGATCGCGAAAAAGGGATTTGTGGTTCATGTGATCGGATCCAAATTGATCAAGGGGGCAGATCAAAGGGAGATTGATCGTATCAAGAATGAGAGCGAAATCCGCTTAAATGCCTATTGCTTAAGGCTTAAAGATGCCGGAATCGATGCCGAACCTCACCTGTCCATCGGAAATTTTGTGCCCGAAATCCTACGCCTATCGAGAGAAACCGAGTCCACGATGATCGTTATGGGAAAGACCGGGAAGGACTGGATGCACCAATACTGGCTCGGAGGTGTTTCCCATAGGATTGCCGAATTTTCCGAATTGCCGGTTCTTCTGGTGCCTTAGCAACGTTAAAAATTGTTTTCATCTTTTTTCGGCACCAAAGGAGGGAAGGGAACCGGCCTCGGCTTGCTGGTGACAAAAAAGATCCTGGAAGAGCATGGAGGAAATATTGCGTTTTCATCACATCCAGGAAAAGGAACAACGTTTACCATCCGTTTGCCATTCCAGGAAGTTGAAACGGATTGACGAATTTGAAAAAAGAAAATACTTTTTTAAACCTATGGAGGAAAAGATGGCTAAAAAGGTTCTGGTCGTAGATGACGACCCCGACGTGATCACTTTTAATGTTTCCGTTCTGGAAGAAAACGGATATGTGCCGTTGATTGCAAAAAACGGGGAAGAAGGATTGAAAAAGATCAAAGAAGAGCATCCGGATCTGGTTATTCTGGATGTTCTGATGCCGAAGCAAAGCGGGATACGGCTTTACAGGGAACTTAAAACCGATAAAACCTTAGAGAATATTCGTGTGATTATTTTGTCTGGAATTGCCAAAAAAACGTTTCTTCGGTCGCAAAAAGCATTAACCGAATTTGGGGGGGAACAGGTTCCAGAACCCGAAATCTATTTGGAAAAGCCCGTTGAGCCCGAAGAACTTGCTCTGGCGGTGAAGAAAATCCTCGGCTGATGGTCTGTCTATAAATAAAGACGTTGCGCCCTTTAAAACAGCCGCCTCATAAGGTGAAAAAAGATGAAAATAGAAAAGCTGCTGTTTGTTACGAAATTTGAACAACTTTGGTTCGATGCGTTACAGTCCCTATTGGACCTGAGAAAGACAGGATTGAACCATGTTGTTTTTCTCAATGTCATCGAACGCGATAAAGTGGCCTTGCGCAGGGGGACCGGCTATCGAAAAGTAGAAGAGGTAAAACTGCGGGAGATGGCCAATATCCGTTTCATCGATTGGGCTGAGAGCCTTTTTGAGCAGGGGATGGAAGTCGGGGCATATATTGTGGTGGGAAGCCTTGTTCATCAGGTCATCTTGGCTGTCGAGAAGGAAGAGGTGGATCTGATCGTAATCGGGCGTCCCAAGAAGGGAAAACTCGAACAGTTTTATTCCGGATCGGATGTCACGGAAATCATTCGAAGATCCAAAACCCCTGTCCTGGTATATAAATACCTTCATCCGGACGGGAAACAGACCGAAAAACCATTCGAAAAGCCACTTCTCGCATTGGACTGGTCATCTGCCAGTTTAAGAGCGGTTCAGTATCTCAAGAAACTCAAGGGGATTGTGTCTGAAATCAATGCGGTCCATATCATTGATGAAGGCCAATTAAAAGGCGATTCAAGCATGTCGGTTCAAAAATCGAGAAAGGATAGCAGACAAAAGCTCGAGAATATATGCGATGATTTTGAAAAAGAAGGAATCCGTGCCAAACCTCATGTGTATGTCGGCAAAACGATTTTAGAAATCGAAAAAGCGGCAAGAGAATGTCAGGCCACGATGGTGGTTGCCGGAACTTCAGGAAAGGTTTCGTTGAAGGAACGATTGATCGGAAGCATCCCGGAAGCCCTTGCGAGGGATTCCGTATTTCCCATTTTATTGATACCTCCTGAAACGTAATAAGAGCATATTGGATGCGAGGCATCACGCCTCTGAAAAAGCACTGATGGCGGGTGCCCGACACCGATGGACCTGATCGTTCAATACCGGCAGAACCGGAAGGATTCGGATTATCATCTGGTATTGAACATGAGTAGATTCAGTTTGCCCCGTGCCGTTGAACTTGTGGTCAAACTCGTGAACCATATCGGTTAATGCACAAGGCATCAATAAGACCCAACGAATCAGATCGTTTTACCCATAAAGGGTAAAGATGATTAAACTTCTCAAAAATTCGAATGTAGCGCTCATCGGTGCCGGTCGAATCGGAAAAGCATTCCTGCAAATTATCTTAGGATCCAATTTCACTGACCAAAATATCCGGATTTTAGGCGTCGCTGATATCCGGGAATCAGCGGATGGACTCGTGTTCGCACGGGAAAGGGGGATTTTTACAACATCAAACTACAGAGATCTTTATCAATTGAACCATTTAAACGTGCTGATCGAATTGACCGGAAATGACTTCGTTGTCCGGGAGCTCCGCACCGGTGTTCCGAAACAGATCCGGCTGATCGATCACTACGATGCCATGCTGCTTTTCGATTGGTTGCAGATCGAGAGTGCCCGGCTGGAACATATCCGTCGACTGAAGGAACGTATCGGCGAACCGGAGAAAATCGAAGAAGCGCTTTTGTCTTTTTCCAAGATATTGACGGCCATCACCCAGGAAAGGACGCTGCACCTCCGGAACGTAGAGAAAGAACTGGCGGAGCGGGAACGCATTGTTTCACAAATTATCGACGGCAGCACCATCCCCACTTTCGTCATCGACCGGAATCATATCGTAACGCATTGGAACAAAGCATGTGAAAGGCTGACCGGTTTTAAAGCCGAACAGATCGTGGGAACCAGCAATCAATGGATGCCCTTTCGATTCGAAAAGAGGCCGATCATGGCCGATGTGATCGTCGACGAAATGGACGAACGCGAGATCCATAACTACTATGGAGACTTTTGGAAAAAATCTTCGCTGATCGAGGGCGCCTACGAGGCGGAAGAATATTTCTCTCATTTCAAGGAAGGGGGAAAGTGGTTGTTTTTTACGGCGGCTCCGATCAAAGCCCCGGATGGAAGCATCATTGCCGCGATTGAAACGCTATGGGATATGACGGAGACCAAGGAGGTACAGAAGAGGCTCAAGGAATATGCCGATGCGCTGGAAGAAATGGTCAAGGCGGCAACGGAAGAGCTCGCACGGCAATCCGATTTTCAGCAAAAATTAATCAAGTCCTCAAACGACGGGATTATCGCCACGGACCGGGAAGGAAATATCATTATTTATAATAAAGGAGCAGAGCGGATTTTCGGCTATCTGAGCCGAGAGGTCATTGGAGAAATGACCTATAAGCGCCTTTACCCGGCGCATCTGGCTTCGGAAGTCCGGTCGGGCCTTATAAGAATCGGCGATGTTGATCTTTCGATTTGGCGGGAGGCCGTTGTTACATCAAAAACGGAAGAGAAGATTCCGACCCGCTTTTCAGGTGCGATCCTGTACCAGGAAGAAGAGGTCATCGGGAGCGTTTGTTTCTTCAGGGATTTAAGAGAAATCAAACGATTGCAAAACGAGCTGATTAAAGCCGAACGGTTAGCTGCCATCGGTCAGACCATCGCCGGTCTGGCTCACTACATCAAGAACATCCTTTATGGTTTAAAAGGGGGTGTCTATGTGCTCAATACGGCCATGGATAAAGCCGATACCGAAAAAATCAGGGGCGGCTGGAAGATGATCGAGCGGAATATCAAACGGATTTCGGATCTGGTTTTGGATCTGTTGACCTATTCCAAGGAGCGAACCCCGGAACCGCAAGCCTGCTTCCCCGGCAAAATCATAGAAGAGGTATGTGCACTTCTGGCTCCCAAAGCCGCTGAAAACGAAATCGTTATTTTAAAGGATATTGATCCCTCGATCTCAGAGGCATACATGGACCCGGTAGCCGTTCACCGTATTGTTTTGGATCTGTTGTCCAACGCCATCGATGCCTGCCTGTTTGATATGCTGGAAGAAAAGGGTTGGTTTGTGGAAGTCGCCATGAGGGATGAAGGAGACGGGAAGATCCGGCTTGATGTTTCGGACAATGGGGTCGGAATGAGCCAGGAGACCATTGAGAAGCTATTTACCAATATCTTCAGCCTGAAAGGTCAAAAAGGAACCGGTTTAGGGCTGTTGGTTACGGCAAAGCTGGTCAAGGAGAACGGCGGGACGATTCATGTCGAATCCGAGCTTGGGAAGGGCTCTGCCTTTACCGTTCGGATTCCTTTTGAAAAAGTGAAAGATCATGACCGGAAACCGTGAAGGAATGAACCGTCATGTTCTAGCCGGATCAGAGGGTGACTCCTGTTGGGAGCTCATCCTTTTTACGTATTGATAAACGTTAAGATTGGTACACACTTCATAATATGTCTTCTGGGTCGGGCGGGCCATTTGCGCCGTAGCCGGATCAATTTCGAAAACATCCCCTTCCCGAATGATCAGCCGCTGATACCTTCCACCGGCAGTGGGAAATATACCGGTATGGATTTTGATTTTTTCTTTTTGCACCTCTGGAATGTCGACTTCGAAGGATTGCAGATTAATTTCTTTTGCTAATTTATCGAAAGCGGCAGGATCGAGTTCGATTCCGTTAACGTTGTATCGTTGATACCCGTTTTCTGAAATAGAACGGGGCTCGCTTTCAAGCACAGTTTGAAACACACATAGATTAAACGGGAATTTGGATTTGAAAAAGGCATCCTTCAGTTTTTTCGATGACTTGGAAAGGCGGTCGGCGAGGTTGATGGCCGGTGAGATCATAATCCGGCGTTCGCCGTCAAAAAGGAATGTCGGGGCTTGATCTTGAAAACAGATCGCGATCCCTATTTCGAGAACCGGAAAATGGTTTTTCTTCCCAATTTCGTTATAGCGCCGGATAATACCTAAAATACTGACGGCAATCCCGCATGCCCTGGCAACGGCGTACCAGCCGGTAGGAACGTCCTCTTGTTCAAAAATACCCAGAATGACCGCATCTCCTTCGATGAATACTTTAACGGCTCCATAATCGGAGAGAAGCCGAGAAATCGGATCGAAAAAATTGAGGCTGAAATAGGATGCCGGATTGAGCCCTTTCTGTTTCATTTGGCAGGTGATTTCCGTTGATCCCCTGACGTCGGCTTTCAGGATGACATGATTTTTAATCGGTCTTTCGTCCTGAGTTTTTTCGTGGTGAAGCAAAAATTCATAAAGGGTATTGTTGGCGCGGGAGAGATTGATCATCTTTTCATCTGAAACCAAGTGAACCCGATCCATGGCATCCTTAAAAAGCGTTGAAACATGCATATCGCAGTGGTAACGCGAAAGCCCTTTTATAAACCGGATCATGCTTGCTTTTTTTTCCTGTTCCTTCATCCGTCTGTAACGCCGTACGGTTTTATTCAGAAGTTGGATCGAATAAGGGCGGCTGTAAAACTTCCCGAGCTGCTTCAATTTGCGGATGACCGTTTTTCTCGTTTGAGGGGTGACGATATAGAGCAGAATCTGTTGGGGGTGAAGGGGGGGATAGTACTCGTCCAATATGGACTGCATTTCATGGAGTCCGGCGAACCGCTCCGTTAATTTGAGCTTCTTGAAATATCGATAGAAATAATCCAATATATTTTTTTCATCGAAAAGCTGTTTTTTAGCTCTTGACATCTCGTGCCGGGGGGCTTTTTGCTTTTTTAACTTTCGAAAGTGCTCCGCGGTGTGAACATAATTAAACAGCAAATCAAAATTTACCGTATTTTGAACCAGCCCGTCGACATTCCGATCAAATGACGCCTCATCTTCGGGTAATCCCGTTTTTGAGTTGGGATTCGATTCAAGGGGAACCTCAGGTTGCCCCACCCTGAGGAGGTCTTTGAGGATTTGTCTTAAAAGCGCTACCAGTGAAGAATATTTGTCGGCATCTTCCTCACGCCTACCAAAAAGGACATGATATTCCTTTATCAACAACAGGTCGTCGAAGGAATTATCGGCATGCAGCAGCGGGTTGACAAAGTGCTGATCAAGAGAGACGGCATCGGGCCCGAAAATTACAACCCGAGCGGATTTAAGCTCTTCACTCCGGATTCCGGTCAAATGATTAAAGAATTCGATTCCGGTATTGCGGAGAATGACTTCTTTGCTTTTTAGAACACGATTTAAGGACTCTTTTGTTTTGATTGCACCACTCAGTTGATGATGATCGCCCATATCGTAACCTTGAAGACCTTTTTTAATATTTCCGATCATCAGGTCAAACCGGTTTCGGAGTTGTTCTCGAACCAGTTTTAGCAACGCTGTTTGGGCCAGGTATTCAATTTGCGGCTCGTTGTGACGTTTTGCCTGATGAAGGGCATCCAGCATCATTTCGTGATGCAGCCGTCTCAGTTCGCCAACGGCTTTATTCCATACGGACGGCTTGTCTTTAGGATACAGGGCCGGCATTTGAAATTGCCTGGCCAGAAGCTGCGACAGGATTTCAGCGGCTGAACGGCAAAAGACAGGGCTCAGCCTGGCATCAAAGCGAAAGTTATCGACACCGACCGCCAGACGATCCAGTGAAAAATCAAAGGAATATCCTTTGAGGTGAAGGGAGTGGATCCCGTTGGGCTTGACGGTTTTTCTAAATAGGCCAAGCATGAAATTCATATACCATTAGAGGGTCTATTTGTCTAACTTAAAAACGATTCGCAAGTCCTTGAAAAGCATTTTAAAATCTCATATAGAAGAAAGGCGTTTCCTTATTGACCCAAAGGATTGAACGCTTTATTGTCCCGACGAAATAAAAGGCCCGGGAGGAGCGGTTCTTTTGAGATGAGGCGGTGTTGGAAATCCAAATGAAAAAGCGATTCAAATCCCATGTAGCGGAGAGGCCGATAGAAGAGACATCCGAACAGTTTCGCAACCGTCTCGGATTTGTTTTATTGCTGACCGCCGTTTTTTTTATCAATTTCATTTCCCGGATTGTTCTGGCGCCGTTAATTCCGACCATCGAGTCCGATTTGGGGATCAACCATACCGAAGCCGGTTCCCTGTTCTTGTTCATTTCATGCGGATATTTTATTTCCCTGCTGGGGTCGGGCTTTTTTTCATCCCGGTTTACCCATCGCCAGACCATTGTTTTCTCAGGGATCGCCATGGGATTTGCGCTGTTTGGAGCATCGGTCAGCCACGGGCTTTGGGCGATCCGAACCACCCTGTTTTTCCTAGGATTGGCTGCGGGCCTTTATCTGCCGTCCGGCATCGCGGTGATCACCACAACATTTGACATGCGCCATTGGGGGAAGGCGATTGCTATCCATGAAATGGCTCCCAATTTAAGTTTTGTCGTTGCTCCTCTTCTCGCGGAAGCGGTGATGCTTCGATTTAACTGGCGGGGAGTCTTTGTGATACTGGGGTTTGGGTCGATCGCTCTGGCTGCTTTGTTTGTTCGGTATGGATTGGGAGGCAGGTTTCACGGGGAGTCTCCGAGCATTTCATCCATTAAAGGGATCATTTTCAATTCGTCCTTCTGGGTAATGGTGTTTTTGTTTGGCTTGGGAATTTCCGGCACTCTCGGGGTCTTTACCATGCTACCCGTTTTCCTGGTAAGCACGCACGGATTTGAGCGCGGCATGGCCAACACTCTCATTGCAGGTTCCAGGGTTGCGGGAATGGTTATGACCTTTTTGGGAGGATGGCTTACGGATCGGATCGGGGCGAAGAAAATTCTGATGATCGTTTTTTTGGTCAACGGAGCGGCCACTGTCCTGATCGGTATGGCATCATCCGCACTGGTCGTCCTCCCCGTCGTCCTTCAGCCGATCATTGCCGCATGTTTTTTTCCAGCCGGCCTTGCCGCCCTGTCTATGATGAGCCGTCCTGAGCTCCGCAACCTCGTGGTTTCCTTAACGGTGCCGATCGCTTTCCTGGTCGGGGGAGGAATGGTTCCGACGCTCATCGGCTACATCGGCGATGTCAGCTCCTTTTCCATCGGGATCAGCATCGTCGGCGGACTGATCCTGACAGGAGCTGGTTTTTCCATGCTCATTGAGGACCGGAAGCGATTTTAAAATGCAAAAGTCCGCAATTTCTCATTGACGCAGATATCAGCATCAAATACAAAGGCGGATCTTTATGGTGCGAATTTGCCGTTACAATCCGACAAAATAAAGGAGGAGCCATGCCGGCTTCTTATCTGACCCTGTTTCCGCCCGCCATGAACACCTTGCAGATGCTCAAAGGGATCATTGACTGGAATGCCGCGTTTGTCCGATTTGGATCCCGGATAGCTTCATTGGGAATTGAGGCGACAACAAATCATCAGGATGCCGCGTTTTCCATGATTCATCGCGGACTGAATTTCATGCCGCATTTGGATATTCTGAAATTGGACCGGGTGCTTTCGGCGTATGCGGAGAATGCCCGCGATCTCATGGATTTCATCAAGGCAACCCTTGTTGAACCCTTGGAGCAATTTTATCTGAGGCGGAAGGAAGAAGCTTCTTTCTTTGAGATTCTCACCAGTCACCCTTCCCGTCAGGGTTGGAGCACTCCATGTGATAAGAATCGGATTCTTTGCGATCTTCCAAGCCACCGGCTCATCGACATTTCCGACGACAAACCCCATCGGATCAAAAATTACACGGTGGTTTTTGCGCCGCGCGCCGGCCATCACTCCAATATTGCGGAACGTGTGGCTTTATTTTTGCGGAAGCAAGGGTTGACCCGCATTGCCGTTGTGGAGCAAAAATGCGCTGAGGAAATCCCTCTTTATGTTGACCGCAAAAGACATTATGAAGGGTTTGAGGGGCAGGTGAGTCAATACCGGCAGATGCTGGAGCGGTTGGCAGCCCTTTCAGGACATCCCTCTCATCTTGTCGCCATCTGCCAGCCGGGGCCATTGCTGATGATCACCCTGATTCTTTATCCCCATCTGGCCAAAACGTTCGGATCGGCCGGATCGCCTATGCATACCGAAGGGGAAAGAGGGAATCTGACCGATTTTGCCCGTCTGGCCGGAGAACACTATATCGACATTCTCCTTGCGGTTCTGGGGCGGACGGTAGCCGGCGGGCATTCGGGAGCGGGGCGGGAATACTATGACGGCCGGCTCCAGGTATTCGGCTTTTATTACCTTGGAATGGATCAGCATCTCCGGAATTTCATCAATCTGTTTACGGACCTGAGGGAAGGAAAAAAAGAGGATGTCGAACGGCAAAATATATTCTATCAATGGTACAATCATGTTCATCACAGTCCGGTGGGTTTCGTAAGAGATACATTTAAAAAGATTTTCATCAACAATGAGCTGATCCGCGGGACCCTTTCCCTTGGAGGAAAGACCATCGGCATAAACAATTATCCGGCATCCATCCCCATCTGGGCATTGGGAGGAAAAAAAGACGAAATTACTCCGCCGCAGCAGGCGGTCGGGCATATGCCTTTGATAGAATCGGTTCCCTCTTCAAATAAACTGACGCTCCTTTGCGAGGCAGGCCATATGGGCCTGTTCCGGTCAAGCAAAGTCCTGGATCAATATTACGGAAGAATCGCAGAATTCATCCTTGCCAATAGCGACATGGGCGATCCCGAGATATAACTTTTTTTGGGACGCCATGCCGGCACACGGATATTCCTTTTCAGGTCATAGTTGCCCGGCACACAAGATCGGTGTATCATATTACCGGCATTTGGCCGGCAACAGGGCGGTTGAAGCAACCTTGAGTCCGAAAAAGGGGAGAACGATGTTATGAAGCGTATTCTGACCTACCAGGTTTTTCCAACAATCCCCCACTCCTTGGCTTTTCTCGAAACCCTTTCAAGGAACCTATGGTGGTGTTGGAAGCCGGATGCCATCGACCTTTTTCGGCGTATTGACCCACAACTCTGGAAAAATTCGAATGCAAACCCGATCTATCTTCTATCCGCGGTCAGCCAGGAACGATTGGAAGAATTGGCTGTGGACGACAGCTTCTTGTCCCATATGAATCGGGTAAAGGAGCGCTTTGATAAGCGGGTAACCTATAACGTGGAACCGGCCCGCCAGATGTACGAAGAAATCGGCCCTGTCGCCTATTTTTCCATGGAGTTCGGCATTCATGAAAGCCTTCCGATCTTTGCCGGCGGTTTGGGCGTGCTGGCGGCCGATCATTTGAAAGCCGCATCCAATATGTCGCTTCCCATGGTGGGTGTAGGCCTGCTGTATCGAAACGGGTATTTCAGCCAACATCTCAATCAAGACGGATGGCAACAGGAGGAGTATCCGGAGATTGAGCTTTATAATCTCCCCATCGAACGGGCGAGGGATGCATATGGGAATGAAATCACTATTTCGGTAACCGGTCCCCAGGGGGAAATTCGTGCATTCGTGTGGAAAATCCGTATCGGCAGGACGACTCTCCTTTTGCTCGATACCAATTTGCCGGAAAACTCTCCGGAAGTACGGGAGATTACCGGCAGGTTGTATGCGGCAGAGCAGCGGATTCGACTGGCACAGGAAATCCTGCTCGGTATCGGTGGAGTTCGCGCCCTGTCGGCGCTGGGAATTTTCCCTTCGATATGCCATCTCAATGAAGGACACCCCTCGTTTTCCGCGATAGAACGGATCTCTCTTTCCATGAAACGCTACGGGCTGGATCTGAAAACTGCCGTTCAGCTGGTCCGATGCTGCACCGTCTTTACCACTCATACTCCGGTTGCTGCCGGATATGACGCGTTTTCTCCGGATATCGTCAGACCTTACCTTCAACCTTTGCAAGGTCAGATGGGGATTGATACCGATCAGATGATATCATGGGGACAATCGGCCGGATCGGACAGGAACGGACCGTTTTCGATGTTCATTTTAGGAGTCCGTTTTTCCCAGTTTCACAATGCGGTCAGCAAACTGCACGGAAAAACAGCACGGCGCATGTGGGCCCATCTGTGGCCCGGAAAACCAAAGGATGAAATCCCCATCTCCCATGTAACTAATGGGATTCACGTCTCTACGTTTATCGCCCCTGAGATCGCCATGCTCTTTGACCGGTACCTTGGACCGGAATGGTACATGGGCTCCCGCAAACCGGAAAACATCAACCGGATCGACGAGATATATGATGAAGAACTCTGGAGAGCGCATGAAATGGCCCGCACACGCCTGGTTCAAACCTGCAGGGAGAACATGCAATACCATTACGAAAGACGGAATGCGCCGAAAAGCGCCGTCGAAGAAATTGAAGATGTTCTCGAGCCGGGAATCCTGACGATCGCTTTTGCACGCCGCTTTGTCGCCTATAAACGGGCCGATTTGCTGCTGCAGAACCCCGAGCGGTTGGCCGCCATTCTCAATTCCAGCACCCGGCCGGTGCAGATCATTTTTGCCGGCAAAGCCCACCCCAAAGACGATTATGGAAAGGAAATCATCCGAAAGATTATCCAGTTCGTCAGAAGACCTGAATTTAGAAAACGGATGGTATTTGTCGAAGGATATGACATGGGTTTGGCAAAATGTCTGGTTCAGGGGGCTGATGTCTGGATGAACACCCCACGTCGTCCGAATGAGGCCTGCGGCACATCCGGGATGAAAGCGGCCTTAAACGGTGCCTTGAACGTGAGCATATTGGACGGCTGGTGGTGTGAGGGGTATACCGAAGACCGGGGGTGGAGAATCGGAGGCGGCGAGGAATATCAGGATCCGGCGTATCAGGATGCGGTGGAAAGCCAGGCGCTGTACAATGTGCTGGAAAACCAAGTCATCCCCTGTTTCTACGAAAGAAAAAGTGGGGAGTTGTCGTCCCGTTGGATCCAAATGATGAAGGCTTCCATGAAAATGACCATGAAGGAATTTTGCAGTCTTCGAATGATGGATGAGTATGAGCGCCGGTTCTATATCCCGATGTTTCAGAAGATGCAAAAGATGCTCAGAGAGAAGGCGGCATTGGCAAAAAAAATTGCAAAACAGGAGGAACGGCTTTATAATTTTTGGAAGCAGATCAGGGTAGGATCACCGGTGCAGGCGAGAAGGGGGCCTTTTCGAGTGGGTGAAACCCTGGAGGTGACCGTCGAGGTCTATTTGGGTGAAATAAAGCCGGAAGAGGTCGATGTTGAGCTCTATAGCGGGCATATGCGGATGACGGATACCCTTGAGCAGGCCCAGAGCTATCCGATGAAAATGATGGAAAATTATGGCAACGGCTCTTACCGTTATGGAGGCACCATTCCATGTGCCGGTTCAGGACGTTACGGCTTCAGCATTCGGGTGACGCCCAACGGCGATAGTTTGCTCAAGAACCTGCCGGGACTTATCATCTGGTCCTGATCCATCGGGGGTAGGTCATGGACCGTTAAATCAAGAGGGGCGATTCAAATCACGTGATGATAACGGAAAAGGATAGTGAAAATGCCGGTCATCGTAATTTCAAGAGATTCTTACAGCCGCGGAAGTGAGATCGGCCGAAAGGCCGCCGAGATGTTGGGGTACGGGTGCATTTCCCGGGAAATCCTCATCGAAGCCTCGGAGGTGTTCAACATCCCGGAAATCAAACTCATACGGGCCATTCAAGATGCGCCTTCCATTTTAGACCGTTTTGGTCACGGCAAGGCAAGGTATATCGCTTATATCCGGACGGCCCTGATGCGATATGTTCAAAAAGACAACATTGTCTATCACGGCCTGGCAGGACACTTTTTTCTTCAGAATATCCCGCATATTCTCAAAGTCAGGGTCATTGAGGACATCGAACGACGGGTTTTAGAGGAGATGAATCGGCACGGCATCAGTGCCGAGGAGGCTCGCAATGCGCTGAAAAAGGATGATGATGAAAGGCGCAAATGGGGGATAGCCCTCTACGGAAAGGATACATGGGATGCCGCTCTTTATGACCTGGTTTTACACATCAAAACATTAACGATAGACGATGCGGCAGCAGTTATTGCCAAAACTGCAACATGTTCTTCCTTTCAGACGACGCCGGATTCCCAGAGATTGCTCGATGACCTGGTTCTGGCTTCCCAGGTCGAATCCGTTTTGGTTCATGAGTATCCAAAAATGGATGTCAAAGCAAAAGACGGGGATGTCCATATCCAGATTATCACGGGGTTCCCACCACTAACGACCTCAAAGAAGGAAGAAATTGCCCGCAGGGTGGAAGAAATTGCAGTGAATCTGGGCGGTGCTCATAAGGTCCGGGTGACGTTATCCCATTCCCTTTCAAACGAGTGATCAGGCATCTTTCAGATTTTTCCGTATATCGGCTTTCCGTAGCGGCTTGTTCTTTTCGCACCATCCCTTCCAGCGACAGTCCTTTGAAAAAGATCGTATTCGGATTGCCGGGCAACTGTTTTTCATAGGTAGTAAAATCCTGATGAGCGGTATCGTATTTTTTTTGCTTTAAATTTGCGTATCCGCTGATGTGATAGGATTGGGCTTCCTTTTGGTAGACCTCTTTGGCCTGCTGGGCGTATCGTTTTGCTTCTTCGTTTTTTTTCAAGGCGGTTTGGCATTTGGCCATCATGACCAGCCCGGCATAATCATCGGGCGCCTGAGTAAGGGTTTTGGAAAAGTGCTTTTCCGCTTCCTCATACTGTTTTTTCGCCATGAGCTCTTCTCCCGCCTGCATTTCCTTGATCGCTCCCTCGATTTTTTGAAGCTCGGCCGTATGATCCATGTACCGTTCCTGGTGGATCGGCTTGCTTTTTTCCGTCATATATTCGGACTCGGCCCTTTTCACGGCATCATGATAGCGTTCATCGCTCATGGGGTGAGTTGCAAAGAGAACCTGCGTCACGCTCCCCTCAAAATGGGTTTGTGTTGTGACCTGATCTATTTTCTAAGGCAAAATCATGCAAAAAGCAATCCCGAGAATCTTTTCCATCAAAGACCCTGTATGAGTCGGAGTATCGGTGATCTGTAAGCGCTTTTCCCAAAAAGGGGTCAAAAGGGGTCAAGTCTGCTTTTGACTCTTAGAAGGCAATTTCGGGAAAGACGTGAGGGACGGATATTGATATATTGAAGGGTATCATTTTTGATTACTGCCTATATCAATAATTTTTTTAAAGCGGAAAAGGCAATTTTTTTTCGCATTTAACAAAAAAGTTGCTTTTTTATGGACTAATACCCTATATTATTAATTAATTATTCACAAGGAGATAACCACGTGCAAACCGAAAATATAAAACAGAAGGCTTACCTACTGTTAGACAAACTGCCGGGCAAAGCTACATGGGATGATTTAATGTATCAGATTTATGTAAGGCAGACCATTGAAGCTGGAATAAAAGATAGTGATGAGGGCCACACGGTTGATGTCAAGGAAGTGCGCAAAAGATTCGGACTGACCAAATGAATGTTCTTTGGACTGAGAACGCCATTGGACACATTGTCAATATTAATGAGTACATCGGCATCAATTCTCCAACCTATGCAAAACGGATGGTGGATAAAATCACCCGCCGCTCTGGCCAAATTACCGCTCATCCCTTATCAGGGCGTAAAGTACCTGAATATGAGACAGAAGATGTCCGTGAGTTGATCGAAAAACCATATCGCATCATTTAACGAATAAAGTCGGATCAAATTGATGTGTTAGCGGTTATTCACGGTTCGAGGCTTCTGCCGCCGAGTGATATTTAAAAGACTTACGGCTGAGCGCTTCCCAACAAATCGAAATTCACATGGCCTTCGGCGTACAAAAACAGGGCTATTAAGATGCGAAAGATATTCGGATACTCAGCCGTTCCCCCTTTTTTTCTCTTGATCTGCTCTTTAATCAATAATCAAGATTTGACACCTAGTTGAAAAGGAGGTGAGGCGATGGACCCTGTCTATGAAAAGCTCGGTGCGTTTTATCTGGGGAAGAAGTTCAATCTGAAGACCAAGACGCTGACGGATGAACTTATTCTCTACGACTCGAAAGATCTGACCACCCATGCGGTCATCATCGGAATGACCGGAAGCGGCAAGACCGGCCTTGGAATCGGCCTGATCGAAGAAGCACTCATCGATCATCTGCCGGTGATCGCCATTGATCCGAAAGGGGATCTTCCGAATCTGTTGCTGAGTTTTCCGGAGCTCAAATCCGAGGATTTCCGGCCGTGGATCAATGTCCAGGATGCCGTGAATAAAGGACTTTCGCCCGATCGGTATGCCGAAGAACAGGCCGATCTGTGGCGCAAAGGATTGGCGCAATGGGGGCAGAATCCCGACAGGATCCAAAAGCTCAAAGCAAGCGCCGAATTTTCGGTGTTTACGCCCGGAAGCCTGGCCGGGATTCCGGTGAATATTCTCAGATCCTTCGCGCCGCCTCCTGGCGCGGTTCGCGCCGATGGGGATCTCTTCCGGGAGCGCATTCAGACCACGGTGACGGGGCTTTTGGCGTTGCTCGGCATCGAAGCGGATCCCATCACCAGCCGGGAACATATTTTGCTGGCCAACATCTTCGAGAAGTTGTGGTCGCAAGGCGCAAGCCTTGATCTGGCAGGATTGATTCATGCCATTCAGACCCCTCCGTTTTCCCGCATCGGAGTGATGGATCTGGAGATGGTTTTTCCGCCCAAGGACCGCATCGGATTGGCCATGCGGCTGAACAATCTTCTGGGTGCCCCCGGATTCGAAGCATGGCTTCAGGGCGAGCCTTTGGAGATTCCGCGATTTCTGTATACTGCGTCCGGAAAGCCTCGGGTTTCGATTTTTTCAATCAATCACTTATCCGATTCGGAGCGGATGTTTTTTGTGTCGATGCTGTTGAATGAAATCCTGGGATGGGTGCGCACGCAACCGGGTACGCCGAGCCTTCGGGCCATTTTGTATATGGATGAGATCTTCGGATACCTGCCGCCCGTCGCGAATCCACCGTCGAAGGTGCCCCTGCTGACATTGCTCAAACAGGCCCGCGCCTTTGGGCTGGGAGTCGTTCTCGCCACACAGAATCCCGTGGACCTGGATTACAAGGGGTTGTCCAACATCGGAACATGGTTTATCGGACGGTTGCAGACCGATCGGGATAAGGAGCGGCTTCTTGCAGGACTTGAGGGGGCGGCCGCCGGGACCGGGTTCAACCGCAATGAGATGGAGGAGATCCTTTCGGCTTTGGGAAAGCGCGTTTTCTTGCTCCATAACGTGCATGAAACAAAACCGTCCATTTTCCAGACCCGATGGACGTTGTCCTATTTGGCCGGACCTTTAACCCGCGATCAGATCAAGGAGCTGGCAAAACAAAAGCCGCTCCCCTCGACGCCCGCCGGAACAGCTTCAGGAATACCCAAAACACCGGAAATTCGGTTATCGGAAACCGGCGTGACCCGGACCCCGCCGGCTGTGGCGCCCGGGATTGAGACGTTTTATTTAAGAGGTTCCGGAGCCGGGCAAGGCCTGATATATCACCCGGCGGTGGCGGGGTGTTTGGAAATCCACTATTCCCACAGCCGCTTCAATGTCAGCGCCGCGCAAACCCCGGCATTTGCTTCAAAGCTTGAGGATGGGCTGATTCCGTTGGACTGGGAGAATTCCTGGACGATTCTTCCGGACCGGCTTGACCGCGCGCCGCTTCCGGGCGCAGAATATGCCGAACTTCCGTCCTCGGCCGGAAAATCGAATGCGTTCGACAAATGGAGCAAGGACCTGATTCGATGGATCTGCCAAAGCCGGCC
>JAZDGS010000019.1:0-37483 GCA_043806755.1 Pseudomonadota bacterium | reverse complement strand
AACCTCTCTGGGCTTGACGCCGTCCGACGGGCCGACAATCCCTTCCTTTTCCATCATTTCGACGATTCTGGCGGCCCTGTTATAACCGATCCGCAAATGCCGCTGAACCATTGAGATGGAAGCCTGACGGGTACGGGTGACCAGGGCGACGGCATCGTCATACCGCTCATCATATGATTCCGGATCCGCTTCATCGGTATCCTCTTTCGACGTTTTGGTGACGTCTTCAAGATACTGGGGTGATTTTTGGTTTTTTAGAAATTCAGATATCCGTGTCAGTTCAACCTCTGATATATATGCGCCATGGATGCGCTGGAGTTTTGCGGTACCGGGAGGTAAAAAGAGCATATCCCCGCTCCCTAGCAGGTTCTCCGCGCCGTTGGTGTCGATGATGGTTCTGGAATCGGTTTTAGAAGAAACCTGAAATGTGAGGCGAGTGGGGAAATTCGCCTTGATGACTCCGGTCAGAACATCTACCGAAGGCCTTTGAGTCGCTAAAATGAGATGGATTCCAGCAGCCCTGGCCATTTGCGCCAGGCGCATCAGGGCAAACTCAACATCCCGTGAGGCCACCATCATCAAATCCGAAAGCTCGTCGATGATGACCACGATATACGGGAGCCTTTCCGGTGCTTTCTCGCTTTTCGAGCTTCGCTCCAGATCCACTTTCTGATTGTATTGCTTGATATTTCTGGCTCTTTTTTCAGAAAGGATCTGATACCGCCGCTCCATCTCCTTGACCGCCCAATAGAGCGCGTTGTTTGCCTCCTTGACATCGGTCACGACGGGTGCGATCAGATGAGGAATTCCATCATATACCGAAAGCTCGATCCGCTTCGGGTCGATCAGGATGAACTTCACTTCATCCGGAGTCGCTTTATACAACATGCTGCAGATCATCCCGTTCAATGCCACGCTTTTTCCGGTTCCCGTAGCACCTGCGATCAGGAGATGTGGCATCTGGGTCAGATCGGTGACAACCGTTTCACCAACGATGTCTTTGCCAAGACAGATGGCCAATTTCGATCTGGATTTTTCAAATATACTCGAACCGATGACCTCTTTAAACCGGACGATCTCACGCGTGGCGTTTGGAATTTCGATCCCGATCACGGATTTCCCCGGAATCGGGGCGACGATTCGAACACTGATGGCACGCAGGGCCAGCGCGAGGTCATCGGAAAGGCTGCTGATTTTGCTGATCTTGATTCCAGGGGCCGGTTCGTATTCAAACGTGGTGATGACCGGACCGGGTGTGACCGACATGACGTTGCCGGTGACACCGAAATCGAATAGTTTCTTCTCAAGCAGCTTCGATTGCATTTTCAAGTTTTCGCTATCCACCTGGACCGGTTTCGAATCCGGATCTTCCAAAAGATTCAGCGGCGGGAGCTCAAAACCGCTTTCCTTGCGCATGAATTCAAAGACCTCCTGTTTCGGAACGGGAATTTCCTTGATCGGTTTTTTCGGCAACGTCTTGATTTTGACCTCTATTTCTTCCCTGCTTCCGCGCACAACAACCGCTTTCTTTCTTTTTTTCGCCTTCTCCCTTCTTTCCTTGTACTTAACCATAAGAGTCCGGACACGATCGCTTGCATAAACGGTTGTCCCAGAGAGTTTTCGATAAAAGGCGACTAGTGAAAAACCGGTCGCCAGAACGAATCCGATGATCCACAGGGCAACCAGTGTGATGAGCCCTCCGGTCACATTGGCATAACCGGTAAGGAACGATTTCAGCGGCAGACCTACCATGCCTCCGGATGAAAAGTGCTGTCCGAATATCACATGTTCTTTATTTTGGAAGGTCAACAGGCTTCCGGTAGTAACCACGAGGAGGACCCCCCCGACAATCGTCAGAACGATCGCCTTTCTGGGGTGATACCCAAAAAAATGGATGCTCGCGAGAAGGAAAAGGATGGGAAGCCAGAATGCTCCCAATCCAAAAAGGCCGATGAGAATCCCCGAAAGATGAGCTCCGAACAGACCGAACAAGTTGTGGATCTGTTTTCCACTGGTTGCATTATGAATGGAAGGGTCCGACGGGCTGTAGGACAACAGGCTGATGAGCGTCAACACCACTAAGAAAAATAAAATGATCCCTGAAATTTCTTTTCGCATGGTTACCCTAAATCATTCATCCCGCCCCGAATGCGGTTACCGTTTCGGGTTCTTCTCCTTGCATCCGGTTTATACTTCCAAGATGAAGGGAAGGATGACCGGCCTGCGCTGGATAGCAAAATTAAAATACTTCCTGAGCTCCGATTGGATCTTCGCACGGATTTTATCGACCCGGCCGGGCGAACCCGGTGCGATCTCATCCAGGATCTCCAGGATGACGCATTTTGCATCTTCCAGCAGGTGGCCGGTCTCATTTTCAAACACAAACCCACGGGATACCAATTCCGGTCCGTAAACCACATATCCGGTTTCCGCATCAAAAGCCATGTTCACGACGACCAGGCCGTCCTCCGACAGCAACCGCCTCTCTTTCAGAACGCTTCTTCCCACATCGCCGATCCCTTTTCCATCCACCAGAATCCGACCGGTGGGGACCCGGTCCCTGATCCTCCCTCCTTTTTCATCAAACTCGATGATTTGTCCGTTTTCGGCCAAAAGAATCCTCTCCTTTCGGATCCCGACCCTTTCCGCAAGCCGTGTATGCAGGATGAGATGCCGATATTCTCCATGAATAGGAATAAAATATTTGGGTTTGGTAAGGCTGATCATCAGCTTCAGTTCTTCCTGAAACGCATGTCCGGAAGCATGAATGTTGGATATCTTTTCGTAAATAACATCCGCTCCCTGGCGGTATAATTTATTGATGATATTCCCGATGGTTTTTTCATTTCCGGGAATAAATTTAGAGGAAAAGACGACCGTATCCCCTTTTCTGATGGCGACCTTTTTATGGGTTTTTGCAGCCATTCGAGCCAGAGAGGACATCGGCTCACCCTGGCTGCCGGTGGTGATCATGATGATTTCGTTGTCTGAGATATCGTTGATCTGATTGATGTCGAGTTGGATGTCTTTTGGGATGTCGATCAGATTGAGTTTCTTTGCGATATTCACGCTGACCTCAATGCTCTTGCCATCCAGAATGATCTTTCTTCCCTTGGCTTTTGCAATATTGACGATCTGCTGAATCCGGTTGATGTTGGAAGCAAAGAGGGAAACAATAATCCGGCCGGCGGCTGTTGCCGTGATTTGGGACAGGGTTTCTCCGATCTCTTTTGCGGAGATGGTGTACCCTTCCCTTTCCACATTGGTGGAATCGGACAGGAGGGCCAGAACACCTTCTTCTCCGCACCTTGCAAATCGGTTTACGTCGGTCGCCATTCCGCTGAGCGTGGCATGATTGATTTTAAAATCCCCGGTATGAATAATCTGTCCATAAGGGGTTTTGATGGATATTCCTACGCAGTCTATGACACTGTGACCGACCCGAATGAATTCCAGTTCCAGGGCGCCGATATGCAAGCTTTCTTTCGGTAGCACTTCATGCATTGCACAGGAAGAAAGAAGCCCATACTCCTCGAGTTTGTGGGATACGATTCCAAGTGTGAAAGGGGTCCCGAATAAGGGCGCATTAAATTCCTTAAGAAGATAAGGCAATGCACCGATATGGTCTTCATGTGCGTGCGTTAAGATAATTCCGGACACCCGTGTACCGGCCTCCCTCAGATAGGTCATGTCAGGAATGACCCAGTCGACTCCCAGCATATAATCCTCGGGGAACATCAATCCGGCATCGATCACCAGGAGGGTATCCTTGAACCGGACCACCATCATGTTCAGACCGATTTCCCCAAGTCCTCCCAATGGGATCAGTTTAAGCACACGGTCTCCGTTTTTTTCTCTTTTTCAAGTGCATCCCTCATGATCTGATTCACTTTGTCCATTAGACCGTCCTTGGTTTTTCGGTTGAAGTGTATCGTTTCAACGGGCTTTCCGATTTCCAAAATGACATTTCCCGGCCGTATCATCAGGCCGTTTCTGGACATTATGGACCAGGTCCCGTGAAGAATAACCGGAACGATGGGAACGCCTGAGTCGACGGCTAAAATAAATCCACCCTTTTTAAATGACCGGATATTGCCGTCAAGACTGCGGGTACCCTCCGGAAAGATCAAAACGGAAACCCCGTTTCGGATGGATTCAGCAGCCCTTTCCAGGCTTAAAAACGCACTTCGGCGGTTGGAACGGTCGATGCTGATATATCCTGCTTTCCGCATGGCAGGACCGAAAATGGGAATCTTAAACAGTTCCGCCTTTGCCAGCCATCTGAACTGCACGTCAAGATATGCCAGCAGAACCGGTATATCAAAGTTGCTCTGGTGGTTTGACATGAATATATAGCTTTTTTCCGGGTCGATGTTGGACATCCCTTTGACAATGACCCGGATCCGGCTGATCATCAGGATGGCTCTTCCCCATATTTGTGCAATCGTATGAACGGTTCGGTCGTTGTTTTGAAATAGAGATAGCCCGACGATCATTATCGCCATAAATGCCGTCCAGATGACCACACATCCGATGATTAAGGTGGTTTGGATCAGAGCAGGGCTTGCGGAAAGATCGTTCGCTTTTTTTTTCATGTCGTATTCAGGTCTTTATTTGGAGCTCATTAAAAATGGAATCAATGAGTTGAATCAACCAGTTCCGCTGTAATTCGGTTGCATAGCCCATGCAGTCGCATCTCACCCGATCCTTGGTTCGAACCAGCAATTCGCAAGATAGACGGGTTTCCGTAATTTCCAGTGCAAAATAAAAAGGTTGACACGAAACGTGTTCAACCTGACATTCCGTCAAAATTTCCTGAATAATGGGGATCCAATAGATGCCGTCCACGCTGCCATGGAAAAACCGTTCGTCCAGGCAAGCCTTTACTTTTTTATATTCCCATGGCCTGAGCTCATCGATGACATACTGTTTCATTTCAGAAAAAAGTAGCACAGATGCCCACGCCGTGCAATAAATATTGACAGCAGGCGGTTTCTCATTCAAAATAGCAGCTGTTAAAATGATCATTTAGGGGTGGCAAAACAGGCCTGAGATCATACCCTCCGAACCTGAACTGGGTAATTCCAGCGTAGGGAGACGATGAATTCAAAAGCGGTTTTTTTATCAGGGCTGTTTCCGCCTGGAAACGGCCTTTTTTATTTTACATGAGGTGGAAAGATGCGTTTTTCTGAAAAAGCAGCTCAAAATTTAATGGCTATTCGAAACACAAAACCCCTGATTCATAACATCACCAATTTCGTGGTCATGAATTTTTCAGCCAACGCCCTCCTGTCCATGGGGGCTTCTCCGGTTATGGCCCATGCCCATAATGAAGTCGAAGAAATGGTGGCGCTGTCGGGTTCACTTGTTTTAAATATCGGCACGTTGACCGATGAATGGGTTTCCGCCATGATAAAAGCCGGAAAACGGGCAAACGATTTGAATATCCCGGTCATTTTAGATCCGGTAGGATCCGGTGCCACCTCATTTCGCACCGCCTCTGCGAAAAAAATTCTCGCTGCGACCACCATCAGAGTGATCAGGGGAAACCCCTCTGAAATCATCTCTCTGAGTGACCGAAGTTCGATGACAAAGGGGGTCGATTCCGTTCATACGGTGGAAGACGCCTTTCAACCGGCAACCTCTCTTGCATCGGAACTGGGAACCACTCTTGCCATCACCGGCCCGAAGGATTTGATTACGGATGGGAAAAAAATCGTCCGGGTACTCAACGGCCATCCGCTCATGGGGCGGGTAACCGGAACCGGTTGTGTCGCAACCGCAATCACCGGAGCTTTTCTGGCCGTAGATCCGGACCCTGTAAGGGCTTCGGCAACCGCTCTTTCCTTTTTCGGCCTGGCCGGAGAAATCGCCGCTCAAAGCGCTTCCGCTCCGGGAAGTTTCATGGCCGCCCTGCTGGATTCCCTTTACCGGATCACTCCTGAAATGCTCGAAAAGGGATGCCGGATCGTGGAAGAATAGGGATTCATGAGAATCACGGATATCGATTATACCCTCTACCTGGTAACAGACCGCGGACTGTCACGAGGCCGAACGACCTATGAAATCGTCAAAGCCGCGGTTCAGGGAGGAGTAACCTGCATCCAGCTTCGTGAAAAAGAATGCTCCACCCGGGAATTCCTCCGGGAGGCATTGGCCATCCGAGATTATCTACAAAAAAGCCGCATCCCTCTGATCATCAACGACCGGATTGATGTCGCCATGGCCGTTAAAGCGGATGGCGTGCATCTGGGCAGAAACGATCTTCCGCTTGAAATCGCCAGGAAAATGGTTAGAGAATCCATGATCATCGGCATCTCGGCCGAGTCGGTCGAAGATGCCGTGGAAGCCGAAAAGGGGGGGGCGGATTATGTCAGCGCAAGCCCCGTTTTCTCCACCCCAACCAAACCGGATGCCGCTTTGCCTCTCGGGCTTGAAGGGGTGCGGAAAATCCGTGAGGCGGTGACGATCCCCTTAGTGGGAATCGGGGGGCTCAACTGCAGCAACCTGGCGGCCGTTATTCAAAACGGTGCGGACGGGATTGCCATCGTTTCCGCCATTGTCGCTGCGGATGATCCTGAAAAAGAGGCCAGAAAACTTAAACAATCGATATTAAAGACAAAATATGCAACACCTGAAAGAGATCGGTGAATTCGGGTTTATCGACCGGATCAGCAAGGGGTGCCTGATCCGCCCCGATTCCGTTTTGAAAGGAATCGGTGACGATGCCGCTGCATTTTTTACGGAAAACGGCCGGGTTACTCTTGTGACCACAGACCTCCTGGTGGAACGGGTTCATTTCCTAAGGGAAGCCACATCCGGGTTTAATCTGGGTTATAAAGCGCTGGCGGTCAATTTGAGCGACATCGCTGCCATGGGAGGAACACCATGCGACGCGTTTGTCAGTATCGGGATCCCTGACGACTATACCATCGAATACCTGGATGGCGTCTTTGCAGGGTTGAAATCGCTTGCTTCTGAATTTGACGTCAATATTCTGGGGGGGGATACAACCCGTTCGAAATCCGATTTAATCATCAATATTGCACTGGTGGGGTCTGTCCCGGAATCCGAGATCCTTTATCGCCATACCGCCAAAGTCGGTGACATCATCGCAACAACCGGCTGTCTGGGTGACAGCAGGGCGGGATTGCATCTGATTTTGGAAGGCATTCCGCCGGATTCAAAACCGTATCAGCAACTAATCGACTCTCATCTTCTTCCCAAGCCGTATATACGGGAAGGTCGGTTTCTGGCCGGCTTAGGTTCTGTGCATGCTGCCATTGATGTCAGCGACGGCTTGAGCTCTGATTTACGGCATATCCTTGATGCCAGCGGTGTCGGCGCACGCCTTGTTTCAGAAACGATCCCCTTATCCGACCATTTGAACATCTTTTGCAGCCGGTTCAATTTCAATCCCATTGAATTTGCCCTTGCAGGGGGAGAGGATTATATCCTTGTATGTACGGTGGCGTCCGATAAGGCGGAAGAAACGTGTTTGAGGTATCAAGAAGCGTTCGGTACTCCGCTCCATATCATCGGCGAGATCACCCGCTCGCGGAAAATGGAACTCATCAAACCGGATGGGACCAAAACGGAGATCCGTCCTACCGGTTGGGATCATTTTAAGGTTTGATGCCTTGCGCGATCCCGTTCTAACGCGATCAATTCCCGTTTCAGCTCAATCCCTCCTCCAAATCCCCCGATGTCGTCGTTGCTCCGAATTATTCTGTGGCAAGGGATCACGATCGGAAAAGGATTTTTTGCAAGCGTATTTCCAACAAACCGATAAGCCTTGGGCCGGCCGATTGCCCGGGCGATCTCTCCATAAGTCGCCACTGCTCCATAAGGCACCCTGGCTGTCGCTTTTAACACCGATTCCTGAAGCGGCGTCAGTCCTCTCATATCCATCCATTCCCATGGGGGCCAGGTGGGTTCGGGTATCTTCCCATTAAAATAATCCGCAATCCATCCGGCAACCCGCCTTCCCTTTTCGTCGGAACCGGAATCGCAATACTGGAATTGTTCCATGTCGGAGATGAGCCTGGTACGATTTTGCCGGGGAAGAAATATTCTTAAAAGAGCAAACGGGTTCAACCGGTAAAGGATTGCGGCATGCCCCTTCGGAGTCGGAAAAATCAACGATAAACAGCGTTCGGCGTCTCTCATACAGATCCCGATCCCCGATCATTGCATGGAAATATGAGTCTGTTTTTTTTGTAAACGAGGCACGGCTCCCTTTTGGATATGGCGCCGTTTAACGGCAGGTCCCTGTCAGGGGGTTCCCCTGGCCTTTGATATCGGCCAGGGGGAATGGAACGGAGTCCCGGATTAGGTCTCCTCAACAGTAATGGCTACGGGTTCGCAAACTTCAACACAGCTTTCACAACCCAGGCATTCGTCTGCATTCACGGGAGATGATTTTTCATCCACCAGTTCAAACACTTCGACCGGGCAGACTTCAACGCATTCTCCACAACCTTCACATTTTTCCTGATCAACCGTGACTAAAAATGCCATCTCAAAAGCCTCCTTTCTATTGTCATAGATCTTGGTGTCAGATCTGAACCTTTTCGGATTCGGGCAAAGTCCTTATACCAAGCGATAGGTCGAGTCAAGCATTATTCATTTTTTTCAACATTTCATGGAGATTTTCTGAAAAACCAGTGATGACAGCCGGTTAGGGATTGGAGCTCCCCGCTGCAAGCAGCGGGGAATCTTCGACCGTAATGAATTTTAGTCCAATTCTAGATTCGCTCGCTAACCCCGCAGCAAGCTGCGGGGAATGCGCTCGCTGGAGCGGTTCAGAAGAACGACAACGGTATGGTTTGGCCCCGGTGTTTTTTTGATTTTTTTGAGTTCGCCATAAAGACCGGAGTCGATAAATCGCACAAAGAAATCCCACGGCGACTCTTGGATGCGATAGGCGCTCAGAGAAACTGAAGCATCTTCGGTCGTGCCATACGGTGGCGATAGGGTCGGTTCCGGCAAGGATCCGTTCGAATGATCTGCCAAAGCAGAAAGGCGATTCATCAACGACCGTTGCCATGTGAACCGGCGCTCATCCGAAATCCTTTCGGTCGGAATGCCGTTGATTTCAAATGCATGCTCCCATTGATCCGCCTTATCCAGCACGTGCTCGAGCGCAAGAGGATTGGATGTGACATAAACCGCCGGCATCGGTTCGCCGGATCGCCGTATGTCATCAAGGAATAGATGGATCCAGGCGCTTATCCGCTCCGGTATCATATGATCGCATGGATTATCCGCAGGTATATCCCGGCGATCCGGAGCAAATTTATTTTCATCCTCTTCTCCTCCTTTGAGGTTTTTTATCATATTTTGCTCCATGTCCTCAAAGGATTCGAGTTCGGTCTCAATGTCCCAACTCTGAGAATCGTATTTCTCTGCAATGTATAAAAAAAATACTGATGAAAAGATCAAAGATGCGGATTTGTCACAATTTTCCTCCAGGCCATGGTGTTTAATTTCGGAAGCAATCCGGGCAGTAGCGGTTTCATTGAAAAAAGGGGTACGGTCTTTTAATCCTTTAAAAAAAATCGTTTTCAGATCCCGGGGCGTCTGGTGGAGTTTCGCCCAAGACTCGAAATCGTTCCAAACGGAAATCAACTTCCGGTGCATTTCCTGTCCCTGGAATCGGATTTTAAAAACGCCCCGTTCGACCCCTTCCCGCATCCCCTCTGAAGGGATCGCGTCAGAGAGCTGATACAGGATCAGATTCGAAAAGCATGCCGATAGACTTTTCAAGGCGGACGGCTGAACAATCGTATACGGAAAGTATGTCACCTTCATATGATATCCATCTTTTTGATTCTCTTTTTTTCGGGCAAAAAGCCCTGTTTAATTTCCAGCTTCACGTTTGCCGTCCCTGATCTCAATCCCTAAAGACGTCAACTGATCACGGATTTGGTCCGACAGTTGAAAATTTTGTATTTTTCTGGCATTTTCCCTCTCTTCGATTAACCGGGTAATTTCACGGTCGGCGATGAGGGGTTGAAATTCGAAAATGCCCAGCACGCTGTCGATTGGATGAAACGCCTGGATGATTTTTTGAGACGCCTCCTCATCGATTTGATTCTGTTCGGAAAGGATATTAATGCGTTTCACGATTTTGAATATGGAAGCCAGGGCAGCGGAGATATTCAAATCATCATCCATTGCATTGATAAAGCCGTGCTTAATATCATAAAGCATCTGATCCAGCTCGGGATAAGGCTTCCCGCTCCGGATATCGGAAAGCATCCGGATGCAGGCATTGATCCGTTTCAATGAGCGATTGGATATATTAAGCCGGTCTTCCGAAAAAACCAGCGGTTTCCGGTAATGGGTTGAAATCGCCCAATACCGGATCTCTCTTCCCGAGTATCCTTTTCTTTTCAAGTCTTCGAGCGTGATGGGTGATCCTTTCTCATCCACTTTTTTTCCTGCCGCAATCACCGATTCGGAATGAATCCAGTATTTGGCCAGAGGATGTCCGTTCAAAGCGGTTGAAATGGCGATATGATTTTCATGGTGAGGGAAAACCAGCTCGCGACTGCTGGTGTGAATATCGTAACGGTCTCCCAAATATTTCATCGACATGGCAGCGCACTGAAGATGCCAGGACGGACGGACGTTTCCCCACGCGGTTTTCACGAATATCCCACGTTTCAACTCAGACAGCTTGGATCGTTTTAACAGTGTAAAATCCCTGGGATTCTCCTTTTCATATTCATCCAGATCCACCGTCGCGCCCAGTTTGATTTTTTGGATATCTATTCCCGAGAGTCTTCCATAATCAGGAATCCGTGAAATATTGAAATAAAGTGAGCGGAGTTTTTCATAGGCATATCCGTTTTTCTGAAGTCTTTCCGCCAAAAAAACCATATCCTGCAAATGCTCGCCGGTTCTTGGATAACGAGCCGCAGGCCGAATCCCAAGGGTGTGAAGATCCTCCTCAAGACACTCGATCTGTTTTTGTGTGAATTCAGAAAGGGAGCAGCCGGCTTTTTCGGATCCCGATATGGTCTTATCGTCCAGATCCGTGATGTTCATCACATGATGAACCGAATGTCCCCGATACTCCAGGTAACGACATAACAAATCGGAACAGACGAAACGACGGCATTCTCCCAGATGCATCCGTGCATGGGCCGTGGGACCGCAGGAGTAAACCGACGCCTTTCCGGGGAGGATGGGTTTGAATATCTCCTTGCTCCGGCTCATCGTATTGAACAGTTTCAGCTCGACTTTTTCCTTGACGGCAAACAGAGGGGTACTCAGATACCTTTCTCCGCTGTCCGGAAATATCACCACAAGGGTCCCTTCAGCCATGGAAAGCGCTTCTTTCTGAGCCACCACCATGGCCGCCCCGCTGCTCATGCCGACAAAAAGTCCCTCTTCCCTGGCAAGCCGCCGCGTGGTTTCAAACGCCTCTTCATCGTCGATGTTTTCCTTTTTATCCAGACGCTGCTTTCAAAAATCTCAGGGCGGTAGGATTCCTTCATGTTTTTAAGTCCCTGAATTTTATGTCCAAGGTATGGTTCGACACCGATGATCCGGATATGGGGATTATACTCTTTTAATTTCCTTGAGATCCCCATAAGGGTTCCGGATGTCCCCATGGTTGCCACCACATGGGACACCTCCCCGCGGGTTTGCTTCCATATTTCCTCTGCGGTTCCATAATAATGGGCTTGCCAATTGGCTTCACTATTGAACTGATCCGGCATAAAATAGATATCCGGATTTTCTCGAACGAGGCGATAAACTTCTTCAATGGCACCATCCGTTCCAAGATGTCCGGGCGTCAACAGAATTTCAGCTCCACGGGCCCGAAGGATCTTTTGCCTTTCCTCGCTGACCGATTCCGACATGGCCAGCAGGAGTTTATACCCCTTCACCGAACAAACAAGCGCCAAGCCGATTCCCGTATTACCGCTGGTTGCCTCGATTACCGCTTTTCCCGGCGTGAGCAGCCCTGTCCTTTCGCCCGCTTCGATCATGAAGAGGGCGGGGCGGTCTTTCACCGACCCGCCAGGGTTGAAATATTCCAGTTTGGCAAAAATCCTAACCTTCTGATTGGGATTTAACCGGCGAATTTCAATCAGGGGGGTATGTCCGATGGTGCCTAAAATTGAACGGTTCATTTTAATTAACGAACTCTTTTTCTAACACGGGTTCTCCGGGGTGAAGCTTCCCGTTCTAAAAAGCTGGGCTTCCCGGTAAAGAAAATATCTATTTCAAATCGCTTCCCTCAACCCCGCCCTAAAAGGTGGGGTTTGCTGGAAGCAGTCCGGTCAACACATCGGAGAGGATCGCCAGTATCGACGACAGAACCTCTTCTTCATTCCTCTCCGCGTTAATGATCCGGATCCTTTTCGGCTCTTTTTTTGCCAGCTCAAGATACCCGGATCTCACTTTCCGATGAAAATCGAGTTTCTCTTTTTCAAATCGGGTCTCGCCACCGGTACGGGCTCCGTTTTTCACCTGCCCCCACGCGCGGGAAAGTCCGATCTCAACAGGAAGATCAAATAAAAACGTCAAGTCCGGCATGAGCCCGTCAAGAACCATTTGATGGATACTGATAATGACATCCATATCGATCCCTCTGGCATACCCCTGGTAGGCCAGCGTCGCATCAAAATACCGATCGCAAAGAACGATCATCCCATCGGCGAGAGCAGGGGCGATCACCTCTTTGACATGCTGGACCCGATCGGCCGCATACATTAGAAGTTCGGCAACCGGATCCAAAGCGCGGTGTTCCGGGTTCAGCAAAATGGCACGGATGCTTTTTCCGATCACGGTACCGCCCGGTTCCCTTGTCAATCGAAACGGAAGACCTCTTTTTTTCAGATATCCGGCAACGGATCCGATTTGGCTGGTTTTGCCGGAACCTTCCACTCCTTCAAAAGTGATAAACACGGCACCCCCTCGTCATCTTTCCGACCGATCCATCGAACGCTATCATCCGGCTATATTGCCGGATATGTCCTGCCTTCTTCCCGAAAAGCCGGATCCGCTGTTCCCGGTTTTTTCGTTAACAAACGTTATCCCCTTCAATCGGAATCCGCCCTTCCAAGTGCCATGTTTTCAACGCTTCCATGGCACGGTAATCCGTCAAGTCGGATACCAGGGGGGTGATGGTGATGTAATTCTGTTCGAGCGCCGCTCCATCGGAGTCCTTATGGGGAAATGATCGTCTCTGTTCACACCCCTGCCAATAGTATGTCCGATTTCGCGGATCGGTCCTTTTCTCGAATTGTTCTTCGAATCCCCCCATCTCCAGTCTGCTGATCCGGACTCCGGCGGTTTTTGATAAGGGGATATCGGGAATATTGACATTGAGCACGGTTCCCGCTGGAAGCCTTTCCTGAACGATCCGCTCCGCCAGAGTTTCGATAAAACGCGCCGCATCCGCATAATGATCCGTTTCGGACCCGCCGATCGATACGGAAATGGCCGTTATTCCATATAGTCCCGCTTCCCTTGCCGCACATACCGTTCCGGAATAATTCACGTTGATTCCGACATTGGCTCCGGGATTTATCCCCGAGATCACCATGTCCGGTTTGCATTTAAGGAGCATATTAATTCCTATTTTGATGCAATCGGCCGGAGTGCCGGAAACCGCATATCCGGAAAACCCCCCTTCCACGGTCACCCGGTTGCAGTGAATCGGTTTGTGAAGCGTAATGGCATGGCCGATGGCGCTCCGCTGCCGATCCGGAGCAATCACGGTGACCAGATGCTTTTTGCTAAACCGGCGATACAGGGCCCATATCCCCCGTGCGTGAATCCCATCATCATTGGTTAAAAGAACATTCATTTTAAACCCTTTAACATTCCTCCCAACCGGTCACATTCCGGCTTGCCCACCAGCAGAAAAAAATAAGTGCCCAATCAATGGACGGCATCGTAAATATGCACTCCTCTTGAAAAACCGGGGATATTCCACGTAACAATTTCATTCTTGACTTTGTTGACCAGTTCGGCTTTATATAATAAATTTTAATATCATTCAAGACGTTATGCGATGACCCGGGTTTAAGCGGCCGCCTTTTCAAGAGGGCACAAATGGTTTGATATCCATGCACTGGCTTCCGATATACGGTGATGCCGAAACCTCACCCAGATAAAACGGCCGCAGTCCATAACCTATCTGTTTTCCTTCTCATGAAAAGCGCAACCCTATTGTCACTGGTTTTCATTCTCTCTATTGCGATTTTGATAATCGGCATGCCGGCTTCGGCAGCTGATTTTTTCGAAGGATCCTCACTGATGAATCCGCCTGGGACGGATGAACCCTGGAGGGTCGATGCCGATCACCTGTTTTATGATCAAGATACCGACCAATATGTCGCCGAAGGGAATGTCGTCATCAAAAAAAAAGATACAAAACTCAGTGCCGACTTTGTCCGGTTCGATCATAAAACCATGGAAGCGCTTGCCATCGGAAATGCGGTGATGACCGACGGCAAGGACATTCTGACAGGAGATCGGATCAAGGCAGACCTGAAATCCGAAACCGGCATCGCCTATCATGGAACCGTTTTTTTTAAGGAGAATCATTTCTTCATCCGGGGGGATAAAATCCAAAAAACCGGTGAACGGACGTATGCCGCAAATAGGGCCGGGGTGACCTCTTGTGACGGAGAAAGTCCGGCATGGGAAATTACGGGTGAAGACGTCGAGGTAACGCTGGAGGGGTACGCCACTGCCTGGCATGGAGCGTTTTGGCTCAAGAATATCCCCCTTTTTTACGCGCCGTTTATCATCTTGCCGGTTAAGACGGAGCGCCAATCCGGCTTGCTGGAGCCCATTCTTGGAAATTCGGAACGCAAGGGGTTCGAATACGAGCAGCCTTACTTCTGGGCAATCGGCCAAAGTTCAGATGCGACGCTTTACTGGCATCATATGGCGCGCCGGGGTGAAAAACTGGGACTGGAGTATCGCTATGTACCGGACAGCCGCTCAAAAGGGACGCTGATGTATGATTTTTTGGATGACAAACAGATTGACGACGGCACTGGAGATTCGAGCAGCAGATGGGGATACGAAGACGACCGGTACCTGCGGCCCAATAACGACCGCTACTGGTTCAGGATGAAGCACGATCATCTCCTTCCATACGATTTTTTTGCCAGACTCGACGTCGATATCGTCAGCGATCAGGATTACCTGCTTGAATTTAAAAGCGGTTATAACGGGTTCGACGATACGCAAAAATATTTTCAAAACGTCTTTGGGAGGGGCGTGGATGATTATGGTGACACCATCCGCTTAAACCGGCTCAATATCAGCCGAAACTGGAATAAAAACAGCCTCAACGCCGAAGCCCGGTGGTACGACAACGTCCTGTATCGCCGGCACAGCGACCCGGATGATCCGGATCAAACGCTGCACCGCCTCCCCTTTGTTGAATACGATATTTCAAAACAGCAGCTCCTTCACTCTCCGCTGTATTACAGCCTGGATTCCGAATACACACGCTTTTATCGAAAAGACGGGTTGAGAGGGCATCGGGTCAACCTTTATCCGAAAGTCTCCCTCCCGTATCGTTTTGGTAATTATTTAACCCTTGAACCGTCTTTGGGAATTCGCGAAACGTACTGGCATGTGGATCAGTTTGAAGATAACGCCGGGGAAAAAGACCGGACACAGCTAAGAGACTTATATGACGCAAGACTGGATGTTTCCACGGAGGTGTATAAAACCTTTGGGGTGAACGGAAACCGGATCGATAAAATCCGGCATGCCGTCATCCCGAAAATCATTTACGAGTATCTGCCTGAAAAGGAACAAAGCCAGTTCCCGAGATTTGACGACTCCGACCGGATCGGAGATAAAAATCTCATCTCCTATTCCCTGTCCAACACCTTAACCTATCGATCCAAAACCGGAAGTGAGAAATCAGAGGAACCCTCCTATATCTATCGGGAATTCTTTCGCTTAACCTTAAGCCAGAGTTATGATATAAATAAAGCAAACGATGACGAGATAGAGGAAAAAGAGCCTTTCTCGAATATTCAGGGGAGGGTGGAAATCGATCCGAGCGACGCCGTGTACCTTGAGGCGGATACAGAATGGTCGCCCTATGAAAGCGATTTCATGAATTTCAATTCCAAGGCGAGGCTCATGGATGTTCGGGGAGATCAGCTCTTTGTGGAGTACCGATACCGTCGCGATTCCAGCGATGAAGCGCAGGATGGAAAATCGTCGGTTTATACCAGACTCGGTCTGAATCTGTTTTATGGACTTTCAGCGTATGCCGAATACGAACGGAACTTGTATCAACATCAGGACATTAAGACCGGGGTCGGCTTCCTGTACCGCGCCCAGTGCTGGTCCGTCGATTTCCGTTACACCGATGAGATCAAAGACCGCACTTACTCGGTCATGGTCAATTTGTCTGGTCTCGGAGGGATGGGGCATAGCATCGGGAATGTCAAAGATGAAAGTTGACCCGTATCAAAGCGTCCTTCACCCCAAGGATCCGGTTTTAGCGGTGAGATTTATCGACCGCTTCGTACCCCGCGCTCAATGATCGCCCTTATTGTTTTGGAGGATAAATGATCATTGTTAAAACACCCCTTCGGCTCAGCTTTGTTGGCGGCGGATCGGATATGGAACCTTTTTATTCCAAAAAAGAAGGGATGGTTGTTTGCACCACCATCGATAAATGCGTCTATGCCATCGTGAAGGAACGGTTTGACGACATGATCTATATCAATTACTCCAAAAAAGAATGCGTCGAAACCGTTGAAGAAATCCGGCATGACCTGGTGCGTGAGGCCATGAGAATAACCGGGGTGGAAAAGGGCGTCGAAATCACGACATTGGCCGACATCCCCTCCAGCGGATCCGGGCTCGGGAGCTCCAGTTCCATTACCGTAGCGCTGTTGCATGCGCTCCATGCCTATCAAAACCGATTGGTCACCGCGGACCAACTGGCCACCGATGCATGCCGGATTGAAATCGACATTCTTAAAAAACCGATCGGGAAACAGGATCAGTATGCAGCGGCTTTCGGTGGAATCAACCATTTTATCTTTGAAACCAACGGGATCACAAAACGGATCCCCCTCCACGTGGAAAGCACGATCAAGAGGAAATTCGCATCGTCGTTAATGCTCTATTATACCGGCATCACCCGGAGTGCGGATCCGATCCTCTCGGATCAGCAAAAGAATCTTACCGATTCGGACAAATTCCATATCATGGAAAAAATGGTCTCTTTCGTTGAGCCGTTTAAGGAGGCCTTATGCCGGGGGGATATTGAAGAATGCGGCATGATCATGGATGAAAACTGGCATCTGAAGCGTCAAATGGCGGAAGGGATCTCCAATGAGGCCATCGACCGGATGTACCGGAGAGCCAAAAAGGCCGGCGCACTCGCAGGAAAAATCGCCGGAGCCGGAGGAGGCGGATTTCTGCTTCTCATTGCGCTCAGAGAAGCTCAGAATGCGATCATCGAAGCCCTCAAAGGCTGCAGGGAACTTCCATTCATGCTTGAAGAGAGCGGAAGTAAAGTGATATTTGATGACAGAAGCTACTCCAGCAAATAAGCGATATACCGACTAACGCCGATTGCCGGAGTCCGGGAGCCAACGATTTATTAAGTTCTTTTGGCTTCCAATTGAATCATGGAATCCGCCATGCGGATTAGATATCGGTCCTTTTCTCCCAGTTGATCCGGAGAAGGACGAATTTTAAAAGTATTTTAAATGTCATATCGGATATTGGTTACCGGGGGTGCCGGGTTTATCGGTTCACATACGGTTGATGCCCTTATTGAAAGAGGGGATCGGGTCCGTATTGTAGACAATCTCCAACAAGCGGTTCACCCGAATGGAAAGCCGGAACATCTTCATCCAAAAGCGGAGTTTGTTCTCGGCGATGTTCGGGAAAGAAAAACCTGGGAAAAAACGCTAAAAGGGATCGATGCGATTTACCATTTTGCCGCCTATCAGGATTATCTGACCGATTTCTCCACCTTCTTTCATGTCAACGCCGTGTCGACGGCCCTGATGTATGAAGTGCTTTTGGAAAAAAAATGGGCTTCTAAAATAAAAAAAGTCATTGTTGCAGCCAGTCAGGCGGTGATGGGGGAAGGAAGGTACAAATGCCCGTCATGTTATCCGAAGAACCATCGTTTTATTTACCCCTCCATTCGCCTAGAATCAGCGCTTTCACGGGGGGAATGGGAACACCGTTGCCCGTTGTGCAACGGCCATCTTCAATGGTTGGCGACGGACGAATCGGTGGCCAATCCGGGCAATCCGTACGCCTTGTCGAAATATTCTCAGGAGCAAATCGCCATTCAGTTGGGAAGACGATACGACATCCCGTCGACCGTTTTAAGATATTCCATTGTTCAGGGGCCCAGACAATCGTTTTACAACGCCTATTCCGGTGCGATGCGGATTTTCTCTCTTTCCCTCTTCTTCGATCAACGCCCCGTTATTTTTGAAGACGGAAGGCAAATCAGGGATTTTATCAATATCAAGGATGTCGTTTCCGCCAACCTGGCCGTATTGGAAAAGGATGAGGCCGACGGAAAGGTCTTCAACGTCGGAGGAGGTGTCGCCTGGACCGTCCTCGATTTTTACAAGACCATGCAACAAACCGTGGACAGATGGAAGAATTCCGTCATATCCGGATATTATCGATTCGGAGACACCCGACATATCTTTTCCGACACCGCCGCTCTCAACCGTTTGGGATGGTTTCCAAGTCACAGCATACAAGAGAGCATTTCCGAATACTGGGAATATATCAACAGCCGGAAGGCGAAAAAAGAAATCCTCAAATCGGCGGTTGACCGGATGAAAAAGCAGCGCATCATTCGGAAAATCGGCGGGAAAAAAGGATAAACCGATGAGCCTGAAGCATTTCGCATCCACGTATTTATCCGACCTTATCGGTGTCCTGGAGCATTTCGATAAAGGGAAATTCGAAACCATCGTCAATCTGATGTTGGAAGCCTATGAAACAGAAAAGCGGATTTTTATCATGGGGAATGGCGGAAGCGGTGCCACTGCATCCCACTTTGCCTGTGATATCAACAAAGGGTGCTGCCTCGATGTTGAAAAAAGATTTAAAATGATCTGCTTAAACGACAACATCCCCACCATCCTCGCCTACGCCAACGATCTGTCGTACCATCATGTCTTTGTGGAGCAGATGAAAAATTTTTTTACGCCGGGCGATCTGGTCATTGGCATTTCCGGAAGCGGCAATTCGGAAAACGTGATCAGGGCGATTCGATTTGCCAATGAAAACAGTGGACAAACCATCGGATTTTCAGGGTTTTCAGGCGGAAAACTGGCCGAGGTTGCTCATGTCCCGTTTATCGCTCAAATCGATGACATGCAGAAAGTGGAAGATGTCCATATGATATTGATCCATATGATCATGCAGGCTCTCCATGCGGCCCTGCATCCTCCCTTCAGGCAATCATGACTTCCGGCAAACTCACGCGGCTTTGGTATGTACTTCATACAAAAAGCAGGTTTGAAAACGTTGTCAACGAGGGCCTGGTCCGAAAATCCAAGGAGGTTTTTCTCCCGAAAGTACAGGTCCGGAGCAAACGACGGGACCGGAGAATCGTGATCCGCGTCCCGCTGTTTCCCGGGTATATTTTCGTTAAAACCGATCTGAACCCTTATGAGCATCTTGAAATCGTAAAAACGGCGGGCGCCGTCAAACTCATTGGAAATAAGGAAGGTCCCATCTCCGTACCGGATGCAACCGTTGATTCTCTGAGAATTATGGTAACCGGAGACCATCCGATCGCCACCGGCGCACGGCTCCAGCGCGGAGATCGGGTCATGGTGGTCAACGGACCCTTTATTGGAGTGAACGGAGTTTTTGTCCGATATAAAGGTCAGGGGCGAGTGGTGGTCAATATTGACGCTTTGGGACAGTTTGCCGCTGTGGACGTCAACGAAGATGATCTGGAAAAAATCCCGGATTTTATTCCATCAAACCTTGACTCGAGATGATTTTCTATTTACTAGATTCCCATTCGAATGACCCTGAAATCCCTTCTGAGGTCGAAAAGGGATCGGCGGGTTTGTCGGGGACGACTCTAAACTGGAATCGATTTCAAAGGAAACGATTTGATCCTTCAATTCACACCGGGGGCTGAAGCCCTCTCCGAACAACAATCGGCCGGCCGCATTCTCGGCGCTCTTTTTCGGAACAGGGCCATTCCTCACGCCCTTCTCTTTACCGGAATCGAGGGGGTGGGGAAAAAAGCGGCGGCTATCCGTTTTGCCATGGCATGCAACTGCCGCACGCAACCGGATGGCGGAGATAACCCCAGGCCCATATCCGACCTCTGGTCCGTTCCATGCGGAAACTGCCGGTCATGTCAAAAAATCGCTTCAAAGAACCATCCGGACATCATCGTTATTGAACCTGCCGGCATCTGGATTAAAATCAGCCAGATCCGCGATCTCCATCATATCCTTGCCCTGAAGCCTTATGAAGCGAGACTGCGCGTGGTGATCATCGCCGATGCACAGGCGATGAACCCGGAAGCTGGAAATGCGCTTCTCAAAATGCTGGAAGAGCCTCCGGATAGGACCGTTCTTGTGTTGACCGCCGTGGAAAAAGGAGACCTTTTGCCCACCATCGTTTCACGCTGCCGGCACATCCGGTTCCATCCGATTCCACCGGCCCGCATCACGGAAATTTTGCAACGGAATCACGGCCTCAATGAAGATGAAGCCGCCATCGCCGCTGCCATCGCCAACGGAAGCCTGTCCAAAGCCTTAGCAGCGGCTCAGCCGGCCGAAGGAAAACGACGCTGGATCGAATACCGAAATCATCTTATTTCCGGGAGCGGTTTGGACCGGGTGGGATCTGACCCGGAAAAGCCCTTCATCCAACTGATGGCCTTTGCCGAGAAGCTTTCTGAAAATAAAAAAAATCTGCCTGACATCCTGGAACTGCTGAAATCGTTTGCAAGGGACCTTCTGATCTTTCGGTATCATCCGGACCGGATCATCAACAAGGACTTGACCGAACGGATTCAATATGCTTCACAGAGTAAACCTGTTCCGTCGCTGATGGCACAGATCGAAACGATACAAAGGGCTCAAAGAGATATTGTTGCCAATGTCAATCCGAGGCTTGCCTTGGAAGCGATGATCGCCAAGATATCAAAGGTCAATAATGAAAAAAGTAGTTGGGATCCGTTTTAAAACGGCCGGAAAAATTTATCACTTCGACTGCGGCGCCTTTGTCCTGAACCGGGGAGACCACGTCATCGTAGAGACGGAACAGGGGCTCGAGCTTGGAACCGTGGCGGTTCCCCCTTCGTTTCGTGAGGATGACACTCTGGAAAAAGCCCTGAAAAAAGTCTTCCGGATCGCCGTTGAAGGTGATCTGATTCAAGTTGAAAAAAATCGTGAAACTAAAAAGCAAGCCTATTCGTTTTGCCTCAAATGCATCAAAGAGCTCGGACTTTCCATGAACCTTTTTTCCGTGGAGAGCACCTTCGACGGAAGCAAGCTCACCTTTTTTTTCACCGCCGAAGGGCGGGTCGACTTCCGCCAGTTGGTGAAAATGCTTGTAAAGGAGCTCGGCGCCCGCGTGGAAATGAGACAGGTCGGGATTCGAAATCAGGCCAAAATGTGCGGCGGCATCGGGAGATGCGGAAGAGAACTGTGCTGTTCAACGTTTATCGAAAAGTTCGAACCGATATCCATCCGTATGGCCAAAGATCAGGGGTTATCCCTGAATCCCACAAAAATATCGGGCCAGTGCGGGCGGCTCATGTGCTGCCTGACCTACGAAAACGAAACGTATTTGAGCCTTAAAAAAATGTTTCCGCCATGCGGCTCGGTCGTTAAATCGAGTCGGGGGGAAGGAAAAGTTACCCGGCATAATGTCATCTGCGATCGCCTAATCATCCGACTGGAAGACGGGCAAGAGCTTGAAATCCGAAGAGATGAAATCGAAGCCGTCTTAGAACACGAAGAGGAAAAATAAACCATATGTCAGAACCGTTTTACATCACCACTCCCATTTATTACGTCAATGCGAGGCCTCACCTGGGACATGCGTATACGACGCTTGTTGCAGATGTCTTGTGCCGATTTCACGAAATGAAAAACGCGCCGTTCTTTCTGCTCACCGGCACCGATGAGCATGGCGATAAAGTCGTGCGCGCGGCACGGGATGAAAACGAAAGCCCTAAAACCTATGTGGACAAGGTCAGTCGCCTTTACAAAGATCTTTGGCCTGAAATGAACGTGCGTTACAGTTCATTCATTAGAACAACCGAATCCCGCCATATTGCCGTCGTGGAAAAAGTGCTTCAACAAATTTATGATTCGGGAGATATCTATTTCAGCGAATATGAAGGTCTTTATTGCTTTGGATGCGAACGTTTTTATACCCAGCGGGAACTGGCAGACGGGAAATGCCCTGATCATAAAACCGTGCCCGAAGTGATCAAGGAATCAAATTACTTCTTCAAGATGAGCCGATACCAGGATTGGCTGATCGATCATATCCTAAGCCATCCCGACTTCATCCGCCCGGAACGCTACAAAAACGAAGTCCTCTCCTTTTTAAAAGAACCGCTAGAAGATCTTTGCATGTCTCGGCCCAAAACCCGTCTGCAATGGGGGATCACCCTTCCATTTGATGACCGTTATGTCACATACGTCTGGTTCGACGCCCTGCTGAACTACATCTCGGCGCTTGAATATCCCCACGGACAGTTGTTTGTAAAATTCTGGCCTCACGCGCAGCATCTCGTCGCCAAGGATATCCTCAAACCGCACGGCATCTACTGGCCAATCATGCTCAAAGCGGCCGGGATACCGGTGTTTCGGCACCTGAATGTCCATGGATACTGGAATGTGGACCAGAGCAAAATGTCCAAAAGTCTGAAAAATGTGGTGGAGCCGCTCAAACTGAAAAGCGTCTACGGACTGGATCCCTTCAGGTTCTATTTGATGCGGGAGATGGTTTTCGGCCTGGACTCAAATTTTTCCGAAGAGGCCCTGATTCAGCGGATCAACTCGGATTTGGCAAACGATCTCGGGAATCTCTTCTCGCGGGTTTTGACGATGACGCATAAATATTTTATGGGGATCGTTCCGGAGGGGACCACCGATCCTCAAAACGAGTACAGCCTTGAACCGGACGCCCTCCGGGCCATAAGGGAATATGAGGAAGCCATGGAGTCCTTCGCCTTTCATAAAGCCCTCATGGCCGTGTGGGAATTCATCAATAAAATGAACAAATACATTGATGTCACGGCCCCCTGGACCCTGACAAAGGACAAGTCCACCCAGGGTTTTCTCGGTGCCATCATCTGCAATCTCTTGGAAGGGCTCCGGATCGTTTCAGGGCTGATTTATCCGATAATGCCGCAGACCGCTGAAACCATGCAAAGGCAACTGGGATTGGACCCGGATGAGCGATTCCACAACCTTGATAAGCTCAAGATGTTCAAGGGAATCAAAGCGAAAACACGGATTCGGAAGCCGATTATCCTTTTTCCGAGAATCGATGTCCGAAACCATGAATCCCTGTCGTCTGAAAAAAATCATTCGACTAAGGCCAAAATCGCAATCAAACCGGAGATCGACCTGGAGACTTGGTCAAAAGTGGATCTCCGGGCGGCAACGGTCCTTCGCGCCGAACCCATCCCCCGTGCGAAAAAGCTCCTGAAAATTGAAGTGGATATGGGAGAAAAGAGGTCCATTGTGGCTGGAATTGCAGGGAATTATAAGCCGGAAGAGCTGGTCGGCAAACGGATCGTGCTCGTGGCTAACCTGAAACCGGCGAAGATCATGGGAATCCTTTCGAATGGAATGATGCTCGCCGGCGGCGGAGATCAGAACGTGTGCGTTGTCACTTTCGACAAGGAAGTTGAACCCGGCTCCCCTGTGCATTAAAAACGGAAAGGGATATGAGCTCATCTGTGAAGAAACCGAACTTATCGTCTTCCAGCCTTCCCAGGCGAGGTTGGCAGGAGTACCAAAAAAGCCTTAAGCAGGTTCAAATGAAACGGAAACGGATCCGGCTATTGGTCTCCTGTATGCTTCTGCTCATCCTGTTTACGGCATCCATCTCCGGCATCGGAGGAGGGACGGATCGAGCGTCGGAAACAAAACGGCCGGTTGCTCCTATCGCTTCGATGAAAATGCCGGATAAGCCTGATACCGCTTCGCTCAATCCTTTTACCAGAAGCGAAATCACATCCGTTCTCGGGAGCCAGTTTATCCCCACTCCCCTTCGAGATACCTTTTCGTTAAGGCGCGAAGGCCATACGTTTCGGGTTCATACCAGCATCGATACGTCTTTACAGAACTGGATTTCATCAAAACTGGATCTGAACACGACGGAACAGATCGGGGTCGTCATTTTAGAGCCGTCAACGGGCCGTATTCTGACCGTCAGCGGTCATGACAAAATGAATCCATCCAGCAACCCCTGCTTTGACAGCCGATTCCCGGCAGCGAGCATCTTCAAGATCGTGACCGCAGTTGCTGCAGTTGAAAAATACGGCTTCACCCCTTCGACCACATTCACCTATTACGGGCGGAAACACACCCTCTATCGGTCTCAACTTAAAGGTCAAAAAAGCAAATACACCCAACGGATTACCCTTAGGGATTCGTTTGCTCAGTCCGTCAATCCTGTTTTCGGGAAACTGGGCATCCATTACCTGGAAAAAGACGATATCGAGAAATATGCGCTCTCTTTTGGATTCAATCAACCCATACCCTTCGACTGCCCTGTTTCTCCAAGCTCGTTTGTGCTCGACGATGATCTCTTTAACCGGGCCGAAATCGCCAGCGGGTTCAACCGGAGAACAACTCTGTCCCCCCTCCATGGAGCCCTGATGGCATCGGCGATACTCAACCGGGGCTCGCTCTTGGAACCGACTCTTATCGATGAAATCATCGACGAAAGCGGAGAACCGGTTTACCGGAGACAAAAAAACAAAATCGGTCAGGCCATGTCGCCTGAAACAGCAGCAATCATGCTGGAGTTGATGACGGCCACCATCCGATCCGGAACATCCAGGAAGGCGTTCCGGGGATATCTTCGCGACAAGATCCTTTCCAGCCTGATCATCGGCGGCAAGACCGGATCTATTTCCAGCTATTCCAACGAAATCAAATACGACTGGTTCGTGGGATTTGCCGGACGGAAAAACAAGGAAGATGCCATCGCCATATCTGTTCTGGTCGCCCATGATGGGCATGTGGGTAAAAAAGCGAGTTCCTATGCACGGATGGCCATCAAAGCGTATTTTGAGAATTCTCTTGAAAAAAGGATGGCCGGAATCGATTCGAAACGGGCATCCTGAAGACCATATTGATCGATCTTTGAATAATTGGTTTTCGGCAATGACGACTGTTACAAAAAGAATCCTTGAACCCTTTGTCTAAACTCGCTTGGAGAAGAACATAAACCGACGATTCACAGGGGGATCCGATGCCAGGGTATGAAATATTCGGTGATGCAGAAAGAAAAGAAGTTGAAGAGGTGCTCGAAACCGGCGTCCTTTTTCGCTATGGTTTTGACCAGCTAAGAAAAGGCCGGTGGAAAACAAAAACCTTCGAAGAAGAGCTCAGCCGGCGGCTTGGCGTTCACTATTGTCACTTGTGCGCGAGCGGTACGGCCGCCTTGACCATCGCCCTGGCGGCATGCGGTATCGGGGCCGGGGATGAGGTCATCGTGCCGCCGTTTACCTTTGTGGCCACCATTGAAAGCGTTCTTCTCTCAGGTGCGGTTCCTGTCTTTTCCGAAATCAACGAAACCTTATGCCTTGATCCGGAATCGCTAAAAAGCGTTATTTCTCCCCGGACCAAGGGGGTCATCCCTGTTCATATGTGCGGTTCAATGGCTCAAATCGAAGATATCCGCAAGATCTGTGAAGAAAACGGGTTGATCCTTATCGAGGATGCCTGTCAATCATTTGGAGCCACTTACAACGGGAAGGCGCTGGGGTTATTCGGCAAGATGGGGTGCTTTTCATTTGACCCGGTTAAAACAATTACATGCGGTGAGGGGGGAGCGGTTATTACCGACGACCGTAACTTATATCTGTTAGCCGAAGGATATGCGGACCACGGCCACAACCATCAAGGAAATGACAGGGGGCTCGAAGGACACCCGATCCTCGGCACTAATTTTCGAATCAGCGAATTGAACGCAGCGGTGGGGCTTGCCCAACTGAGAAAACTGGATGCGATCCTGGAACAGCAACGCCGGAATAAAGCCATCATTAAGGAAATGATGTCAGGCGCCTCCAACATCAGCTTCCGAAAAATACCGGATGAAAAAGGCGACTCGGCCACGTTTTTATCCTTCTTTCTGCCGGATGAATCGACCGCCAGAAAAGCGGCGAGGGAACTGGCTGCAGCAGGGGTAGACGGTTGTACGTACTGGTATGACAACAACTGGCATTACATTCGACAATGGGAACACATCAAGGGGCTCCAATCCCCGGCAAAACTCCCGATGATGCTCCTTCAAAAGCGACCGGATTATAAAAAATTGTATTTACCGCAATCGGATGCCATCATGAACAGGACCATTTCGATGCAGATCAAGCTGTCATGGTCCAGGCAGGACCTTGATCAACGGATGGAAAAAATGAACCGGGTATTTAAGCAGTGTTAGGAGCAGCAATATCATACCAGGGCCTTTGATGCCCTGCGATTTGGAAAGGCGCAAATATGTTTCGAAACTTCAAAATAGTCCCACGAGTCGTCTTCGGGCGCGGCTGCTTTAACCAGCTCGGGGAAATTCTTGGCTCAAAACGCTCTGAAAGCGATTCATTCATAGTCTTTTTGGTAGATGATGTTTTTCAACGCCACCCCATGAACCGACGGATCCCGATTCAGAAAAAGGACCTGTTAATATGGGTGAATGTCGATCATGAACCGAGGACCGCTTATATCGATGAATTGACGGCACAGGTGAAATCCTTTTCCCACCGCCTCCCCTGCGGTGTTGTCGGAATCGGCGGCGGCAGCGCCATGGACATCGCAAAAGCCGTATCCCTGATGCTCACCAATGCCGGGTCCTCCACCCTTTATCAGGGATGGGATCTGATTCAGTATGCGGCGGTCTACCATGTGGGGATTCCTACCCTTTCGGGAACCGGTGCGGAAGTCTCGCGGACCACCGTGCTGATCGGACCGGAAAAAAAACTGGGGATCAATTCGGATCATACTGTTTTTGATCAAATTCTCCTTGATCCGGATTTGACTGCCGACGCTCCCCGGGATCAGCGTTTTTATACGGGGATGGATTGCTATATTCACTGTGTCGAATCTCTCAACGGCACCTTCCTAAACGCTTTCAGCAAGGCCTATGGCGAGAAGGCCATGGATCTATGCCGGGAAACGTTTCTGATGCCTGATGCGGATGCCGATGAAAAGCTGATGATGGCTTCGTATTTCGGAGGGATGAGCATCGCCTATTCCCAGGTCGGGGTTTGTCACGCCTTATCCTACGGCCTTGCCTTTGTTCTTGGGGTTCATCACGGAATCGGGAACTGCATTGTTTTTAATCAGTTGAAAGACTTTTATCCCGAAGGGGTCCGGGAATTTCATGAAATGGTGGACAAAAATAGCATCTCTTTACCCGAGAAAATAGTCGCTGATTTACCTGCGCCCAAGCTGGAACAGATGATCGACGTCGCCCTTAAGCTGGATCCGCTCTGGGAGAACGCCCTGGGGAAGGAATGGAAAACCATCATGACCAGAGACCGGATTAAGGGGCTCTTTCAAAGGATGTAACCTGATGAAATATCAGAAAAACGATTTTACAAACTGGATACCCTCTTTTCACTTGTTCCTGAAAAAGACTGCAAAATGGTTAAGGACAAAGGTCTACTTTGGGAGGTCCATCAGAAGCGTTCCCCACAACTCCATCATCTTTTTTCCATGTCATTATTCACTTTTTTCCTGCGGACTTGCCGGAATTGTTACATTTGTTCAAAAAACCCAACCTCAAAACCTAATGGACCTGTCCCAGCTGGAGAAGAAGGCCAAAGAGGCTCAAACCTTCCCCTTTTCATCCCTTCTCGAAACCGGTAAATCCGACCGGCAGGATAGCGAAACCTTTTTCCTCCAACTCCTGGAGTCGGTTCGTCAGCTCAAACAGGATTCCTGTTTTTACCGGATTTTTAAAGACACCGGCCTTCAGTCCCGCCTTTCAACCCTGGCTGAAACGTTTTATCAGTTTGGAACCATGCAAGAGAAATGGCTGGTTGAACATATGGGGACCATCCCTTCAGAGACGGTCGATTTTGCCGCCCGATGCCTTGAAACCATCAAGGATATTTCATGGTCCCTCTCGTCCGAGTTTCTCGGCAATATCCGTAAGACCATGCAATTGATACCGGACAACGGTTATGAATATCCCTCCCATTCGATCATTATTCTTAAAAAAATCAATGCGGTCTTAAGCAGTATCGATCGACTTGAGGTGAGGGGCAGAGACTCCGCCGGCCTTTCGGTTTTCCTTTCGTTCGATGAAACGTCGTATTCGGATTTTCAGAAAGAGCTTGAAAGAAAAAACCTTACGGGCCTGTTCGCAGCCCGGATCGGCAAGGAGGTCCTGTCGAATCGAGGAATCGATATCCGGCGCTCCGAAAATAGGGATGGAAGCCGCATCGTCACCCTGGCCTTGACCTATAAAGTGGCTGCTGAAATCGGCGATTTGGGAGACAATATCCGTTTTCTGAGGAACCAGATCAAAAACGACCCTGTCCTTTGGATATTGATCTCCAAGCCCCCAACATCTTTCACGGTATTATGTCATACCCGGTGGGCTTCGGTTGGTGAAATCACAGAGGCCAACTGTCACCCCGTCGATAACCGGGCCCTCGAAGACGATGCGAAGAGAAAAGGAATCATCCATGTCTGCCTGAACGGCGATATCGATAATTATCTCGAGCTCAAAAAGAACCTCGAAAAAAATCATATCCACATCCCTCAGGATATCACCACCGACACCAAAATCATTCCTCTCCAGATTGAATATTATCTCCGCCAAGGGTATGACCTTGAAGACGCTTTTTGTAAAGCCGTTTCTGATTTTGAGGGATCCCATGCCATCACCATGCATACGGACCTGGCTCCCGGGAAAATGTTTTTGGCTAAAAGAGGGAGCGGGCAAGCCCTCTTCATCGGAATGGCCGCCGACCATTACATGGCCACCTCCGAGGTATACGGGTTTGTAGAAGAAACTCCCGTTTATCTGAAACTGGACCGAAAAAAGCCAAGGGAAGGGATAAACGGAAGAAATGACGGATATGTGATCATCCTTGATCCCAACCAGAGCGGAGGCGTTGACGGCATCCGCGCAAAGACCTATGACGGGCAACCTATCCCACTGAGTGAGCGCGATTTGAAAACAACCCGGATCTCATCAAGGGATATCGACCGGCAAGAGTTTCCTCACTATTTCTTAAAGGAGGTCTCGGAATCCCCGGTTTCTGTCGAGAAGACACTGCAAAATCGCTGGAAAATCAAATCGAATGGACATCGACTCCTCATCGTCAGTCTTGATGAAAAGACATTCCCCTCCTCGATTAAAAAGGCGCTGCAGGAAGACCGAATCAAACGCGTTTTTTTTATAGGGCAGGGAACCGCCGGTGTCGCGGCTTTTGCCTGTGCCGAAATATTGAATTTCTATATGAATGATCCTGCCCTGCCGATCAGTGCTCTAAAGGCATCCGAACTCAGCGGTTTTAAGCTCGAAGATGACGACCATGAGAACAGCATGTCGGACTCCCTGGTTATTGCCATCACCCAGTCCGGAACGACCGCGGATACAAACCGAACCATCGACATGGTCAGAGAGCGCGGTGCTCACACGATGGCCATCGTAAACCGCAGGGACTCCGACATCACCTTTAAAGTGGACGGTGTCTTTTATACCAGCAGCGGACGGGACATAGAGATGTCCGTGGCATCCACCAAAGCATTTTATTCCCAGATCGTCGCCGGTGCCCTTCTCAGTCTTCATATGGCCGCCTTGAAAAAACGCCGCAGTGACGTTTTCGTTTCCAAGGAAATCAAGGATCTGTTGGAACTCCCGGGGCACATGAGAAAAATTCTCTCCATGCGGAACCGGATTGAAGCATCGGCCAAGAAACTCGCGCTCACCCGAACCTACTGGGCAGTGGTTGGAAGCGGGCCCAATAAAGTAGCGGCAGATGAAATCCGGATCAAGCTCAGCGAACTCTGTTATAAAACCATTTCATCCGATTACGTCGAAGACAAAAAACATATCGACCTTTCTTCAGAGCCACTGATCATTGTTTGCGCCGCCGGTACAAAAGGGACGGTCATCGGCGACATCGTTAAGGATACGGCCATATTTCATGCTCACAAAGCCACCCCTGTCGTCATCGCCGATGAAGGCGAGTACCGATTCGGCCCCTATGCCGCCGATGTCTTTCATGTCCCGACCGTCAGCCAGCACCTGGCTCCAATTCTGAATACCCTCGTCGGCCATATGTGGGGATATTATGCCGCGCTCGCCATTAATGAAGGCTCCCGTTTCCTGTACGGCTTTCGGGAAAGCATTCAGAAAACAATTGAAGAGAATCTTGGGAAGGGGCTCGATATCTACGAGATCGTTCTTGAAAAATCATTTAGGGAAAAAATCGCCTTATTTTACAGCGAATTCAGAAGGAAAAAGGCGGAGAAACAACTCCCGACCGCCATCGGATTCGACACGGCGGCCGACCTCCCGCTTCTGCTCAAGTATCTTGCAGGAAGGCTTCCGACAACCGATTTTGAGCTCGATTTCGGTCTAAAAGGGACCGCCTCCAATATGATGACGGCGCTTTTCAACCATCTCGGCGAATCCATAAATCAGATGGCACGACCGGTGGATGCCATCAAGCATCAGGCAAAAACCGTCACCGTAGGGACAAGCCGCATACGGGAAAAGATCGACGGGGTTCTTTTTGAAGCTCTCTTTGCAAAGAATTTCAATATCTCAAACCTGATCAATAAGAATATCATTGTCTTGAAAAACCTCCAGGGAATCATTCGTCAAATCAAAGGGGCTACCCTTTATCAAATAGAAGGACTGAACGTACTGGGCGAGCCGACGGAAGAGACGACCATATCCATTATCGGCAAAGAGGGAAGCTCCGCCGGCATCCCTTCCCGCATTGAAACGGATCATCAGTTGAAGGGGACCAAGCGGATCATCGTCAGGGAAGGAAATGTTTATATTGGAAAAGGACGGAAAGACGGGAGAAGCATCCTGATCATTCCGGTGATCTCCGTATCGGCTGCCAGCCTCAATATGATCCGATATCTTTATTTACTGGAAATCGCTTTCAAGGAGGAGGTCCCCCTTTCCGATAAACTAAAAGCCCTTGGGGGCAAATACGAAAGGATCAAAAATATCGTCCAGGAGAATAGTGTCCCATGGGAAGATCCTTATCTGGACCGGTTGGAAATGGAGGAGCTCTTCGGCAATTCAGCGGAAAAAATCGGAGAAAAGATCGTTAACATGCTCGGATCATGATCTGATTAAATCCTAAGGGTTTGCCTCATACAGAATGATTTCCCCCTTTACGAGCGGAGGAATCGATGGATGATGTGCGGCCCAATCCATTCCCGCCTCCGTCAGGATTTCCGATCCGGAACCGATAAACGCTTGAGCCATCTCCGTTGTCCCTTCCATTTCCAGCAGATCTTTTAGTTCAGCCAGAACGGAATTCCCCCAGATACCAAGCATGGCATGGACGGCATAGCATACTTTCCGGAAATCTGTCTGGCGCAGATCGGATAAAAGGACCCTTTTAACGAGCGCCTCATCCGGATGAGGCATGATGTTTTTACCTTGTGCAATCTGATACCGGATCGTTTGGATCGAATCGGATGGGCGCCAGTTGAACCGATCGAGTGCTTGAGCTGAACGCCGGCGGACCGGCCAATCGGCTAGTGAATCGACCAATGCACCGATGGAATCCGCATCGCCGATTTTCTCGAGCGCCTCCACTCCCAGATAACGGACGACCGGATCGCTCCCCTTTGTGGCTGCGACCAGACCCGGGACGGCTCTCCGGTCTCCGATCGCGCCAAGAATCCCAACCGCTCTCCAGGCTTTTTTCGGATCTTTTTTCTCAAGGAGTTCCATCAGCGGTAGAACCGATGGAGGTCCGATCTCGGTCAGGATCCGAACAGCCTCCTCCTGTATCACCAGATCGTTATCCGACAACAGATCCATTACAGGGAAAATTGCCGGAAAACCGATTTGGGTCAGCACTGTCGACGCTTTTCTTCTTGTATCACCGCTTTTCTCCTTTACCGCTTTTATCAGAAGGTTCACGGCCGGGCATCCGATCCGGATCAGCACTTCCAAGGCAAGATCCCCGGATGAGGACTCTGTTTCAAATGCTTCCCGGATCAGAGATGCTACCGGTGGACCCCCGATTTTTATAAGCGCATCGGCGGATTCATTCCGAAGGACCAAATGGTCTAACTTCATAGCCTCCAGTAACGGTTCGACAGCGCGCTCATCCCGAATATTCCCCAGCGCTGAAGCGCATCGCACCGCCATGGGCGATTCGACTTCCTTCAATCCCGCAATTAAGGATAAAACAGCCGGTGATCCGATCTTAGCCAATATCTCTCCGGCTGCGTCCTGAATTTCCGAAGATTCATCCCGCATCGCCTCAATTAAGGGAGTCACGGATGCAGCTCCGATATCCGAAAGGATGTCCGATGCAATAATCCGGAAACGGGTATCCGTCCCTTTGAGTTCGCCGATCAGCGGCAACACGGAAGGCGCGCCGATGGAAGCAAGGGCTTTCATGCATTCTTCCTGAATCGCTTCCCCGCCGAACTTGATTTCTTCTATGAGCGGAATCACCGACGGACGTCCGGTTTTGACTAATGCCTCAATCGTGAGCCGGCGGGTAAGCGGTTCGCTACCAGCCAGCTTCCCTATCAGAGGCTTTACGCCCTCTTCTTGGCCGATCTTCCCCAACGATATGACGGCAAGCCGGACGATATCTTCTTCTTTTTCGTCCAACAGCAATATCAACGGCATGATGGCCGGAGAACCGATTTTGGCCAATGCATCGGGCACAAGATGCGGGACCGGCGAATTTTTCTCCTTTAGCGCGTTGACGAGCCAAACGACGCTTCGACTGTCTCCGATATCTCCCAAAGCCGCAGCAGCGGCCATCCGCACCTTATCCGGAAAAGGGCCCGACAGAAGCACAGCCAAAGCTAATATCCCCCTGGCATCGCCAACCCGACCCAATAACTCCGCCGCCGCCTGTTGAATATCCGGATCGTCTTGCCGAAGCGCGTTGATCAACGGCTGAATAGCATCCGGTCCAAAACCGATCAGTGTCTTTTTCAGCGCATATCTTACACCGGCATCCGGATGATTCAGCAAAGCGATTAAAGGCCCTATGGCTCCTTTATGACCAATGGCGCCCAGGGCAACGATACTGCTTTGCACCACATCCTCATCTTCATCCCGAAGGAGAGGTAATAGGAGTTTGAAGGATTCGACGTCCTTGATCCGCCCCAATTTATCGGCTGCCGCCATACGGACATCCGGACTGGTATCCTGAATCTTTAACATGATCTCATGGTGCCGGCCGGCGCACCCCTGATTGGATAGTACGCCGCCAAGGAATATAAGGATAAACCGAACCGCCATCCGTTTGAAATCAGGTGGCGGGGGTGTCATTTTCCGTTTTTCCCCTCAGATGGAATCCGTAGGGAAAAAAATCGATTCTTTTTCAAAATCTGCGCTCCATTATTTAAATCAATCCGAAAGGCTCCGCGTTTTCTCTATTGGGAAAACAGATCGAAAGTCAATGGAAAATCACCGGCCCGGCGGCAGGGGCCAAATACCTTTATCATTTTTTAATCTTGAAAAAAACGCCCTTTCTATATAAATTAACGACCATGGGATATATTTTTGAATTTAACGACGCCGTGGCATATGAACGATGGTTGCGTCTACCGAAGAACCGATTTACCCTGGATTTGGAAAGCAGGCTCATAACCGATATGCTTCAACCGGCAAACAGAGAAACCATCCTCGACATCGGATGCGGGACCGGATCGATTCTTCTGTTCCTGGTAAATCAAGGACTTCAGGTTACCGGCCTGGATCCGTCGCCCTACATGCTCGACATCGCTCAAAAAACTGCCGGAAACCGGGCAGACCTGCATCGCGGATATGCCGAAGACCTCCCTTTTGAAGACAACTCCTTTCATTATGCCTGTCTTTTTACAACGCTTGAATTTGTAAACGATCCTCAAAAGTCGATTGAAGAGGCATGCCGTGTGACCAAAAACAAAATTTTTATCGGAGCACTGAACCGGTACGCATTTAAAGGGGTTGAACGGCGAATCAAAGGCATCTTTGCCCGAAGCATTTATAACCGTGCACGCTTTTTCAGCATCTGGGAGCTCAGGCGAATGGTGCGTGCCGCTGCCGGGAATGTCCCGGTTTCATGGAAAACCGTATCTCAGTTCCCGTCAGCAAACGGCCGAACCATCCGCCGTCTGGAAGAATCCTCATTTGTGCATCATTCCCCGTTCGGCGCTTTTATCGGCCTGGCGGCACCGCTTGTCCCCAGGTTTGGAACGCGGGGCTTGCCTATCGAATATCAGGCCAAGCAAACCCCTAGCGCCATGCCCGGTTAGGATCAACATGAAACACCCATACCAAACCAGAGGGATCCGATATGAACGCGTATTTGTGCGAATCTCTAGAAAGAAAAGAGGTCAGATGCCGACTTTGCAACCACCGTTGTTCAATAAAGGACGGAAAGCGGGGGATCTGCGGTGTTAGGGAGAATCAATCCGGTGTTTTAAAAACGCTGGTTTACGGAAAGCTTATCGCACGTCACATCGATCCCATCGAAAAAAAGCCGCTCTTTCACGTTCTTCCTGGAACCTCTTCCTATTCCATTGCTACGGTCGGTTGTAATTTCAAATGCGCCTTTTGCCAAAATGCCGAAATCTCACAGATGCCCTCAGACCGAAACGGCGTCATCCTGGGCGACCGATGCAGTCCGAAAGAGGTAGTGGAAGCTGCGATCAAAGGGGGTTGCCGCAGTATCTCCTACACCTATACGGAGCCGACGGTCTATTTCGAATTTGCTTATGATACCGCAAAACTTGCCCGTGAAAAGGGGCTGAAAAATATATTCGTCACCAATGGATATATGACAAAAGAGGCCCTTGACATGATCCATCCTTACCTTGATGCGGCTAATGTGGATCTGAAGGCGTTTACCGACCGGTTTTATAAAAAAATGTGCGGCGCTAGACTCGAACCGGTTAAGGAAAGCCTCATCCATATGAAATCGTTAGGCATATTTGTTGAAGTGACTACCCTTCTGATTCCGGGGTTAAACGACGACAAAGGCGAACTAATTATGCTGGCCGGCTTTCTTGTCAAATCCCTCGGCCCTGAAACTCCCTGGCACATCAGCCGGTTTCATCCCACATATCGCCTCACGGACCGCTCCGGTACCCCGGTTGATTCGATCATTTCGGCCAGGCAAATCGGAATCGAAGCAGGCTTGAAATATGTCTATACGGGAAACGCTCCCGAGCTGGATGGAGAAAAAACGTTTTGCTACAAATGCGGTGAAGTGGTGATCGATCGATGGGGATTTATTGTACGAAAAAATACGCTAAAAGACAGCTCATGCCCCGGATGCGGTGCTAAAATTGATGGTATCGGCCTCTAATAAGACCATCGGTCTTATTTCAAGCCGGCTTCGTAGCATCGGCGCTCAACATACGATTTGGTTTTTTTATCAAATACCGCTTCTCCCTCATGGATGTATTTGGCACCCCCTTCCCAGGCTCCGCAAGCCATGACCACCGTATCACCAAGCGAAAATTTTTTCCCGCACGCCGGACATCCTTCCGTATTCAATGTATTGACCTTTTCAAGGTCAAGAACCGTTTTTTGCATGGATTTCCCCTTCCTGGTAACAGAGGTTCAATCGTCAGTGCCATGATTTTTCCGCCTCAAGCCGGTTTTCCGGTCAATTCAGGCGGATCCGCTTCTTGAGGCGGCTTGCATGCGTTTTATGCCGGTAGGAGACAATGGTGAACGGTGAGCGGCGAAACAGCTTCTCCGCCACCGATCCCACAAAAAAGTGCTCGAATTCCGTATGGGCTTTCAGCCCCATGATGATCATGTCGACCTGCTCTTTAAGGGCGATCTTCAGCAATTCGTTTGCCGGCCTTCCGACTTTAAAGATCTCCCTGACCTGATCCGGTTGCAAAGACGATTCCTTGACCATGGAATCAAGCAATTTTTTACGTTCCGCATTCATTTCCTTAACATACCGGCTGCTGTCTACTTCATACCCCATGCTGGCGATTCTGGATATGGCGTCAACGTCCCTGGAATCGATCACGTTTACGGCAATCAACTGGGCTCCCATCTTTGCCGCAAACCCTGCAGCATACTTGAATAACTCGGCAGATGATTCCGAAAATTCAAGGGCAACCATAATTCTTTTTATTTCCATCATTATTTCCTCCTTTCGAATAAGCCATGTTTATCCGCGTCTTACATCAAACTTCTTAAACGATGCTGAAAAAGCATGACGTTATTGATCTCCTGCGATGATTTCTGTTTTTTACCAGATATCGTTAACACATTCAACCCACTTATCATTTGGACTGCCGTTCGTGCTATCCTTGAGCTTCCAGAAAAAAAACCCGGCCATTTTCAGCCGGGTTTTTATTTTGAAATAAATAGATAATCTCTGCACTGCCACACCCTGCAGGATGGGAAACTTTTCGTAAAAACCGGATATCCCTTTTATCTCATTTCCTATTAGTCCACCTTAGGCCGGGGAAGAACTTTCGCGCGCTCGGCGATTTCAGGAACCATATGTTCCCATTCAATGGCCATGAGGTGAACGCCGGCGACCCCTTTCATGTTCTTAAATTCCTCTATTTGTTCACATGCCATTTTAATCCCCTCGTCGCCTTGTTTCTTCTTTTCCACCCCTTCAAGCCGCTTGATGACTTCATCCGGCACGTCCATCCCCGGAACCTTATTCTTCATATATTTTGCCATCCCGACGCTTTTCATTGGGGTTACACCTGCAAGAATATATGCTTTTTCGGTAAGCCCCATGTCGTTGGCCTGCTGAATCCATTTTTTGAATTTATCCATATTGTAAACACATTGGGTCTGGATGAAATCGACTCCGGCTTTGATTTTCTTGGCCAGACGGTAAACACGCCATTCAAAGGGATCGGCAAACGGGTTGGCCGCAGCGCCGATGAACATCTTCGGTGCTTCATCCAACTCGGCTCCGCTCATGAATTTTCCTTCGTCCCGCATTTTTTTGACCATGGCGATCAATTGCATGGAATCGATATCAACAACACCCCTGGCCTGCGGATGGTCTCCGAATTTGCAGTGATCGCCGGAAAGACAAAGGATATTT
>JAZDGS010000018.1:0-48398 GCA_043806755.1 Pseudomonadota bacterium | reverse complement strand
CGGGGGAAGGGCGTCCGCATTTCAAGAAAGTCAAAATTCATCAGGGACGCCGTATCGGTTTTTGCCTTAAGTGATTTTGTTTTTAAAAGCGTTTCCCGAACTCCGGATATTCTCAATGATTTGATCCAAAAGGGTGATCTGGATCGATCCTACCCCGAGGATGCCTTAACGACGGGAATAGCGGCTTCCCTTTCGAACATGGGGGATGCGGCGTCTCTGCCGGCGCTGTTGCGAAAGTACAGGTGTCGCGAAATGGTGCGAATTGCATGGAGGGATCTTATAGGAGCATCGGATTTTTTCGAAACCGTATCCGACTTAACCCGTTTTGCGGATGCACTTATCGGGAAAACGCTTTCGGTCCTATATGACCGGGAGTGCGCCGAAAGCGGGGTTCCTGAAAACCCTGCAGGTATTCCGCAGCACCTTGTGGTGATCGGCATGGGAAAACTGGGCGGCGAAGAGTTGAACTTTTCATCGGATGTGGATCTTATCTTTGCCTATCCGGATGCCGGAATGACCCGGGGAAGGGGGACGCCGGTAACGAACGAGGAATTTTTTACAAGGCTGTGCCGGCGGCTGATCAAGGTATTGGGGTCACAAACTCCCGACGGACCTGTGTTCAGAGTAGACACGCGCCTCCGCCCGGACGGCGACAACGGGCCTATCGTGATGAGCTTCGACGGGATGGAGCATTATTACCAGATTCATGGGAGGGAATGGGAGCGATATGCCTGGATCAAAGCACGGATCGTCGCCGGAGATAAGAAGGCCGGCGAAAAACTTCTCAAACGGCTAAATCCGTTCATCTTCCGCCGATATCTCGACTATGGAGCGTTTGAGGCCTTAAGGGATATGAAACGGAAGATCACTTTTGAAATCAAGCGGCGGAAGATCAAAGACGATGTGAAAATCGGTGCCGGCGGCATCCGGGAAATCGAATTTTTCGGCCAGATCTTTCAGCTTATCCGGGGGGGAGTCGAACCGATCCTTCAGGAGCGCCGGATCCTGAAGGTCCTGCAGACCCTGGAAAAGGAAAACTATATTTCAAAAGATACCTTCGAACAGCTCCGGGAGGCGTATATTTTTCTCCGTAATACGGAACATCGCCTACAGGAGTTTTCCGATCAGCAGACCCATCGACTTCCGGACGAGCCGATGCAAAAAGCCCGCTTGAGCGCCTCCATGGGGTTTAACGGTTGGGAGGGATTTGCCGGATGTCTGGCAAAACAGATGAACAACGTGCACAAACATTTCAACGGCCTTCTCAAATCAAAGGACCCGGAGGAATCCGCCGCTCGCCGGTCCACGGAAGAGATAAAATTCTCTGAGCTCTCGGAAGTTTGGCAGGGGCTTGTCGGCCCTGAAACCGCTGCAGCAGTGCTGGCAAAAACAGGCTTTGATGACCATGAAAAAGCAATGAACTTAATGAATCTCCTTCGAAACGATCCTTCCACGCGGGCACTCAGCCACGACGGTCGGAACAGGCTGGATCGGCTGATGCCGGATGTTTTAAGTAAGGTGGGTTTGGCAGAGGATCCGGTGCAAACCTTAAGTTGTATCCTGGATCTGGTTAAAACCATCCAGCGTCGAACCAGCTACCTGGCTCTGCTGCTGGAAAATCCGAGGGCGCTTTCACACCTGATTAAATTGACGAACGTGAGTCCGTGGATCGCTTCTTTCCTGACGAACCATCCGGTATTGTTGGATGAACTGCTGGATGAACGCACCCTTTATGCTCCTCCAAAAATCGAAACGCTAAAAAGCGACTTGAAGGAGCGGCTTGCGAAGTTGAGCTCTCAGGATCTCGAGTATCAGATTGAAGAATTGTGCATTTTCAAGCAAATCAATACGCTGCGGGTGGCCGCTTCGGATATCACCGGCGTCCTGCCGCTGATGAGGGTAAGCGATCATCTTTCCGGAATCGCAGAAGCGATACTGGATCAGGTATTGGAGATCTCCTGGCGCCATCTTGTTGAAAGGCACGGCAATCCAGGATGCCGCCTCGAAGGGCTCCCTTGCGGCAAAGGGTTCGCCATGATCGCCTACGGCAAGCTCGGCGGTCTCGAACTCGGGTATAAGTCCGATCTGGATTTGGTTTTTCTTCATGCCGGGATTGAAGGAACAACCACCGGCGGTTTGCGTCCCATCGAAAACGCTCAATTTTTTACACGCTTAGGACAGCGGGTCGTCCACATTTTGACGGCGCATACCCGGGCCGGAACCCTTTATGAAACGGATATGAGGCTTCGACCCAGCGGAAGCGGTGGAATTCTGGTGAGCCATATCGAAGCATTCAGGGAATACCAATTGAAGCAGGCATGGATGTGGGAACATCAGGCGCTGATCCGGGCGAGGCCTATCGGCGGCGATTCCCGCCTGGCAGATCGCTTCGAAGCGATCCGGAAAGAGGCTCTGTCAAAGCCCAGGGACGTCGGCCGACTCAAGGAATCCGTTAAAGAGATGCGTGAGCGGATGCGAAAGGAACACCTGAAAGAAGAAGCCGGCGGCTTTGATCTCAAGCAGGGGCGCGGGGGGATCGTGGATATCGAATTTCTGGTTCAATATCTTGTGCTGCTGAATGCCGGCGAACATCCCTCGCTGCTCAGATGGACGGATAATGTTCGGATTCTTCAATCATTGAGCGAAAGCGGCGTTATTGATGAAGAAACCGCCTATTTTCTCAGAAAAGCTTTTCTTATTTACCGTTCAACCGTTCACCGCCTGAATTTAAGGGAACGATCGACCCGTGTTCCGGCAGAAACATTTTCCGCATTGCGGGAAGGGGTCATCCGCATCTGGTCGGCCCGACTGGGAGACTGAGATAGGGTTTCTTAATAACAGTTTTGTGTAAAATTGAGATAAATATTACAAAAATGTAATATCCACTTTCTTTCCGTTACAACTCCAATCTATTATATCTATAAGATAATATTAATAAAAAAATTATTATCAGAGCATTGGTACAACGATTGCATATATCCCTTCCATTTTCCAACTCCCCATGGATATATAAAGGTGAGCAAAGATCTTTCTTGAAATGACGGGTGGCATGAAGCGTATTGAAAGAGAAAAAAGCACCGAAGAGCACTCATCAACGGTCCTTTTGAAAAAAAGGAAGGAGTTGATCGCCCGGATTGCCGAGTTCGGGGGGCTTGATTTTTTACAACGGCATTCCTGGATGCTGGATGACTATTTTAGGGCCCGGTTTGAAAAATCCACAGTCGGGCCTTATCTGCGGATTGATGCTAATCCGTATGCCATCATTGCATTGGGGGGATATGGAAGGGAGGAACAGTGTGTCCATTCGGACGTGGATCTTCTTTTTCTGTTTCAAAAGCACGTCCCTAAGGAGGCGGAAGCTCTTATCCAGGAGGTGGTCTATCCGCTCTGGGACATCGGGCTTGAAGTGGGATACGCAGTGAGAACGGTGAATGAATCGCTTGGAATGTGCAAGAAGGATTTTGAAGTATTAACTCCGCTTCTGGATGCCCGTCTTGTGTGCGGTATGTCTCCTGTTTTTCTGAACCTGATGGAAGCGGTCAGAGGGAAGCTTTTATCAAAGCACAGCGATGATATTGTCCGGTGGCTGGTGGAAACGAATCAGGATCGTCACCGGCGTTTCGGCGATTCTACCTATCTTCTAGAGCCCAATCTAAAAGAAGGGCAGGGAGGGCTGCGGGATTACCATACCATGCTCTGGATTGCTCGGATCAAACTGAATCTGGCCCAGCCCAGGGACCTGGAATATCTTGGGTGTTTGTCCCACAGGGAATTCGAATCGTTATTCAACGCACTCTTCTTTATTTGGAACGTCAGGAACCGGCTCCATCTTATGGCCGGCCGAAAGATGGATCAGCTTCTTTTTGAAAACCAGATTAACCTTTCGGATATGATGGGATTTAAACGGAAAAATGGTCAGGAACCGGTGGAGGTTTTTCTCAGCGTTCTTCATACAAAGATGGAGTTCATCAAGCAGCAGCATCTCATCTTTTTGGATGAGTTGGGGTTCGGGAAAAAATTCCGGCGCCAAAAGGCCGGAAAGCAGATGAAATACCCGGATATCGCCATCGAAAACGAATCGCTATATTTTTCTTCATCCGAGGCGATATTGAGATCACCGGAGCTTTTGATTCGGATTTTTGAGGAGAGCATGCGGCTTAAAATCCGTATCCGGGTTGAGGCCAAACGCTTGATCGAAGAATTTGCCTATCTCTTTGATGAGGGATATGCCGCTTCTCCGACGGTCGTCCGGTCTTTTGAGCGGATTCTTGCCGCACCCGCCGTCGGCTTTGGCGTGCTCAAGGAAATGCTGAATACCGGTTTGCTGGTGCGTCTGATTCCCGAGTTCAAAGGGGTTGTGAACAGGATTCAATATGACGCCTATCATCTGTATCCGGTTGATTTGCATCTGATCCGAGCCGTGCAAACCGTGAGTCGATTCGGGCTCGAAGGAGAGGATGACGATGATCCCATATACCGGCAGGTATTTAGAGAAATCAAAAACCGGAGCCTTTTGTTTTGGGCTGCCCTTCTCCATGACATCGGGAAAGGAAAGGCAAGCGCTGATCACGCCGAGAAGGGGGCTGAAATCGCCCGCAACGTGATGACTTCCAAAGGGTATTCCTTATTCGATACCGATACCGTTTCGTTTCTGGTGAGAGAGCATCTGTTTCTGATAAAAACCGCAACCCGCAGGGATATTCAGGATGAGGAAACCGCTGTTTTTTGTGCCCGGCGGATTCGGGATATCGAGAGGCTTAAAATGCTCTATTTGCTGACCGTGGCCGATTCCATGGCAACGGGGCCAAAGGCCTGGAGCAGTTGGACGGCGGCTCTCATGCGAGACCTTTTCCTGAAAACGCTGCAGGTACTTGAAAAGGGGGAACTGGCTACTCAGGAGGTCGTGGAAAAGATCGAAATGAAAAAAACGACCATTCTCGGATCGATTCCCGATACAACGAAAAAGAAACAGATGGAAGCCCTTTTTCAGGTGATGCCCCCGCACTATCTGATTTACTCACCCACTCAGGACATTATTGAACATGCGCGGATGTATCGGAGCCTTGGCGAAAAACGCTTTATATGGAAGGTCGTCAAAGGGAAGGATCCTGCGACACGAACGATCGTTATTTGCGCCAAGGACCGCCCCGGATTGTTTTCCAGGATTGCCGGGGTATTTACGTTAAATGGGATCGATATTCTGGATGCCCAGGCATATACCTGGAAAAATCAGACCGCACTCGACATTTTCGTCGTTAAGCCGCCGTCGGATTTAATATTCGAAGATGAACGGTGGGCAACCGCTCACGAACATCTGAACTCTGCATTAAACGGGATTCTGGACCTTTCCGAAGCATTGAAGAACCGGCTGTCCGGAGAACGGCGCGCCCGTATTCGGCGCTCCGGAAGGCCTTGCCGTGTTATTGTGGATAATAAAAGCTCCGGTTTTTTTACCATCGTCGAAGTCTTTGCCGACGACTTTCCGGGGCTCCTGTATTCGATAACGAACGCTCTTTTCAATTGTCGGCTCGATATCCATGTGGCCAAAATATCGACCAAAGTGGATCAGGTGGTGGATGTCTTCTACGTCAGGGATTTATTTGGACAAAAAGTCGATACTCCGGAGCAGGAATCGCATATCCGGTTGGCTCTGGAAAAGGTGCTGCAGCGCCCCGATTCGGGGCGAAGCTGGTGAGACATCACTCAAAATCCGTATTCAATTTGGAGGAAAGAAGAATGCATCAACAATTTGGATTCATTGCGCTTGTTGCGCTTTTCGCACTCCTGCCGTTCTCTAGTGCATGTGCCGGTGAAGGGATCGATTCGGGAAACACCGCCTGGATGATCGTTTCAACGGCTCTCGTTATGATGATGACGCCGGCCGGCCTGTCATTGTTCTACGGCGGGATGTCCAGGTATAAAAATCTGCTGAACACGTTTGCCATGACCATCGTATCCTATTGCCTGGTGAGCGTCATATGGATGATGTGGGGGTATACCCTTGCATTTGGCCCGGATAAGGGGGGGATCCTGGGAGGGTTCGACCATTTGTTCATGAGAGGGATCGGCGTCGAAAGCATTTCAGGGACCATTCCGACCTTTGTTTTTGCCTTGTTTCAAATGACGTTTGCCGGAATCACGGTTGCGCTGGTTCTCGGTTCCATTGTCGATCGGATGAAATTTTCCTCGTGGATCGTGTTTACGATCTTATGGATTACCTTTGTCTATTCGCCGATCGCCCACTGGGTCTGGGGAGGCGGCTGGATGGCCAAAATGGGAGCCTTAGACTTTGCCGGTGGGACCGTTGTTCATATCAACGCCGGAGTCGCCGGCCTCGTTCTGGCGCTTGTGGTTGGAAAGCGGATCGGCTATGGGAAAGAGGCGATGTTTCCGTCAAGCATCGCCCTGACGGCGGTGGGAGCCTCAATGCTGTGGTTCGGATGGTTTGGATTCAATGCCGGAAGTCAGCTGGCTGCAGACGGCGTTGCCGGTTCGGCATTTCTGGTAACCAATACGTCTGCTGCCACCGGAGCGCTGACATGGATGTTCACTGAATGGATCGTGAACAAAAAACCGACGGTTCTTGGGATCGCTTCGGGAATCGTGGCCGGGTTGGTGGCCATTACCCCCGCTGCCGGCTTTGTGAATCTCCAGGCATCCCTGATGATCGGACTCGTCGCAGGGATCCTGGGGTTTTTTTCCGTGGCCAGGCTCAAACATAAAATGGGATATGACGATTCCCTGGATGCATTCGGCATTCATGGAATGTGCGGCATGTGGGGAGCCCTTGCTACAGGGCTTTTTGCCAACCCGAATATTATTCAAACGGGGAAAGGCCTTTTTTACGGAAACCCTAAACAGCTCTGGATTCAGGTGGTATCCATTGCTGCCACTGCCGCTTTCACTCTGGTTGGAACCCTCATCGTTGTCGTCGTCACCCGATGGATCACCGGCGGGCTGCGGGTGGAAAAGGACGATGAAATCAGAGGCCTGGACGGTTCCGTTCATGGGGAACGGGGATTTGAAATCGCATAGGGACCGATCAGCGGGTCAGATACAGCTCACAAAGGAGGGAGCTTTCTTATGAAAAAGATCGAAGCCATCATCAAACCCTTTAAGTTGGACGATGTAAAGGAAGCATTGAACGAAATCGGTATCCGGGGAATGACCATTTCCGAAGTGAAGGGGTACGGAAGACAGAAAGGGCATAAGGAAATCTACCGGGGAGCGGAGTACGTGGTGGACTTTATCCCCAAAATCAAGATTGAAATCGTTGTGAGCGATGAAGTGGTGCATCAGGTGGTCGAGAAAATCCGCGATGCCGCCAATACCGGTAAGATCGGGGACGGGAAGATTTTTGTTTGCGGCATCGAAGAAGCGATCCGCGTCAGAACCGGAGAAACCGGTATCGACGCCATCTGATCGTATCGCCATAAGATCGAAACGTTAAACGATAGATATTGAATAAACCATCAACAAGGAGAGTGACATGATGACGCCAAAAGATGTGTTGGAAATGGCCAAAAAGAAACAGGCAAAAGTACTTGATCTGAGATTTATGGATTTTCCGGGACTCTGGCAGCACTTCTCGGTTCCCATCGGTCAGCTTGAGGAATCGAGTTTTGACGACGGGTTCGGATTCGACGGATCCAGCATCCGCGGATGGCAGCCGATCAATGCCAGCGACATGCTCGTCATTCCGGATCCCTCGACGGCCAAGATGGATCCTTTTTTCAATGTTCCCACTTTAGTCCTGATCTGCAATATTGTCGATCCGATCACCCGGGAATCCTATACCCGCGACCCGCGCTACATTGCCCGAAAAGCGGAAGCCTATCTTAAGAGCAGCGGAATCGGAGATACGGCGTATTTCGGTCCGGAAGCCGAATTTTTCATTTTTGACGATATCCGTTTTGAATCGTCCCGGAATCGCGCTTTTTATGAGATCGATTCCATTGAAGGCATATGGAACTCAGGAAGGGATGAAGGGCCCAATCTGGGATACAAGCCGCGCTTCAAGGAGGGATACTTCCCGGTTCCACCGATGGATAAATTCCAGGATTTGCGGACCGAAATGATGCTGACGCTCGAAAATCTCGGAATCGAAGTCGAAGCCCAGCATCATGAAGTGGCAACGGCCGGACAGGGGGAGATCGATATGCGGTTTAAACCTCTGGTTGAAATGGCGGACCAGTTGATGTGGTTTAAATATGTTCTGAAAAACGTGGCCGTTCGCCACGGCCATACGGTCACCTTCATGCCGAAGCCGCTTTTTGAGGACAATGGGACGGGGATGCACTCCCATATCAGCATCTGGAAAAAAGGGAAACCGCTCTTTGCCGGAGACAAATATGCGGGAGTATCCCAAATGGCTCTTTGGGCCATCGGCGGCATCTTGAAACATTGCAAAGCCCTATGTGCCTTCACCAATCCGACGACCAATTCATACAAGCGGCTCGTGCCGGGGTTTGAAGCACCGGTCAACTTGGCGTACTCCAGCCGGAACCGGAGTGCCGCCATCCGGATTCCCATGTATTCGCCGTCTCCGAAAGCCAAGCGGATCGAGTTCAGAACACCGGATCCCTCATGCAACGGATACCTGGCATTTTCCGCAATGCTCATGGCCGTTATAGACGGCATTGAAAACAAGATCGATCCGGGAGATCCTCTGGATAAGAATATCTATGATTTGCCATCCGAAGAGCTGGAGCATATCGAATCCGCACCGGGATCTCTTGAGGAAGCCCTGAACGCGTTGAAGGAAGACCATGACTTTCTGCTAAAAGGAGACGTATTTACGGGAGATGTCATCGATATGTGGATCGAATACAAGACAAATCATGAAATCAATCCGGTGCGGCTCCGCCCCCATCCCTATGAATTTCTGCTCTATTTTGATATTTAATCATTTCAGAAGGGCGGCCCCTTTTGGGGCCGCCGCCCGATCTTGGCCCGAGAGGGAAACCCATCGAAATCCCATCAGCGGTACAAACGGAAATCGACTCCATGCCGCTTTGCCTTGTAGGCAAACTTCCGGACCGTTGTTTTGAGGATCCCGGCGGCTTGGGTGATGTTTCCACGGGCGTTCTTCAACGCATCGATCAGCATTTCCCGTTCCATGTTTTCCACCGCTTCTTCCAGGCCAAGGGAGGGAAGCGTATCGGATTCGGTGCCGGTCTGGAGCGTCGGCGGTAGGTGGTAACTGTGAATCACCCGTTCTTCGCAGAGGAGCACCGCCCGCTCGATGCAGTTTTCAAGTTCTCTCACATTTCCGGGCCAGTGGTATTGCATGAGCATATCAATGGCGGGAGTTGAAAAGCGGCGGATCTCCTTTTGATTTTCTCTGGCGTATTTTTCCAAAAAATGATCGGCCAAGAGAAGGATGTCCGTCTTATGCTCCCTGAGCGGCGGCAGGTAAATCGGAAACACGTTGAGGCGGTAGTAAAGATCTCCTCGAAAGGTTTCATCCCCCACGGCCTGTTCCAAATCTTTATTGGTCGCGGCGATGATGCGGACATCGGCCTTGATGGTTCTCTGGCCGCCGACCCGCTCGAATTCTTTTTCCTGCAGCACCCGGAGCAGTTTGACCTGGACATCAATGCCGATAGATCCGATTTCATCTAAAAATATGGTTCCCTTGTCGGCCATTTCGAATTTTCCCATTTTCTGCCGTACGGCTCCTGTGAAAGCTCCTTTTTCGTGCCCGAAAAGCTCGCTCTCGATCAGGTTGACAGGAAGCGCGACACAATTGACTTTGATGAAGGGGTTTTTGCTCCGGAGGCTGTTGTAATGGATGGAATTGGCGACGAGCTCTTTTCCGGTTCCGCTCTCTCCTCTGATTAAAACCGTGGCGTTGCTCTGGGAAACCTGGGAGATCATCTGGAACACTTCCCGCATTTTGTTGCTGTTTCCGACGATGTTTGCGAAACGGTATCGATCCGTGAGTTCACTTCTGAGACGACGATTTTCCTCCCTGAGCTGGTCTTTTTCCAGACGGATCGTTTCCAGGTTAATGACATGCTGGGCGATCATGGTGGCCACAACCGAGAGCAGCTTCTGCCCGTCCTTCAATGAATATTCGGGATCATAGGGGCGATCCGCGCTGAGGGCGCCGATGACCTGATTTCCTTTCTTGATGGGAACACAGATAAACGACAGTTCGTCCTTATGAAGCGATTTTCGTGATGCGGTCCGATCCAAAAACTGGGGTTCTTCGCTGATTTTTGGAATCACTAAGGATTTTCCGTTCTGAATGACACGCCCTATAATTCCTTCCCCCGGTTTGTATTTTCCACGCTCCATGGCCGATTTTGAAAGGCCGTGGGCCACTTCGATACTGATGACGTCCCGGAGCGGGTCCAGAATGGATACTGTTCCCCGGACCATGTTCATTGAATTGGACAAAATTTCCAAAACTTTATATAGTGCTCGGCGAAGATCCAACTGCTCGTGCAATGCCTGGCTGATCTCATAGAGTAAAGTGATTTCCTGAATCCGTTCCATGGGCGCCAACCGGTTATTGAGATGTGTGAGGATAAATTCCATCCCTGGAAAAATACACATGGGAATAACGCTCGCTTTATGAATAATACAAAAATGTAATAAATGGCAATCGGTTTGTTTGGTACAATCGCTTTTTCGGTATCGACAATCCGGCAACTTGGGAAAGGGGCTCTATGACGGCTGCGCCGGAGATCGTTTACAGAGGAACAGTCGGAGGACCCGCAAATCCGGTTCTTTTACTGGGCGCTCATCTTTCCATTTCCGAGGGTCTCGGAGAAGCCCTGTACAAGGCGAAAATCTATGGATGCACCGCACTCCAGATGTTTACTAAAAATGCCGCAACCTGGAAAGAGAAGGAACTGACCCAAGCGGTAATCAACGGTTTTGAAAAAGCCAAAGCAGAAACCGGCCTGACACGGATCGCCTCTCACGCGGCCTACCTGATCAATGTGGCCTCTACTGAAAAAAAGAAACGTCGGATGTCTATAAACGCGCTAAAACAGGAGATGATCCGGTCTTCTATGCTTCAGATTCCTTACGTGATTCTCCACCCGGGCTCCCATATGGGGGCCGGAGAAAGGGAAGGAATCCGTAAGATAACAGAGGGGATCAACGAAATTTTAGGAACCATTTCCGGTTTAATCCCACGATTGCTTTTAGAGACGACGGCCGGGCAAGGCTCCGGTTTGGGACATGCATTTGAGCAATTAGCCGAGATCATGGCCGGGGTCAAAAATAAAGAGAGGATCGGGGTTTGTCTGGACACCTGCCATATATTTGCAGCCGGATACGACATCCGCACAAGGGATGCATATGAACGGACTGTCGAGACCTTCAGCACCACCATCGGGCTTGGCCGGCTTCATGTGATTCATTTAAACGACGCTAAAAAAGGGCTCGGATGTCGCGTGGACCGGCATGAACATATCGGAGAGGGGTTAATCGGATTGGATGCCTTTGAATTCATAATGAACGATCCCCGATTTTCAATGGTCCCAAAGATCATTGAAACCCCGAAAATTACCGGTGCAATCGATTACGACCAAATCAATCTGGATCGGCTTAGAAACCTGGTGCACAGCTAAACTCCGGTGAACTTTGGGGCGTTAAAGCGGATCCGTCATGACCTGGGAAATGGGCGTGGCAAGAAAAGGAGCTGTCATGTTGAAAGCAGGCTTATGGATTCTCGGCTTATATGCCGCCTATGGATGCCTTCTCTTTTTTCTCCAACGGAGCGTCATCTTTCCTCGCTTTCTGACCGCACTTTCCACGGAAACCGAGACGCTTCCTGCCGGAATCGAGAGGGTATGGATCAACGCTTCTTTTGGAAAGGTGGAGTCGTATTTGATGCTTCCGGAGAAAGGGGCCGGGACCCGGAAGGTCCCTGTCGTCATTTTTGCCCATGGGAATGCCGAGCGGATCGATTTTTGGCCCCAGGAGTTGAAACCGTTCACCCGCCTGGGGGTAGGTCTTTTTTTAATCGAGTATCCGGGGTACGGCCGATCGGAGGGGGCGCCGTCTCAACGCAGCATCACCGAGGTCTTTGAGAAAGGATTTGAGTTTCTGGCCGGAAGAACCGATGTGGATCCGAATCGCATCATCCTCTTCGGGAGGTCTCTCGGCGGAGGGGCTGTTTGTGCATTGGCCGAAAAGAGACCGGTCCGGGCATTAATTCTAATGTCGACATTTGTCAGCGTTCGGTCTTTCGCTGCACGGTACCTGTTCCCCCCATTTCTGATCCGGGATCCTTTTGACAATCTGGCCGTCATCCGGAAATTCAAGGGACCTGTACTCATCATTCACGGCAGTCATGACGAGGTCATCCCTTACCGGCACGGGAAAATCCTTTATGAGCATGCCTCCCTTAAGGAAATGATTACGTACCATGCCGGCCACAACGATTGCCCACCCGACTGGTCGGTTTTTTGGAAGGATGTGGAACGGTTCTTAAAGCGGTTCGATCTCATTCCCACCTGACCTTGGCCGTCTCTTTTAAATATCGACGGGCATCTTCGTTTCCGAGCACGGCTGCCCGCTTAAAATCCGTTATGGCCTTTTCTTTTTCCCCGGACACCAGGTAGGCTCTGCCGCGGCCATAATAATAGACGCCTTTTTCGGGATTCAGTTCGATGGCCCGGTTCAACGAAGAGAGCGCCTCCGGGAGATTCTCCATTTCCTGATACGCCAGCCCCCTGTAAAAATGGGCATCGCTGTTTTTTGGATATTTTTCGATGACCGTTTCAAAGCTGACCGCCGCTCCCTTGAAGTCTCCCGTAAGAGAAGAAAGGGTCCCTTTCTCCATTATGCGAATTGTTTCCTTGTCCTCAACCGCCCTCTTTTCGGCAGGTTGAATTCCTTTTTTCCCCTGAATTTCCGAAATGGACATCCCTTTCAAATAGGCGATGAGAGTGTAGACATCCTCGGTTTTCATGGATGATCGGAGGCGGCTTCTCCCTTTATCGGCATCGATCACCACGTTGATTTTTCCAAGCCGTGGAACAGGATGCTCCTCACCCGGAAATCCGGGGATCATCTCTTTGATGACATTAATATAACTTGCCAGGTCATAATCCATCATCATCAACGGTCCTCTGGAAGCCTCTTTTTTGAGCCCTTTCGCCGTTTTAATGAGTGATGCCAGCCGATCGTCCGTCGACGCGGTGAGTACAAGGCTGTCTATGGCAGTCATTCGAAATTCATATGCCGTCATGGATTTCAGGAGTTTAGGGGGAGGAATATCCGCCGTGTCGGTGAGAACGGGAATCTGGGTTTTAACTCCGACCACCCGAAATCCTTCAACCGTGCTGTCTTTGGTCCGCACAAAAAACGGATCCGGCTTTTTGCCGGTTTGCGTTTCAATGATCGACTGCATATTCCGTCCGAATGCAAGCATCCAAGGGATATATTCGGATTCAATAAACTCCTGCCCGCGATATCCTTCCTTCAGGACGTGGACCATTTCAAATATCCATCCGCTTTGGCTCAACGACATCCCTCCGGCCATTTCACCGGAGAATTTGCTGCCGATCATGACCAGTTGGTTCAGATCCACACCGATCCCTTCATATACCTTCCCAAAGACTTCTCCGATCAGAGAGAGCATTTTTTCAGCATCAAAACGCCTTGACCGGAAGTTCATCTGAAGACGGGGGTTGTAGCGGTTCAGATACCCGGGGCTGTTTTCCTTTAAAAAAAGCTGGGCCAGCTCGCTTCCATCGCGGGCGTTGGCAATGACTTCGTATGCCAGTTCGGCCTTATTAAGATCCACATTTACGGAAAGGGTTTCAATCTGCGAGGCATTATCGAGTATTTTTTCCAGCATCTCCCGAGTCTCCATGGGGGAGAACGGGATTTTTTCAGGCTCGGCTGCAGCGGTGAGGTTCCCCATTTGAGAAAGGGCCTGCCGGATCTTGGGGCCCGATTTTTGAATAAGGTTCCCAAGAGCGATTTCAACCGAGATAGCGGGTTTCGATTTTGATTTGGATAGGTTCACCATCGCATCTTTGAACGGACCGATGGAGTGTACCTGTCCAGGCGGGAGCGGTAGGATATAATAATCCGGGCCGGCTGAGGCATTGTAAGTCTTTTTAAAATTCTCATTCGGTTTGATAAACGGGACCAGGGCGACCATGATCGGTTGAGGTTCCGCAATATCGATTCCGATGACGATCAGGCGTGAAAAGTCGACCCAGTCCGTTCCCTGGATCATCCCTCTCAAAACAGCGGTGGGAGAAACGCCGCCATCCGGATCGGCGGCCTTGAAAAGAGAATCGATAAGATTTAGAGCATGATCGAGACGGTTGATTTTAACGACCAGATCCATGGAAAGACTTGGTTTTTCCACGGCAAATAGGGGATGAACGGCTGCACCCATCAGAAGAAGTGAAAGAAATAAAGGAAAGAGGTTTTTTAATACGGTTTTTATTTTCATGGCGGTTTCCTCAAATATGAAATTACTCAAGATATGTCAAAAGAAAAGAGGTGGTTTCCGAAAATCAGTGAGCGGGGTTTGAAAAGGAGATGGGGTTCCTGGCAATAGCCGAGACCGGCACCAGTTCGACCTTTTCCCTTAAGTTATAAATCGTTTCCCGCAGCACTTCGAACGTCAGGTCGTGGGGATGGGCGATTCCGATGGCCGTGCCATGTCTAAGGGCCCTGCTGAACAGCAGGTCGATTTGCTTTATAATGAAATCCCGTGTCGGAATGTGATCCAGGAAAACATCCCTGTGGTAATAAGGAATACCTAATATGCGGGCGGCTTCCCCTACCCGGCTTTTCGCAGTCGTCAAGCTGTCGATAAAAAAAAGATTTCGCCGTTGCAACTCTTTTAAAAGCAACACCATGTGTCCCAAATCGGCGGTCATACGGGACCCCATGTGGTTGTTCACCCCTTTAATAAATGAGACCGCATCCAGATCGCTGTTCAATTGTCGAATAAAATCGCTGTCGGGCAGGGATAGAAGCAGGGCTCCGGGACCCGGATCAATCTTCGGAAATTCCCTCGGCTCCATGGGAAGATGAAGAATGACATCATATCCTCTTTCCTTGGCGGCATCGGCGATCTCCTGCTGATACGGGCTATGGGGAAGGATTGAAAAGGTAAAACACGCTCCCATATTGAGAAATTTTTCCGCCTGGATTTTGTCGTACCCCAGATCATCGATCAGGATGGCCACCTTTGGTATTTTTTCAGGAAAAAGGATATCCGGTTCCGGAAGATGGCTTTTGATGGGAACGTCTTCATCCGGATAAATTTCGAAAGGCGGGATAGAACCTGCCGCGTGTCGGTTTGCGAGCTTGTAAACAGACGGATCGATTTTCCGGCTATCGGATCTTTGCAAGATGCGATGCACACGGAATAAGGAGAGGACCACCAGAAAGATTAAAACGGCAATCGCTAAAAAGGAGACGCCGAGAAGAGCCTTTTGTCCGGTACCTATAATTTGTTGCCGCATTCTATCCGCGGATATTTTTAAAAATATCGTAGCTGATGAGAACCTCAAGTGCCCGTTGCACCTGGTAATCGGATTGAAGCGTCTCGGAATCCAAAGGACCAAACCGATTCTGGGCTTCCTTGGGAGGATGCTTCTTTATCGGCTGTCCTTTGCTGTTTTTCGGGCTTTTCCCTTCATCTTCCTCTTTTATTTCCGAATCGGGCCGGTCCTGGAGGTCTTTTTCCTTCAACAGCCCTGATTCGAGATCTTCTTCTTCCGCCTCAATCACGGGTTTGGGTTTGACCACTATATTGGGAATAATCCCCTGGTTATGAATGGATCTTCCGCTTGGGGTATAATATTTGGCGATGGTGTACTTCAGGCCGTAGCCGTCTCTTAACGCCTCGACGGTCTGGACAGATCCCTTTCCGAAGGATGTCGTCCCCATGATCACGGCCTTTTTTTGATCTTGCAGCGCGCCGGCAACGATTTCCGAAGCGCTGGCGCTCCCCTCATTGATGAGAACGACAATCGGATATCGCCGGGCGACCGTGTTGGTATGGGCTTGATACACCTTGGTATGTTTTTGCAGCCGCCCTTTGATTGAAACGATGACTCCCTCGTCTATAAAAAGATCCGCTATGTCAATGGCCTGATTTAAAAGGCCTCCCGGGTTGTCCCGAAGATCAAGGACCAGGCCTTTGAATTCCCCTCCTTTCATCGACTCCAGGGATTCCAGGCTGGCCTTGAGATCCTTTGTGGTGCTTTCATTGAAGTTGCTGATCCGGATATATCCGTATCCCGGCTTTAATACCAGCGACTTGACGCTTTCTATGGGGATGATATCCCGAACCAGGGTGAATTCCTTGGGCGCTTGAAGCCCTTCTCGCTGAATGGTGATGCGAACGGCGGTATTCTTGGGTCCGCGCATCTTTTTAACGGCTTCCCAGAGCATCATGTCTTTGGCGGACTCGTCGTTGATCTTGACGATGATGTCGCCGGCCTTGATCCCTGCCTTGTGAGCCGGGGTCCCTTCAATGGGCGAGATGACCGTCAACACCCCTTTCTGAAACGTGATGACGATACCGATTCCGCCGAACTCGCCTCGGGTGTCGATCTGAAGCTCATTGAACGCGTCGGGAGGAAGAAAAGAAGAATGAGGATCAAGACTGTGAACCATCCCTTGAATCGCTTTATTGATGAGTTCTTTCGAATCGACGGGATCCACATAATTTTTCTCGATCAATTCGATAACATCTGAAAATATTTTTAACCCCTTATAGGTTTCTTCACTTCCGGCTGAGGGGTTCCGATACATCGGAGGGGCAATCGACCAGCAAACCGCTGACAAAGCCACAATCAGCCAGAGTTTCCAACTGGAGAGTTTCTTTTTTAACATAAGGTTCTCCTTTAATTCGGTTTTAACCATTGTAAAGGATCAAGCGGTTTTTCATGATTGCGGATTTCAAAATACAGCTTTGGTCCCATCAGAGATCCGGTGTCCCCCACGGTAGCGATGACCTCTCCGGTATCCACCCTTTCCCCGTTTCCCTTGAAAAGCTCATGAGCATGTGCATAGACCGTATAAAAGCCGGTCCCATGATCGATGATTATCAGGTTCCCATATCCCCGAAACCAGTCAGCGTAAATAATCGTCCCGCCAAAAACAGTTCTGATGGGAGACCCTTCATCGGCTAAGATCTCTATTCCGTTTCGGCTCGTGACAACGTTCAACCGGGCATCCTTATTAAGCCCGAATCCGGAGACTATCTTACCCCGAATAGGCATATCAAGCAATCCTTTCATTGATAAAAATGGGATGGAGTGAGTTTGATCGGGAGCTTTTGGAATAACCGCCTGCTCTTTCAGGGATTTAATGGTCTGTTCCAGGTGGTCGGATGCCCGTTGCAGCCCGCTGATCGCGGCCATCTGCAAGCTTTTTTCGCTCCGGATTTTTTCAAGAAACTCGGCTTTTTTGGCTTTCTCAAGGCTCATGGAATGGATTTGAGTCTGGAATTCCGTTTCCAGAGAAAATTTCTCCATTCGATCCTGATTGAGGACTTTGAACTCGGCTGTTAAGGCGGTCCGTTTTTCAATTAAATCCTGTTGAAACCGGTCGTCGCTGTCCAGAATCACCTCTATCCCTTTTTCCATGGAAAGAAACTGGCTGATGGAGCGGGCTGAAAGGAGGAAATACATTTTCCCCATCTGGTTGAGTTTGTATAATGCGACCAACCGCTTCACGGCATAATGTTGAGACCGTTGAATCTTCTGCGTGAGCCGGTTTATGACCGCGTCGGAATGCTTTATTTTTTTCTGCAAGATTCCGATCTGAGATTTTAATGATGTCGCTTTGCGTTCAAGGAGGTTGAGTGAACGCTCCAGATCATCAAATTGCTCCAGTATGGACTCTTCCTTTCTGGATAAATCATTTATCCGGATCCGCCTCTGTTGAATATCCTGATCAATCCGGGATGTTTTTTGTTTTAAAAGAGTGATGGAGGATTCTCCATCTTGGACCGGTCTGTGCTCCCGGATCAATCGGATATACGTTTTCGTGTTCCGGATATAACCTTTTTGATCCTTAACGGCAACTTTAAGCCATCCATTTTCCCGATCGAGAACAATGACGTTTTCACCCTGGTTCAGGACGGCGATGGAAGAGGATCGGATATCGGGTTCTTTTCTCAGGTGAAGTCGGTTTACTAGGACAATTCCGACCTCTTCCTGCTGACCGGCCAAAATGGAGTTCGGTATTGCCAAAAAGGCCATGGCAATACCCGTCGCCATCAATATTTTAAAAATTGCCTGAGGGAAAAATAACATCCCATTAATCCCGCCAAAACCCCTGAACCGACGATCCCGAATAAAATCCCCGGAGAGAAAAAGCGGATGCTGATCGGGCCGACGATTTCATATCCTTTCACTTTTAGGGATACGAAAGAAAAAACGAGATATAACAATCCGGTTCCAAGAAGACCTCCTGCGGCTCCTTGAATGCACCCTTGAATGAAAAAAGGGGCGGAAATAAAACCATCGGTGGCGCCGATGAGCCGCATGATCTCAATTTCATCGCGCTTTGTATAGAGAACCAGGCGGATGGTGTTCGCTACAATAAATACTCCGGCCATGAAAAATAGGCCGCCGAACGCATATCCTGCCATCCGAAACAGACCGAGGATGCCTGCAAACCGCCCGAGCCATGCCTGACCGTACTCCACCTCGTCGACCCATTCCATTTTTTGAATGGTTGCCGCGATGCGGGAAATCGGATCTGGATGCTGATGGGAAGGATTGAGTGAGATCTCAAAGGCATCCGGGAGAGGGTTTTCTTTGAGATCCGCTAAAAATGAAGGTTGATTCTTCATCTGCTCATTAAGCCGTGACAGCCCTTCGGTTTTCGAAATCCATTTCAAATCCGATACGCCGGGAACGCGACGAATGGCTTTTTCCAGTTTCGACCGGTTTTGTTCATTGCAATTTTCCTTAAGATAAACCATTACCCGAATGCCGCTTTTCCAGATATCCAGGAAATCGCTCACGTTTAACGAGAGGAGCCCAAAGGAGCTCACGATGAGGATGGAAAACGCAATCGTAATAATGGTGACGGAATTTAAAAATGTGTTGGCCGTAATATCGGCAACGGCCTTTTCAAAGTACCGTATCATGGCTATTTGATCTTTTGATCGCTTATTAGTTGCCCTTTATCCAAAACAATTTTTCTTCCGTTGATGCTGCGGATCAGTTCCGGATCGTGAGTCGCCAGGATGATGGTGGATCCATCCTTGTGAAATCGGTTGAGAAGGTCGAATATGATTTCGGCGGATCCGGAATCCAGATTTCCTGTCGGCTCATCGGCCAGAATGATTTTAGGATCGCCGATAACGGCTCTGGCTACGGCGATCCGCTGCTGCTCGCCTCCTGAAAGGCTCGGCGGGAAAGCGCCCTGTTTTTCCTCCAATCCGACGATTCTGAGCACGCTTTTCACCTTTTTTTCAACAAATTTCCGCTTATGACCTGCCGCCTCAAGCACAAGGGCCAGATTTTCAAAGACCGTTTTGCTTGGAATCAGTTTATAGTCCTGAAAAATAATGCCGAACTTTCGTCTGAGAAATGGAATCTGATGTTTCGGAATCCGCGACAGATTCACGCCATCGATGATCACCTGTCCATTCGTCGCGGATTCTCCAAAATAAAGAAGTTTCAGCAGGGTGGTTTTTCCGGCACCGCTGGCACCGGTGACAAAAAGAAATTCATTCTCCTCAATTTCCAGGGAAACATCGGATAGGGCGCTTTTTGAATCGTAGTGCTTATAAACATGGTACATCCGGATGATCGGGGTTTTCCGGCTTCCATGAGTCATTCCAGAGGTTCCTGACCTATGGCTCGGTAAAGGGAGGCTTTGAAGATTGCCGAATCATAAATGGCATCGTAATAATTGAGCATGGTTCTGGATAAAAGGGTCTGGGCATTCAAGACATCCGTTGTTGTGGCTATTTGGGCGCTATACTGCTCTTTGGTGATCCGGAAGTTTTCTCTTGCCTGTTCGATCCCCTTTTTTACTGCTTCGATGTTTTCAAGCGATTCCTCGGTCTTTAAAAAAGCCTCTTTGACTTCCAAGCGGATCTGGTCCAAAATCCCTTCCTTCTTGAGTCTGGTCTGTGAGAGACGGCTCATCTTTTCTTTGGTATCGTAATAGGTTCTTCCCCACTCCCAGAAGTCCCATGATGCGATTGCTTTAATATCCCAACTGCTCGAGTCGCTGAAAGTGCCGGCCCCGCCGCCGCCGTCCCAGTCTTTTCCCTGCTGGAGGTAGGTCCAGCTGAGATTGACCGAAGGATAGTATCCTTTTTTGCTGATCAAAATATCGGTTTCGGCGATCTTTAATTCGACATCGCTCCGTTTGACCTCGTCGCGCTTTTTCTCCGCCGTTTCAAGGCAATAGGTGAAGTCATAGGGAAAAGGAGAATAATCGAGCATATCTTGAATGTGAATAGCCGCCGCAATGGGTCTTCTCAACAGTGTATTAAACCGGGCTTCCGCGATCCCCAGAATGCTTTTCGCATGGATCAGGCGTTGTTTTGCATTCGCCAGTTCTGCCTGGGCCTCCAGCAGGTCATTGAGCGCGGTCATGCCTACCTGATAAAAACTCTTTGCCACCTGTTCCTGGGCTTCAAACTGAGCGACCGTCTCCTGGCTGATAGCGGCCAGCTTCTGGGCCTTGAGAAGGGAAAAATAGGTTCTTTGAGCTTCAAAAATGACATCTTGCCGGGTGAGCTTTTCGCCTGTTTTTGCTGCTTCCAGTCTCAATTTTGTAATCTCATGTCGGTTGATGATGGAAAACCCCGCAAAAAGGGGTTGCTTGATGCTTGCGGAGTAGGCGTATATTTCTTCAGGCTCGAGGATTCCAAAGCCCGAAACGGCATTTTCTTCATCATTGCGTTGGTATTGGTAGGCCATATTGAACGTGGGTAAAAAATACGACCTGGCGATGTTTTTGGAAAAAGCGGCCGCCTCTATTTCTTCCCTGGAGCTTGTCAATCCGAGATTGACCGCAAGAGCGGTTTCGATGGTCTTTTTAAGGGTCAACGTCTCCCCCGGAATGTCGGATCCCATCGCAGGGCCGTTATTCAATAAAAGCTCAATGGTTAGAAGAGCGAATATGACGGCGGTAATCCTTTTCGGTTTCATGTTTTTTGCGTTCCGATTATAAAAGAGTCAATGGTTGCCGGCGGATTCGGTCGCTTTATGTTTGACCGATCTAATGTTCGTTGGTATCATAACGCTTGTTTGGGGAGTGCCGTCACCGGTTCTCCTTGAACCAAGCCTCCACTGAAACCCATTTCAATGGCTTCTTCCATTTCGGTGGAGGCTTTATTATATGATATTAACCATTAAATCAATATCTAAACTGAGCGTTTCAAATGATGGCACCTGCAATAAACAGAACCAGACATGACGTTGTTCCATGCTGAAGCTGCCTGAAGGAAATTCTGATGGGTGATCAGAAGGGTTGTTTGGATATGGAAACCAATATTAGAATGATGAAGGAGGAACTCATCCGGCTGCTTTGTGAAAAATCGTTTCAATACAGCCTGGAGCCCAAATTTAAGCTTGTCTCAGGTCGAATGAGCCAGTTTTATGTCAACTGCAAACCTGTTTCTCTGAGTCCGCGGGGAATGTTTCTCATCGGTCATCTTGTTTTTGATGTAATAAAGCACCTGCCGGCTGCCGCCATCGGGGGGATGACCTTCGGCGCCGACCCCATGGCGATTGCCACCGCTTTTGTTTCGGAGTTAAAAAAAACCCCCGTCAAGGCGTTTTCCGTCAGGAAAAACCAAAAGGATCACGGGATCGTGCGATGGATCGAAGGGGATGTCAACTCCGGAGATCGGGTGGTCATCATCGATGACGTGGCCACAACCGGCGGTTCCACGATTCAGGCCATCGAGCGATCCCGGTCGGAGGGGCTTCAGGTCGTCAAGGCGGTGGTTCTGGTCGACCGCCAGGAGGGGGGAATGGAGAACATTCGGCAGCATGTCCCGGATGTGTCTGCAATTATTCTTCGGGATGACCTAATGACCTTTTGGTCGTCGCTTTGTTAAACGATCTGGTCCGGTTATGCCGGAATTGGATTCGGGACAATGTAGGTGGCACCGGAGTCATCCGACTCCCAGACCGTTACCCGGGAAACTCGGATTGAGGGACGATCCATGATGTTCTGCATCTGCCGGGCAATCCAGATCGCAATGCTTTCCGAAGAGGGCGGATTGTTTTCATCAAACCACTCCAGATCGTTTAAAAACCGATGATCCAGCTTTCCGACGATCTCCCGCAGATGCTTCTTGATGATGCCGAAGTCGATCAGAACACCCGCATGATTCAGCGTTTCTCCCGTCACGCTGACTTCAATCTTCCAGTTATGCCCATGCAGATTTTCGCACTTTTTTGCCACCATTTTAAGTTGATGGGCAGCAGCGAAATGGGCAAGCACTTTCAATTCAAACACGGTTCGTTCCTTCACCCGCAGTATGGATTTGATCTCTTAACCTGCAAATCGATTGGCCTTTAGAGGCCGATCAATGATTATGAACGGATCCCAGCGCATCTCCTTTGAGAATATGTTTGATCTTATTTGAGAGTTTGCCGGATTCGAGCTCTGCAAATTCCCTAAGAAGAGATTCCTGTTTTTTATTCAAATTCGTAGGGGTTTTGATGATGACCTGAATAATTTGATCGCCCCGCTTCCCGCTTCTGAGGGAAGGAATTCCGTCCCCGCGGAACCGAAACGTGTCTCCGGGCTGGGTCCCTTTCGTTATTTCAAGGGTTTTATTCCCGTTCAAGGTCGGCACCGATACCTTGTCTCCCAAAGACGCCTGGATAAAGGAGATGGGGATCCGACAGATGATATCATTATGATCCCTTTGAAAAAATTCATGAGGTTCCACCTGGATAAATATATAAAGATCCCCGGACGGACCTCCATAAACCCCGGCCTCTCCTTCGCCAGTCAACCTGAGCCGTGATCCGTTATCCACACCCGACGGAATTTTAACGGCCACATCTTTTTGGGTCATTACCTGCCCGGCGCCGCGGCATTTAGAACAGGGGTTGGGGAGCGATTGTCCGTTTCCCCGGCAGGCGTGGCATGTTGTCCGAACCGTGAAAAAGCCCTGGCTTCGTGAAACCTGTCCGGTGCCGCCGCAATGCGGGCAGGTTTCCGGATATGTTCCGGGCTCGCATGCACTCCCCTTGCATTTTGGGCAGACCTCCCGTTTTTCCACTTGAATTCGGGTTTCAAATCCAAAGGCGGCTTCCATGAAGCCAAGCTTGATGTCATAACGGAGATCGGCACCGCGCTGTGCCATCGAACGGGATCTTCGTCCGGTGCCGAATCCGAAAAAGCCTTCGAAAATATCCCCAAAACTCGAAAAAATGTCATCAAATCCCCGAAAACCGGAAAATCCGGAGCCTTCGAGCCCCTGATGCCCGAATTGATCATAAATCCCCCGTTTGTCGGGATCTCTCAGAATTTCATAGGCTTCCGCCGCTTTCTTGAATTTCTCCTCGGCGGGTTTATCCCCCGGATTTCTGTCCGGGTGGAACTTCATTGCGAGTTTCCGATAAGCGGCTTTAATTTCATCAGGAGAAGCGTGTTTATCGACGTTTAGTATCTCGTAATAGTCTCGTTTTGTAGCCATTTGTTTTTATTCGATTATTCTTGAGTTCGGAGAGGTGATGCATTAAATTAATGCAAGATGTTAAAATGTCAATGAAAAACAAAAAACCGATCATCCGGCAAACGGCCTTCTCAAAATGGTGTCTTTTTTACATACGGCGTCGTCCCGGAAAGGGTAGGCGATATTGTAATGCAGCCCCCGGCTTTCTTTCCGGCACATGGCCGAGCGGATGATGAGTTCAGCCACAGTGGCGATGTTCCTCAATTCAATGAGATCGGCATCTACTTTAAAATCCCAGTAATATTCATGAATTTCGTTTTGAATGATTTCGATCCTCCGTTTTGCCCGAGCCAGCCGCTTATCCGACCGGACGATTCCCACATAATTCCACATGAGCCTTCTGATTTCGTCCCAGTTCTGGGAAACAACGATCCCTTCGTCGCTGTCGGTGGTTCCGACCTCGCTCCAATCAGGGAGATCGGCGTTGGATTCCGACCGGATACCCCCCTTTTCTTCCATGCTTCGCATGGATGCCGTATGGGCAAACACCAGGGCTTCCAGCAAGGAATTGCTGGCCAGCCGGTTGGCGCCGTGAAGTCCGGTGCATGCGGTTTCACCGATAGCGTAGAGCCGGTGAATGTCGGTCCTTCCGAACATGTCCGTAACAATACCGCCGCATATGTAGTGTGCGGCAGGGACAACAGGGATCGGTTGAAGCGTGATGTCGATGCCGAACTCCATGCATTTTGCATAAATGTTGGGAAAACGTTCTTTTATAAACCCGGGGTCACGATGAGAAATATCCAGAAACACGAAATCCCGTCCGCTTTTTTTCAGCTCCGTATCGATTGCCCTGGCAACCACGTCCCGGCATGCGAGCTCCTTTTTGGGATCATATTTCTCCATAAATGCGTTTCCATCGGTATCTCGAATGATGCCTCCTTCCCCCCTGACCGCTTCAGAGATTAAAAAATTCTTGGCGCTGGGATGATAAAGACATGTGGGATGAAACTGAACAAATTCAAGATCGGCCACGGTGGCGCCTGCACGATATCCCATAGCAATCCCGTCTCCGGTGGCAATATCGGGATTGCTGGTATAAAGGTAGACCTTCCCCGCACCGCCTGTGGCAAGGACCGTGATCTTGGTGGCAAACGTCTTGACCGTCTTGCTCGTTCTGTCCAGGACATAAGCGCCGCAGCAAAAGGCATCATGAGCGGTCGTCACCAATCCCCGTTTCATGCGTGTGGTGACGGTAATGAGGTCGATAGCGATATGGTTTTCATACAGGGATATATTGGGATGCTTCCGGATATTGCTGAGAAGAACCCGCTCCACTTCCCTCCCGGTCATGTCCTGGGCATGCACGATCCGTTTTTGGGAGTGCCCCCCTTCCTGTCCGAGATGAAAAACCGGTTTTATTCCCTTGGCTATCCCGTCATTATCACTTAGATTGAACAAAACCCCGAGATCGGTCAACTCACGTATCCGATCCGGGCCGCAATTGACCACCATTTCCACAACTTCCCGGTTGCATAGACCAGCTCCGGCTTCAAGGGTATCCTGGATATGAAAGTCATAGGAATCGCTTTGGCCAAAGACCGAAGCGATCCCTCCCTGTGCCAGATTCGTGTTGCTTTCCACGGCTTCTTTTTTCGTTACCAGCGCTACCGGCCCGGAATCGGCGACTTTCAATGCAAAGGAAAGCCCTGCAATCCCGCTTCCGATAATTAGAAAATCCGTGCGGATAGTTTTGCTCATTTTGTGTCTCTTTTCCTTAATTATAATTATAAAACGAAATCGAAAAGCTGTTCCCGAAGTACCTCTGATTTGGATTTACGCTTTAACAGCTCTTCAGGGCTTTTTTCAAGATCGATTCGAATCTTTTTATCTCCCTTTATTCTCTCCGTCGTTTCAGGGCCCCTTTTTTTCGTTGACGAATGAACCAATTGGAATTATTTATTTATAGAATGAATCGATGTAAATATGTGATAACCAACGGAACCCAGTCAATGATTCGATACTTTGGATTCGAAACATGTGATGACGAATTCAATACTTTCCGGGAGCGTATTGTTAGACCATGATCGTATTCGACCTGACATGCAAAAGCGGACATACATTTGAGGGATGGTTTGAAGACGGGAGTGCGTATGAGCAGCAACGGCGAAAGAAAATGATCGCATGCCCTGTCTGTGATAATACGGATGTTTCCAAAATCCCTTCAACCTTTGGCATTAAATCCTCTTCAATCGGGAAAGACTACTCCTCCCAGCAAACCGAGCTCGAGCAGATAGGGAAAAAACTTGCTGAATTTGTTGAAAAAAATTTCGACAACGTGGGATGTGATTTTGCCAAGGAAGCCCTGAAAATGCATTACGGTGTCATCGAGCCGAGAAACATCAGGGGCGTCAGCTCCGAGCAGGAAGAAAAGATCATGAAAGAAGAAGGGGTGAAGTTTATTAAAGTCCCTGCGTTTTCACCCTCTGAATCCGATTCCTGACCGGACTGCTTCCCGCAAACCCCGCTCTTTAGAGCGGGGAGCTTCAATTCCCGCCGTGTGGACCCTGTAATATTGCCGGCATCATCGATTCCGTTGTATGGAACGGTTCGCCCGGCATCCGTTCGACCGATTGGGATGATAAGTTGAGTGTGATCCGGAGGATATGTTTCGGGATACGATCCATCGGGCTGCAGCGAATAAGTCGTCGGCCACATGATCCGGGAAAAGATCTTTTTGTTTGAGCCGTTTTTCAGCCATGGCGATATTTCCGGTTCTAACAAGAATTGCAAATCCGCATCCGGCCCTCCTGGCAGATTCGATATCCTTTTCACTGTCTCCGATCATGATCGCATCCGGAAGATGGATGCCATGAGTTTCCACAGCCTGAAAGATGAGTCCCGGCTTGGGCTTTCGGCAGCGGCACTCATCCTCCGGGATATGAGGGCAGAAAAAGATATCCAGGATGTGTCCGCCATGGGCGGAAATGATGGATTTCATCTGGGAGTGAATCTCCTTAAGGCATGACCGGGTGATCATTTTCCGGTTGATCAGCGATTGGTTGGATATCACGATACAGGAATAACCGGCATCCGTGAGCATTTTAATCGCGCGAAGGCTTCCCGGAATAAAGTGAAATTCCTCCCAGGATTTGATGTAATCAGGCGAATCCTGATTAATGACGCCGTCTCGGTCCAAAAACACGACTTTTTTCATATGACGATCAAGCGGTTATTCTGCTACGACAAAGGCGTCCGGAAAACCGTTTTGAATCATGTGGGTTTCGTATTCCAGAGCTTTTTGGAGGTTGTTGCTTCTTCCAACCCGAACCCGGTACCATGTTCTGGCGCCGTCGAAGAAGGGAACCATATGAACGCTTTTATACGTTTGTTCCAGCTGCTGGATGAGTTTTTCAGCGTTGGTCTTGTCCGAAAACGCACCGATCTGGATGGTGAAGTTACCCGAGAAGTAGTCAATTGGCCTCGGAGCAGCGGATGAAGCACTCACAGGCGTGGTCTCAGGGGACGGTCCCAGCGCTACGATTTCAACCGGTGCAGTCCCGGCTTGATGGATCCCGATAGCCTTCGCAGCGCCGACGGAAAGGTCGATAATCCGCTCGCGAACAAAAGGGCCACGATCATTGATTCGAACATCGATCTCCCGGTCGTTTTCAAGATTTCGGACCCTTACCTCTGTACCTAGAGGGAGGGTCTTATGGGCCGCCGTCATGGCATTCATATCATACGGTTCACCGCTTGATGTTTTACGGCCGTGAAACTGCTCACCATACCAGGATGCCACCCCCTGTTGGCGAAACCCTTTTGAATCCGGAACGGGCTGATACCACTGCCCCAACGCCTGATACGGTTTGGGGTGACCGGGCGGCGCCTTGGGTGGAGGAGCGATCCCCGAACAGCCTAAGATGAGAAGGAGGACCCCCGCAAGACCCGGCAGATAGGAAAACCGGCATATGAAGTGTATCACCGTTCGTTGTACCATAGGCTATTTTTGAAGGGCGAGTTTTAAGACCTCCATCATTTTATCGACAAAAAGGAAGCTCATCTCTTTTTGAACCTTCTTGGGAATATCGTCGATATCTTTCTTATTCTGCCTCGGAAGAATCACCACTTTTATGCCGGCGCGATGGGCGGCAAGAACCTTCTCTTTGATCCCCCCTACCGGAAGAACCTGTCCTCGGAGGGTGATTTCACCGGTCATGGCGAGATCTCTCTTGATCGGCCGATTGGAAAGGAGCGATGTCAGGGCCGTGAGCATGGTAACCCCGGCCGAAGGTCCGTCTTTGGGTATGGCGCCGGCCGGGATATGAATATGGATATCCTGTTTTGAATAGAAATCGGCATCGATACCGAGTGCCCCGGCATTAGTTCGTATGAAACTCAGCGCAGTAGCAGCCGACTCCTTCATGACATTCCCCATTTGACCGGTGAGCGTCAGCTCCTTTTTCCCTTTCATGGCGGTGGCTTCAACAAAGAGAAGCTCTCCGCCGGCCTGAGTCCAGGCAAGCCCCATGGCGACGCCGGGTGTGGCAGTTCGGGCTATTTCTTCCTGCGTGTATCGGTTATGTCCGATATATTTGGAAATATCTTTTAGCGTAATGGAAACCGATGAGGTCTCACCTTCGGCGATTTTGCTGGCTACCCATCTGCAGATGGCGGCGAGTTCTCTTTCGAGGTTTCTTAATCCCGCCTCCCGGGTGTATCCTGAAATGATCCTCTTGATCACCCCTTTTGAGAATGAGATCTGCTCCGCCTTAAGTCCATGGGCTTCCATTTGCTTGGGGATCAGAAATCGGTTGGCAATCTTGATCTTTTCATCCTCGGTATAGCCCAGGAGCTGAAGCACTTCCATCCGATCGAGGAGCGCCGGAGGGATGGTGTCGAGAATGTTGGCTGTGGTGATGAACATGACTTTTGAGAGATCAAAGGGAACGTCCAGATAGTGATCGGAAAAGGAGTTGTTCTGCTCCGGGTCAAGGACTTCCAAAAGGGCAGAGGACGGATCGCCCCGGAAATCGCTTCCCAGTTTATCAATTTCATCGAGCATGAAGACCGGGTTGTTTGATCCGCATCGCCGAATCCCCTGAATGATCCTTCCGGGGAGGGCTCCGACATACGTCCTGCGATGACCACGGATCTCAGCTTCGTCACGGACCCCTCCCAGGGAGATCCGGAAAAATTGACGACCCAATGCCCGGGCGATGGAGCGGCCCAAAGACGTCTTTCCTGTCCCGGGAGGGCCTGTAAAACAGAGGATGGGGCCTTTTGAATTCGCCTTCAGTTTACGGACGGCCAAATATTCGATAATCCGTTTTTTCGCCTTTTCAAGGCCGAAATGATCTTCATCCAAAACACGTCTCGCTTTACGGACATCGAGGATGTCTTTGGTGCTTTCGTTCCATGGAAGTGAGGTCAGCCAGTCAAGATAGGTGGATGCCACCGTATATTCAGAGGAAGAGGGATGCATCCGGGAGAGGCGGCCAAGCTCCCGTTCAGCTTCCTTCTTTGCTTCTTCCGGAAGATTTATCTCTTTGATCTTGGTTTTATATTCCTCGATTTCAAGGTTGACTTCGTCTTTTTCTCCAAGTTCCTCCCGGATGGCTTTGAGCTGTTGGCGCAGGTAATACTCTTTTTGCTGTTTTTCCATATCCCCTTTTACCTGGCTCTGGATTTTATTTCCAAGCTCGAGAACCTCCTTCTGATGGTTGGCCTGGCGGAAGACCTCCTTCAGCCGTTTCTTAACTTCAATAATCTCCAAAACCGCTTGCTTTTCTTCGAGCGTCGAATTGATGGTGGAGGTGACCATGTCGGCCAGGGTTCCCGGCTCCTGGATCGATTTGGCGAGCGGACCAAGCTCCTTGGGGAGCCCCGGGGAAAGCTCCACGATTCGCATGAACTGATGAAGCAGGTTGGCCATGTGGGCTTCGATTTCCTTATCTTTTTTTTGGACCTCCTTGATATGCTCCACCCGAGCCATGAGATACGGCTTTCCCTCGACAAACTCTTTAATCTGAAACCGCCGTAATCCCTGAACAAGCAATTGCGCCTTGCTATCATCGGTTTTAGCCATTTTCAGAATCAGGGCGCTCGTTCCCACCGAGTAGAGGTCGTCCGCACTATATTTGTCTTTGGATGGATGCCTTGAAACCAGAAGTCCGAAAATTCGGTCTTTGGACATTGTTTCATCGATGAGCTGAATCGATTCCTCCTGCATCACCATCAGAGGGAGGACCATTTTCGGGAAAAGGGCCGCATCAAACAGCGGAAGGATGGGAATGAGTTCCGGGATCTTTTCGGTTTCGACATCCGTCGGTGGTTTCTGATCATCCATGGGAGCCTCCGGTGAATTAGTTGAAGACGACATTCGGACGCCTTTTCAATAGAAAGAATGAATCCAATCCATGCAAATATGAAAAAACCTATCCTTCTCGGATGTGTATTTTATGGGTAATGACAAGCGGAATTTTGATAAGGCGGATTTGGAGGAATCCGTTGGAAAATGAAGCGCTGACCTTATCCGTATCAATGGGCGTGGGTAAAAACAGAACCCGTTCAAAGCTGCCGTATTGAATTTCGGCTAACAGATAGGTGCTGTTTTCCAACCGGGAAACGGGGGATCGGCTCCCATAGATTTTTGCCGCCTTGCTGTTGATTTCGACTTCCAGATCCTCTTTCTTGACCCCTGAGAGTTCGGCTAAAATGATGATTTCATCCGGTGTTTCATAAATGTCCATCTGAGGGATCCAGTTTCTTTCACTGGTGGCAAACATGGGGCTGATCGGCCGAGGACGGAATATACTCTGGATGGTCTTTTCAAATTCGGAGCTGAACCGTTCGAGATCTTCTCCGAATCGAATTTTGATGTAATCCATCTCCATCTCCTTTTTATGGCAGAAGCCGGTCCGGCTTACGGTGTTGGGGAAAAGGGAATTTAGAACTGTTACAGTAGCATTAGGCGGTTTATTAGTAAAGGGGATTTCACCTTCCCAATGAAAAGGTCGGTTGTGGGATGATGCTTGTGCAGATGCCGTATTGCATTTCAGCGGCAGATGCCGTATGTCGGGCATATGGTTTACCTTGCCAGACGCCCGGACCGCTTCATCCTTTCCGGCCAATATTTTATCCATTTTGCCGTCATGGGGATCGTCCTGCCGTATTTCAATCTCTATTTCTATCACATCGGACTGACCGGGTTTCAGATCGGAGCGGTTTCAGCGTTGCGGTCTGCTGTTTTGGTTCTTTTTTCAATGATCTGGAGCGCTCTGGCGGATCGCTTTTTAGCTAGGAAACCCATTTACATCCTGTGCCTTTTTGCAAGCACGATAATATGGACATTTTACTTTTATACAAGCGGGTTTTGGGGAATTTTCATCATCACGCTGTTTTACGGCATCTTTTATTCTCCCATCATTTCCTTTCTTGAGGCGTTTACGATGGACCTGCTCGGTGAGGAAAAAAAAAACTATGGACGGATCCGGGCATGGGGATCGGTATCTTTTATCGCCGTGGTCGTACTTTTGGGAAAGGCTATCGACCATTTTTCTGTCGATATCATTCTTCCGCTGGTTTTTGCCGGATCGCTTGTCCAGACGGGCATGTCGCTTCAGATTCCAAAGACCGGATTCTCTTTCGAAAGACCGGCCCTTCATCAACTGAAACGGCTGTTTACCCGGCCGGTGATTTGGTTTCTCGTCTGTTCATTCCTGATGCTTATGAGCCACGGGGCCTATTACGGATTCTTTTCCATCCATCTTGAACATATGGGGTACTCCAAAACCTTCATCGGAGCGACCTGGGCTTTGGCCTCGGCAAGCGAAATCCTGGTCATGATCAATTCGAAAGCGATTTTCTCAAAATGCTCCATCGAACGGGTTCTGACGGTTTCTTTTTTCATAGCCGCCTTGCGATGGGCTTCCCTGATCGTTGCTCGATCCCCGTACCTTATTCTTGTATCGCAAATCTCCCATGCCCTGACATACGGGGCATTCCATATGGGAAGTATTTTATACATCGATTCGCTGGCGCCTCAGGATTCCAAGACAGTGGGGCAGGCCGCAAACAATGCGGTCACGTATGGTCTTGGGTTGATGACCGGGTTCCTGATCAGCGGCAGCCTGTATGAAAGTGCCGGCTCATCGGGCCTATTTGCCGCAAGCGGGTTGATTGCCCTTCTTGGAGGAGCCCTTTTTTCAACGCACAAAAGAGAAAAAAATGGATTTCGATCTTGACTTGGTTTGAATTTTTATTTTATACATTCATTCAAGCAGGAGTGTTCGCATCAATGACTCGATGAGAAAAGGAGGACAAGATGAGCGATAGTGTATACAAAATCATCCAACTGGTCGGAACGAGCACCGTTTCATGGGAAGATGCCGCTAAAAACGCGATTGAAAAGGCCAACAAAACATTAAGGGATTTACGGATTGCCGAAATTTCAAAACTGGATCTGAAAGTCGAGAACGGTAAAGTCGTCGCCTATCGGGCAAGGGTTCTGCTTTCATTCAAGTTTGAGGACGAATAATCCTTCGGCATGCGGCCGATTATCCGTCCGTTAATCATCCTCCCCAGATAGTGGTGTCAAATCTTGATTTTTTTTTTTAATTGACATCGATATACTTTAAATAAATAAGCTAGACAGCCTAAAATCAAAAATCAAGATTTGACACCACTATCTTTTTCGGAGAAGGCCCCATCATTTCCATGGCATATCTTCTGGAAATCAAACAGATTGTCAAATTCTTCAAAACCCTAGCGGCGGTAAACGATGTCAGTTTTTCCATCGGAAAGGGGACCTGTTTCGGTCTCCTCGGCCCCAACGGCGCCGGCAAAACCACCCTGATCGAAATCATTGAGGACATCATTTCCCCTACATCCGGCGAGGTGTTATATAAAGGGAAGCCCCGCGCCGCTTCATTCCGGGAAGAAGTTGGAATCCAATTTCAGCAGACCGCACTCCTTTCTTATCTGACGGTTCATGAAACCCTAAAGACGTTCCAAAAGCTGTACCGGAAAAGCGGCGACCTCGACAAGCTGATTGCCGAATGCCATCTGAATGACATTTTAGATCAGTTCAATGACAAAATTTCCGGTGGTCAACGCCAGCGGCTCCTTCTTTCATTGGCCCTCATCAATGAACCGGAACTTCTTTTTTTGGATGAACCTTCCACCGGCCTCGACCCTCATGCGAGGCGGAATCTCTGGGAAATTATCGAAAGACAAAAGACATTGGGCCGGACCATCATACTGACGACCCATTACATGGAGGAAGCCCAGCACCTGTGCGATGAAGTGGCCATCATGGATTATGGCAAAACAATCACCTCCGGCTCTCCGGGACAACTTATCTCAACGCATTGCAAAGGGGCCATTGTTTCCTTTCCAAAGAAAGGGTTTCAAAACTCTCTTGACCGGCTTCCGCTTTCATCGCATGAGAGTTTGGATCGAGTCGAGTTTCAGACCGATGACATCAATTCATGTCTGAACACTTTAAAAGAAAGCGGAATTCAACTCAAGGAGATGACGATCCGATCCCCCAGTCTGGAAGATGTTTTTTTGAATTTAACAGGGCGCAATCTTCGGAACTGAACATGAATTTCAATCGACTTTGGGTGATTTTCAAGGCAAGAAATCTGGAATTTTTCAGGGACCGAAGCGCGTTAGGGTGGAACTTCGTGTTCCCTTTCTTAATCGTTGCCGGGTTTGGCGTTATCTTCGGAGGAAAAGGGTATACGGAATACAAGGTGGGAGTCTTTCCTCAACCGGAGAAGATCGAAGCTGCCGCACTGATCACAATCCCGTCCGGTTTCAGGGAGTTGCGCTACACCGAGTTTATGGGGTTTCAAACCCTTGACCAAGGGCTGGAGAATCTCAGGCATCATAAAATCGATCTGTTGATTCAAACGGATGCAACACCTTATCGGTATTGGATGGACGACACCTCGCCGAAGGGATATATCCTCGAAAAAGCGTTCAGAGGAAGCCTTGCCGAGGGAAGAGGAGAAGACCTGGCTGAAAGGAAGGAGCTCAAGGGGAACCGGATCCGGTATATCGACTGGCTATTCCCCGGAATCCTTTCCATGAACATGATGTTCAGCGCGTTATGGGGGGTCGGGTATATCGTCGTCCGGTATCGGAAAAACGGTGTTCTCAAACGCTTGAAGGCGACCCCTTTGACCGCCTTCGAATATTTAAGCTCCCAGGTTCTGTCGCGCATATTTCTTCTGATGTTTACATTGGTGGTGGTCTGGTTCGGATGCGATCTGGTTTTTTCTTTTAATGTCGAGGGATCCTATCTGGATCTGTTGATCGTCTTTTTTGTCGGCGGTCTTGCCATGAGCGCCATGGGGCTTCTGGTGGCGTGCCGGGGAACGAGCGAAGAGTTTACCGACGGGGTCCTCAATTTTATCACATGGCCGATGATGTTTTTGTCCGAAGTCTGGTTTTCCATTGAAAGCGCTCCCGGCTGGGTCAAAACATTCTCTCAGGGATTCCCCCTGACGCACATGCTCAGGGCAGCCCGAAAAATCATGAACGACGGAGCGGCGCTTGCGGACGTGGGGGTGGAAATCGGCATTCTCTTGTCGATCGCACTGGCTTGTCTTGCTCTCGGTGCGAGACTGTTTTCCTGGAACAAGTAGCGGGCAGATCGGAATCGGATCCGTTGCATGAACGGAAATGTACGGCAAGCGGAATGCCGGCATGGAGGGTGGCATGAAAATCGGAATTATCGGCCTTCCCGGAGCCGGAAAAACAACGGTTTTTGCGGCAATCACCAAACTGACCCCTGATGCCGCTCACAAGGGAGAGAATCGGATCGGAACGGTTGTGGTTCCGGACCTGCGCCTCCGGGATTTGAGCGCTATTTATAAACCCAAAAAAATCATCCATACCCAGGTCACGTATCTGTTGCCATATTTCCCGCCCGGCCGGCAGGAACACGTCTACGATCAGGCGGTCTGCGCCATGATTAAGGATTGCGATGCCTTGATCCATGTGGTTCGAAATTTCGAACATGCCGACTTGCTCAAACCCTCTCCCCATACCGATTTTGCAAAGCTTGACCAGGAGTTGATGTTAAACGACCTGATCGTGGTTGAAAAACGGCTCGAGCGACTTGAGCTGGATCGAAAACGGGGGAAAAAAATCGATGAAGATGAAATGCCCCTCCTTTCGGCGTGCCGCGGTCATCTGGAAAGAGGGATTTCTCTGAGACAGTATCCGGAGCTGGCAGGGGATCCGTTGCTGAAAGGGTATGCATTGATTTCAGCCAGACCGATGCTGGTGCTGTTCAACAATGCCGATGACGATGAGAACCCTCCGAAGATAAATGGAGGGGAGTTTCCTGAGAAATGGATGGTGATCCGGGGAAGGCTCGAGCAGGATCTTTCGCAGATATCGGAAAAGGATGCCGGAGAGTTCGCCTCTGAGTTTCATATCACGGAATCGGCCATGGACAGGGTCATCAAGCAATCCTACGACCTTCTGGGGCTGATCTCCTTTTTTACGGTCCTAAGCGATGAGGTTCGGGCGTGGACCATCCGGAGGGGAAGCACGGCGTTAGACGCCGCCGGAATAATCCACACGGACATGAAAAAAGGATTTATCCGGGCTGAGGTGATCAACCATCAGGAACTAATGGAAGCCGGATCCTTCGCCGAAGCAAAAAAAAGGGGAAGCGTTCGGCTTGAGGGGAAAACCTGCACCGTCGCTGACGGCGATATTCTCCAGGTCCGGTTCAATATTTAACCCGAAAGTCTCCCGTGGTAAATGCGTCGCTGAAAAAACATGGCTTTGGGAGTCGGCCGATCTGATTAATCCATGGTAGCAAGCACTTCGAAGCCTTCTTTTTCCAGTGCTTCTTTGATGGTTCTGATTTTGCAGGGAGAAAGCCTGAAATAGTAGATTCTTCTGCTGGCCTGCAGAGCGGTCATACCGACGCTGATGATATCTCCGCCGGTATCGTTGATGGTTTGGAGGGCTCGTTTGAATGATCCTGGGGCATCACCGATGACTACGTCGATCCGGGAGCTGGCGTTTAAAATTCCCATCATATCGATGAACGCCCTTAAAATGTCGGTTTCCGTGATAATTCCGACCACCCGTCCTTCTTTTACCACCGGTATGCCGCCGATCTTATGTTTGTAACATTTCTGGGCGGCGATCTCGATATCATCGTCCGGATGAACCGTAATGGGGTTCCTGATCATGAGATCGGAGAGAGAAAGGTTCCCAACCATCGAAGGGATCAACCCCTGCTTGAGATCCGCCAACGTAACGAATCCTTTCAGGGTCATCCCTTCGGACACCACCGGAAGGTGACGAATGGAGTTGACCTTCATCAGTTCGATGGCATCCCTGATGGAGGCCTCTTCGGTAATGGTAATCGGATTTGGGACCATCAGAGAGCTGATTTTCATTGAATGCTCCTTTGTTGCAGAGCGGTTCGGATCAGGAGTTTGAATCAAAAAAGATTACGATAGCGCTCAAATCGATTATCTTGTTCAAAGGATAGCATCATCGGGATTGTGAGTGCAAGCATTTTTGCTATCGCCGAGAGGAACGGAAAGAAGATATCTTTCGGGATCGGGTCGATTACAATGAACGAGGTTGGTAGGTGCACAGCGGTTCTTCTTCCAGGTAATCGCCCGTCGATTCATAGGCCCTGGCCCTGCATCCGCCGCAAACGGTGCGGTATTCGCACTTGCCGCATTTTCCTTTCAGTCGGCTGAAATCCCGGAGGGATAAGAAGATATCGGAGTGCTCCCAGATTTCATCAAACGGGGTTTCGGTCACGTTTCCACAGTAAAGATCAAGAAATCCGCACGGCTGAACGACCCCCCTATGTGAAATAAAGCAGAAACCGACGCCTCCGAGGCATCCCCGGGTGACCGCATCGAGCCCGTGCGTTTGAAAATTCACGCTTTTCTCTTCCTCTTTTGCCCGCTGACGGAGGATCCTGTAATAATGGGGTGCGCAGGTCGCTTTGAGCTGCAGGGCGGTTTTGCGCCCCTGATCGTAAAACCAGTTAAGCGTTTTTTCATATTCGGTCGCTGAAATTTCCTGATCGACGATATATTTTCCTCTCCCGGTGGGGACAAGCAGGAAAATGTGGTGGGCTACGGCTCCCAATTCGACGGCAAGATCCTGAATTTTCGGGATTTCATCGAGATTGGTTTTTGTAATAGTGGTATTGATCTGAAACTCGATGCCGGCCGATGCGGCGAATCGGATCCCCTTAAGCGCCCCGTCAAAGGCTCCGGTGACACGCCTGAAACGGTCATGGCGCTCCTTTGTGGCGCCGTCAAGGCTGATGCTGATCCGCTTGATCCCCGAGTCGGCCATTTTCAATGCCAGCTCTTCCGTAATCAGGGTGCCGTTCGGGGCCATGACCATCCTGAGCCCTTTTCGGGTTCCGTAAGCGGCGACTTCAAAGATGTCTTTTCGTAAGAGCGGTTCGCCTCCGGTCAGAATCACGATGGGGTTTCCCAGCGATGCGATCCGATCGATCAACTGGAATGCGGCATCTGTGGACAGTTCACCGTTATAGGGTCCGCGGGTTGCGGCGGCCCGGCAGTGCACGCAGTCGAGGTTGCAGTTTCGAGTGATTTCCCAGGCCACCAGGCGTGGTCCGCTCTCTTTCCGTGCGTTGTGGCCGGCATGACCGGGGGGCGTATGGCCCGGGTTTGGTTTCATCAGGCGCCGAGCGCTGCTGCAGCTTCCGGGGCAAAGTAGGTGAGAATCATATCCGCACCGGCGCGCTTGATGGCAATGAGGGTTTCCATCATAACCCGTGGTCCGTCCAGGAAGCCCATCTTCTCCGCCGCCTTGATCATGGCATATTCGCCGCTGACATGATACGCGGCAATGGGGAGGTCGATCTCTTCACGGATCCGGCAGATGATGTCGAGATAGGGAAGCGCCGGCTTGACCATGATGATATCGGCCCCTTCTTCAACGTCCATCGTAGCTTCGCGAATCGCCTCGAGGGCATTGGCCGGGTCCATCTGATACGCCCGGCGATCTCCGAACTTAGGAGCAGAGTCGGCCGCCTGACGGAAAGGGCCGTAATATGCCGAGCAGTATTTGGCGCTATACGACATGATGGGGATATGGCTGAAACCGTTTTCATCGAGTACATCCCGGATTTCCGCCACACGGCCGTCCATCATATCCGACGGCGCCACCATATCGGCTCCGGCTTTGGCATGAGACAGAGCGGCCTGAGAAATCACTTCGATGGAAGCGTCGTTATCCACGGTCTTGCCGTTCAGGATGCCGCAGTGACCGTGGTCCGTGTATTGGCACAGGCAGACGTCCGTGATGATCGCAAGCCCCGGAGCGGCGTTTTTCACGGCCCTGACCGCTTTTTGGACAATGCCGTCTTTGGCATAAGCTTCGGTTCCGAGAGGGTCTTTTTTTTCCGGAATTCCGAAAAGGATAACGGCGGGAATTCCAAGCGCATGGGCTCTTTTGGCTGTTTTTGCCAGGTTGTCAACGGAAAGCTGAAACTGTCCGGGCATGGATGGGATCGGATTCTCTATTCCTTTTCCATGGACGGCAAAAAGGGGGTAAATGAGATCGTCGGTGGAGAGTTTCGTCTCCCTTATCATTCGGCGAAAGGCTTCTGTTTGCCGCATGCGCCGGGGCCTATAATAGGGGAATAGCATGGGTCCTCCTTTTCTTATGTCTTTATTTCCTCGTCCGTCATATAGCATGCCGGATCCGGTGCCCAGACATCACCGGTTACCGCCTCGGCCCTGACCCTGAAATTTCCGCCGCAGATATCAAGCCACCGGCACGAGGCGCATCTCCCTTTGACATGCTTTTTCTTCTCTTTAAGACGTTTCATCAGCGGGTCGGAAAGGTCGGTCCAGATCTCGGAAAACGGCCGTTGTCGGATGTTCCCGAAGCGGTAATGTCGCCAGAACTGATCCGCGTGGACATCCCCGTTCCAGCTGATGCATCCGATACCCCTTCCGGAATTGTTCCCTTCGTTCATCCGGAGGAGCTCCAAAACTTCGGAGGCCCGGGCCGGATTCTCTTTAAGAAGCCTCAGATAGACATACGGCCCGTCCGCATGATTGTCCACGGTCAGGACCTCTTTGGGTTTCCCCCGGTCATGCAGATCCCTAGTCAGATCCATGATCAGATCCACGGTTTTCCGGGATTCCTCATGGGACAGGTCTTCTTCAACCAGTTTCGTGCCGCGTCCGGCATAAACCAGATGATAGAAGCAGACCCTGGGAATGGCCATCTCCTCAAGGAGAGAGAAAATCTTGGGAATCTCCCCCACATTGAACGTGTTGATGGTAAAGCGGAGCCCCACCTTGATCCCGGCCTCCTGGCAGTTTCGAATCCCGTCCAGCGCCATTTTGAAAGCCCCCTTAACGCCCCTGAACCGGTCGTTGACTTCTTCCATCCCGTCCAGGCTGATCCCAACGTAGGAAAGGCCGATCTCTTTAAGCCGCCGGGCCGCCTCTTTGGGGATCAGCGTGCCGTTGGTGGAGATGACCGCTCTCATCCCTTTTTGAACCGCATAGTCGGCCAGCTCCGGGAGGTCTTTTCGGATTAGCGGTTCTCCTCCTGAAAAGAGGAGCACCGGAACTCCAAACCGCGCCAGGTCATCGATCAGGTGTTTCCCTTCTTCAAAGGAGAGCTCTTCTTCTTCAGCCTTGGGCCTGGCATGGGCATAACAGTGGACGCATTTGAGGTTGCATTGCCGGGTGATGTTCCAGACCACGACAGGATTCTTGTCCTTTGAGAATTGGAGGAGATGGGACGGAAGCGAGGATGAATGGCGACCGTAGCGAAGGGCATCCGAGGGTTCGACGGTTCCGCAGTATAATTTGGATATTCCGATCATCGGTTCAGCCTGAACCCCGCATGGCGGGCAAAAGTCATGATGAAAAAACGGAGGTTGTCAATTCTCTAATTCGGCTTGATCCGCTTGAGTTCATCCCGGATCATGGAACTGATGAAGGATTCAGGGCTCTTCAAGGCTTCCCGGGTGATAAAGAAGCGGCTTTTCCCGGTTTTTTCCCTTACCAGCTTAAGTCCCAGTTCGAAATCTGCGCTCAGTTTTTTATAAAAGTCCTTCAGGTCCAATTGAAAATTGACCGTCTGATCAATAATGAAATCAATGGCATCTTCCTCTAATACGATGTTGATGTCATGGCTTTTATAAAAATAGAGCTCGATCTTTTTAGCATCATCATAAAACGATTTGATTTTTTCGACGGCGGTCCCCACATCCATAATATGCTTGCAATAATAGGTCGCAACGATATCGATCCGGGAAGGGGTCAGGGTTAAGTTGTATTTTTCCGACAAGGCCTTTCGGTTGGAATGGATATATTGCTTGATGTTTTCCTTTTCCTCAACGGAAAGCCTTTGAAATATCTCCAGAATGTTCTTACGACAGTCAAGAGAGATCAACTCCTCCAGAGCTTTCTTCGGGTTATCGATGATGGATGCGGTTGCCGGAAATTGTTTGACGTCGGTTGACGGGAGATGCTTTTCAAACAGCAAAAGGACCTTCTCGATAGCGCTCACCAAGCCTCTGGCGCCGGTATTCTCCTGGAACGCCAGTGTTGCCATGAAGTTGAGAAGATCCCCTTCGAATTTAACGTCGATACCGTATGCGGCAAAGTCGTATTTTTTTCCCAGGATGATGGGGTTATTGGGGTTTTTTAAAATTTCGAGAAGATCCGATTCCGAGAGCTGTTCAAATACGGCCCTTACGGGTATCCGGCCGACAAATTCCGATTCAAATCCAAAGGCGATCAGATCTTCCGATTTCACATGCTTGAGAATGTCCACCTGCTCCCGCTGGCTCGACAACTTAGCCCCGAAGCCGATGCGCTGATCGACGAGCCGTTTGCGGATGATTTCGGATAGCTCATTAAAAGCGCCGCTCACGATAAAAAGGATATTCTTGGTGTTGACCGTCCGCCTGTCCCGCTTGCCGGTTTTCCGGTATCGCTCGATCTCCTGAATCATCGATATCGGATCATGAGGCACTTTCAGATCGACTTCGGTTTCTTCAAGCGGTTTCAGCAAGGCCCTCTGGACGCCGGTTCTGGAAACGTCGGCGCCGATAATATACCGGCTCGACGCAATCTTGTCGATTTCATCGATATAGATGATCCCGTACTGAGCCAGCTCGATATCCCCGCCCGCTTCCCTTACGAGATCCCTCACCAAATCCTCGACATCCCCGCCCACATATCCGGTTTCACTGAATTTGGTGGCATCCCCCTTAACGAACGGCACGCCGATTTTTTTTGCAATCAGCTTGATCATGTAAGTCTTGCCGACGCCGGTGGGCCCGATCATAAGGACATTGTTTTTGATGCTACCCACCATATCGCTGACATCTTCTCCGGATTGCTCCGCCCGCTTAATCCGGTTAAAATGGGTGCAGATCTTTGTGGCCAGAATCGCTTTGGCCTGATCCTGCTTGACGATGAATCGATCCAGGTAGGAAATGAGGTCCTCCGGTTTAAGGTCAAAACTGATTTTTTTCTTTTTTTTCGGCTGACCTTCCGGTTTTTCGTAAGGGAGTTCCTGGGGTAAAATGATCGGAGAAGCGATTTTCACGCTATCTCCAAACTTTTTACTCAGAAATTCCCCGATCTCTTTTTCAATTTCTTTCGGGTCTGGTATTTTTTCGTATCGTTCGTCCATGGGTCAAACTATAACCACCGGATGAAAAAAAAGCAAGTAACCGAAACCGAAACGCTTTTTTGTTGCTCGCCTAACCGGAATATTCTATGAGACATTTTTTAATGGACAGCATCAGCCGGTTCTCGATCAACGGCGGAATCTGTATTTTAACATAAATGTGTTATAAAAGCCAGGCTGACATTGTTAACGAGTGTCCATCCACGAATCACTTATGGATGGAAACTAACGATGTCCGATGCCTCGGAGGTGAAAAATGGCAAAACAGAAGATATCCCGTAAAAAGCTTTTAAAGGAACCGGACGAATTCATAACGGTTTCAGCAAGACTGTTTCAATTTATCGTTGAAAACAAGCCCCGTATTCAATGGGGTCTTATGGCACTTGTCGGAATCGCCCTTATCCTTTCCGCGTGGATGTACTGGGTCAAACAGACCGAAAAAAAGGCGGTTTTAATGCTGGGGAACGCCATGATTTCATACGAACCGGATGAAAAAAATAAGACATCCGAAGCCTCTTATGCCAAGGTTGCGGAAACGCTTGAAGCCCTGATCGGGAAATACCCGGGAACAGACTCCGGAAAAATCGGAAAAGTCCTTTACGGCGGGATTTCTCTCAAAATGGGGAATCCGGATAAAGCCATCGAGCTGTACCGGAGGGCTCTGGATGATTTTGATAGCGAACCTTCCCTGCGAAATATCATTCAAAGCGGCCTTGGACACGCTTACCTTGCCAAAAAAGAGATCAAGGAGGCCAAACGCTGCTTTGAAAAGACGGTATCCGGGAATGAGCCGGTGTTAAAGGATGAGGCTCTCTTTATTCTCGGGAACCTTTATGGCCAGGAGGGGGATATGAAAAAGAAATCCGAAATGTATGAAAAAATTCTATCCGATTTTCCGAATTCCCTCTACTCGGCCATCGTCAAAGAGGAGGGAGCGATCCGGTAAATAAAAACGGCCGATCATTTCGATCAGCCGTTAAGGAGGAAAAAGATGAAATTGTGTGTTTACGTAAATAGGAAGCAATCTTTATGCCAATTTTGAATCTTTTTTCTTTTCCGGGTCAATATATTTAATTTAAACAATAATATCAATAGTATATAAAATATTTAACCCCTCGTTGAAAGCGGGAGGAGTCGGGTCAAGAGGGCCCCGGGGAGGGCGGAATTTCCAAATGGAAATCGATCGGTTTCCATTTGGAAACCGGTTTTCCGCCACGATTGATGCAAACAAGGGGTTTCCTGGCCTCTCTTTCGGATGGGGATGTGGATGATCAATTAACCGCTCTGGAGCGGATTTACCATTTTTTTCAAACCCATACCGGTTTTTTGAGTCTTGCCTGCAGCACCGGATGCTCAACCTGTTGCACCCGAAATGTCGTCATGACCACCCTGGAGGGACGATATCTGCTTGAATCGCTCCCGGAAAAATCGCATGAGCGCTTGCTGTTCCAAATCCGATCCCGGTCAGATCAAAACCGGTTTATACCGAAGATAACAACGAACCGGTTGGCGGAGCTGTGTCTCGAAAAAAAAGAAGTGGAAGAACCGGAAAACGATCCGAATTGGGGAAAGTGCCCTCTTTTGGAAAATGGCCGGTGTACGGTTTATGGCGCCAGGCCGTTCATGTGCCGGGCCATGATATCACATACGAGTTGCTCCGTTAACGGATATGCCTCAATCGATCCATACGTGATCACGCTTGGCACCGTGTGTCTTCAATACATCGAACAGATCGATTCAAATGGTCTTTCCGGAAATCTAACCGACATTTTGCTTTATCTGTCAGAGTCAAAAGACGGATCGTTCGCTTCGGAGACGCATTTTCAAAAACATTCTCACGATACCCTGATTCCAAACAGACCTATCCATATTCTTATGGTTCCGCCGGAACACCGGGGCCGGATTGAATCGGCGATCAGAGAACTTCATGACCGGCTCGGGGGGAGAAAAGACGATTCAGGATAAGGGGTTGGGGTCTTCCCCGCGGGACATTTTTAAGAGCCGTGCAGCGTTTTCTCCGCAGATCATCCGGGTATCGCTTTCCGAAATGCCCGCCTTTTCCATTTCTTCGAAATATCGTCCCGGTAAAATCAACGGGTAATCGCTCCCGAACAGGATTTTTGTCGGGCCGATGATATCGAGTGCGATCCGGTAGATGGCCGGATCATATAGGAAGGGAGAGGCGGCGGTGTCGACATAGACGTTTTCAAATGTTTTTTTAAATTCTTTTTTTAACAGATTAAAAAAGAAAATTCCGCCTCCCCAGTGGGCCAAAACGATCTTGTTTTTAGGAAACCGCCCGATCAGGTGATACACACGTTCAAATGAGCAGGATGTTTTTCCAGGGTATTGATGCCCCACCGGTTCGTTGACATGGAGCAAAACCGGGACGTCTTTTTCCTCCGCAATCCGCATCAGCGGGGCCATTGCGTCGATACCGACACGATCCATCCCCTTTTCATAAAAGGCCAACTCCCCGATCCCGCACATACCCTGGTCCAGGCACCGTTTGGCTTCGGTGCCGTTTCCATCTTGTTCCGGATCGAAACAACAGAACCCTGCAAAGCGGGTGCGATACCGTGCAATGCAATCCAAAATATAGTCATTATGACGTCTGAAGGTCTCCGGATTTTTCCAGGGGAACCCGAACACGACGGATGTGTCGATTTCCTGATCATCCATTACGGATAAGAGCTCCAGGCCTCCGGTCAGATTCGATTTGGGCCGGCGATAAAGGAGTTTGAAAGCAGGTTCGGATGAAAAGAGCTTTTGCCGGTTTTCGCGGATTTCTTTTGGAAAAATATGGGTATGAAAATCGATGCGCATGGGTTATTTCGATGGTATTGACGAATTTATATCAAAAAATGTGTCTTCAGCCAAGTGATATGTTCAACACGATCTGTTTGAGAATCCGGCCTCCCTCATTTGTTAAGCAGACGATCCAGGAACCCCTTTTTGCAGGGGATGGGTTCAGGAAGTCCAAGCTGTTTGCATATGATCCGTTCAAGCGTTTCCACCGGAATCCCGGACCCTTCCACGGCGATTTCCTCTCCCACAATAACGGCTGGTGCAACCGGCAAATCGAGTTCAAAATACTCATCCGTCCGGTATTCCGCCTTCGGTTTGCTGGTTTCTTCGATTTCAATGGGATATTTCGCGCCCAGACCGGGCATCATTTCCTTAAAGCTCTTTCAGGGCTTTCCGTTCGGTTCGTTTAAAAAAAATCTCACTTTCAGCATGCGTTGCACTCCTTTTGTTTACGATCTATCCGTTTGATTTGAAAATATCCGACATCCGATTAAGAAATTCCTGGGGAGGGAGGAAATCGACCAGGCGAAGCTCTGTCTTTTCATTTCCGTTTGCATCCAGAAAAATGATGGTGGGAACCCCTTTTACTCCGTATTTTTGAACCAAAGCCTCGTGCAACGGATTTCCGCCGTATGTTAAATCCACCTTAATCATGATCCATTCAGCCTCCGCTTTTTGAGTTACCGCCGGGTCGTGAAAGGTAATATGCTCAAGCTCCCGGCATGGGGCGCACCAGGTTGCGGAAAAATCGATGATGACCGGTTTTTTTTGGTGGCGGGCATCCTGTAGGAGTTGTTCCGAATATGGTTTCCATGAAATCCCCGGGCCCCTGAAATACCATGACGCAACCAGGAATACGGCCAATGTCAACCCGAGAACCGAAACGGCCGTTTTCATCCAGGGAAACGCACGGAACGTTGCCTGGCTTTTATCAATCCATCCCAGATGCAAGGCACCTGCAAATGGGATGGATGCCAAAAGAAACGTTTTCCAAGGATCATGGAGAAGGGGCTGAATAAAATAAGCGGCCATACCGATCAGAACCCATCCCATGACTTTACGAATCCAGAGCATCCATCCGCCGGACCGGGGGAGCTTTTCCATTTGCCCTGAAAAGATGGCAAGAAAAAAGAGCGGCAGTCCCAAGCCGAGGCTTAACGTGAAAAAAATCAAAAACCCGAGCCACGGGCTCCCCAGGCCGGCCACCCAGGTCAAAAGTCCAAGCACAAAAGGGCCGATGCAGGGGGCTGCGACGACACCGAGGGTGAGCCCCATAAAAAGGGTTCCGAAATAACCGGAATAGGTTTTGGATGCCGCCTGAGTGATAGCGGAAGGAAGTCTTAAATCCCATAGACCCAAAAGGCTTGATGCGAAAAAGATGAGGATAACCGCAATCGCGATGAGAGTAACGGGATTTTGCAGGATGCTCCCCATAAGGCTCCCGGTCAGGGATGCGGCTACCCCAAGGGCCGAATTGGTTATTGAGAGCCCGAAGAGATAGCAAAGGCCGTGAATGATGAGATGGTCTTTCTTTTTTCCGGTCAGAGTTGCTCTTCCACCGAAATAGGACACGGTGATGGGGATAAGCGGGTAGACGCAAGGGGTAAGATTCAGCGCCATCCCTCCGACAAAGACCCCCAGAAGCGTCCATATCATGGACCATCCGTAAAGAGGACCATGGGCAGGAGGTTTCTCCTGAATCTGAGCAGAGCCCGCCGGAGCGCTTGCAACCGGCATTCCCGTTTTTTTCCATTCGGGAAAACCTTTTGGATCCCGAAACACATTGGTGTAACCGAGTGTAGCGGCCACCCGGGCCGCCGAGTCGCTTCGGACTCACGACAGCCCTGCTCAGTAGAACACAACAGGGCGGTCCTTATCCGGGCCTAGGAAAGCCTCCAACTGTTTTTCCTTTCGCCATCTCGACCACCACGTGGGTTCCATGGGAAAATTCAGAGCGTCTTTGATGTGGCCTGTCCGGTATTCCCATTCCTGGCGGGTATCCACAAAAAGGAAAAAATTTGGGTTATCGTGATACTGCGTTACAAGGTCTTCGGTGGTGATGATCCGATATCCACCTCTTTCGGCTTCGGCCAGTACGTCGTTCCAGGTCGCTTCCTTCGGGGTCAGGGTGCGGTTGGTCCAATAGAGGGATCCAACCGTAATCATGACGGCGATCAATGATGCAATGAGTGTTTTTTTATCCGGCATAAACCAAACCTCTTAAAAAAGCGTTACACTTTCCCATCCCGTTGCAGTTTGGATAAAAGAAACATGGCGCCTCTCTCGGAAAGCCCGAGTTTTTCCGAAAGGTCTGCTGGCGAAAGGGTTCCTTGATTTTTGCCCAGCGAAACGACTTCTTCTTCCAACTCTTCAAGCCAATCCTCGAAAAGAATGAGAAGTTCCGGGTCTGCGATCGCTTTGAGTTGCCTTGATTGAGTGATTTTTCCCACAAGGCTTTGACACATCTGTTCAGGATCGACACCTTCGTCCATGCATTCGGCCAGTCAAAGATGAACCATGCTAAGAATCTTGTCGTTTCCAGGCTCTCCGAACATTCGGATAATGAGATTCTTTCGGTCTTCATCATCTAACACCGGAAACAGTTTCTTGACCGCTTTTATGAGTGATTCCACGGCGACCTTGGAATCCATCCGATCGATCATCGTTTCGATATCATTTAGACCCATTTTCCTCCTCCGCGCTAAAGTCCTTTTTTTGATCTCAAAAGGCTTTTTGCCAATGATCTTAAAAAGAAAATGATTTCAGGGATGCTGTCGTTCGATAGACGGTAATAGACGAACGCTCCTTTCCGCTCAACGCTGACCAAAAGGGCGTGTCTGAGTTCACGGAGATGGTGGGAAACCAACGGTTGAGACAGCCGGGTTTCCTCAACAAGCTGAGATACCGATTTCTGCCCTTCGGATAACCGCATCAGGATCTGAAGGCGGTTTTCGTCCGACATCGCTTTGGCAAGAACCGCCGCATCCCCAAAGCGCATCGCATCATCCGGTGTGTCGTTTCGAAAGTCCAATTTCCTATCCACTTATATGTTTATAATTATATAAACATATATTTATGTATTTGTCAAGTCAAGAAAAAATATTTCATCACGATCGATTCAGCAAAACCTGTTGCGTCTGTTCGGGCGAAACCAGGTCCGAATTATAAACAACCACAGCGCTTTTTTCAGGATGACTGGCTTCAGCTCTTTTAACTCCCTTAAGCCCTTCCAGGGCTTTAACGACCTTCGCCTCTCAACTCACTCATGCATACCTTGGATCTTAAATTGAATTCGCTGATTGCCATTTTGTTCTGCCATAAGATCTACCTCTTTTTTTGGTATAGCTGGAATTTTATCAGCCCAATATAATTTTATCGGATGTTTGAAATCGAAAAGCATTCGGATCAGCATGGACAGTCGAGGCCGGGTTTATGACACCATCTTTGTGGAGCGTCTCTGGCGTTCAGTCAAATACGAAGAGATTTATTTGAACCATCACCAGTCCGTAGCCGAGGCACGTCAGGGACTAACCCGGTATTTTATTTTCTATAACATGGAGCGGCTTCATGAATCTCTGGGGTATCAGGCCCTCTATGAAGTCTATGTCAAAGAACTACACTCAATTCAAACCGCGCAGGCTCCAATGCACCTTACACAACCCTATTTTTTGTCTTGAAGATAGGGAGAGGTTCAGACTCGATAAGGAACTGGAAGGTCATTGCCACCACTTCGCCCGTTATGCCGGCGACTTTGTCATTACGGAATACCGTCTTGCCAAGGTGACCGAATATGTTCACGGCTGGATGGGCTACTTCGGGATATCGGAGTACAATCGACCGATACCTGAAATAGACCACTGGCTGCGCCGCAGGCTGCGCATGTGCTATTAGAAACAATGGCGATACTGCCGCACCAAGGCTCGGAACTCATCTGCGAACCGCTCTCTTGGCCGGCATGAGCCGGAAAGGCCCATGGAGACTCTCACGCACGCTGGCCACCCAGACAGGCATGACTAATCAATGGCTCAAGAATCAAGGTCTGCTGTCTGTCAAAGATCTGTGGGTAACCATATATTACCCGGCTACGGCTCGGTAGCCTCTGGGAACCGCCTAGTGCGAACCCGCATGCTAGGGAGGTGTGGGGAGGGCGGGAGAAAGACCCGCCCTTGCCCGGTTCGCCGATCTATTCATAATGCATCCACATCCTGATCACCTTAACGGTTTTGATATCCTCGAGAACCTGGTAGATAAGACGATGTTGGATATTTATTCT
>JAZDGS010000017.1:0-8501 GCA_043806755.1 Pseudomonadota bacterium | reverse complement strand
CAATTGCTTTCAAGATGTTTCTCGTCTGAGACAACAACCCTTTTTGACCGTTTCTAAACAGCTTGATTTTCATGATGTGATCAGGAGTGAGTGAAAACCGTCCGGGGTCCGATCGAATCATCTCAATAATTCGCGAACCATCCTTCAGATGCGCCAATGAAAAATAGAGCACAAGAGTGTCGCCGATCAGGTCCAGCCGTCTGACGCCGGCCTTGATGGCCAGGATTTTCAACATGATCTTAAATACCAGATTCATCGATTCACCTGGCATCGGGCCGAATCGGTCCATGAGTTCCGATTTGAAATCGGACATCTCTTTCAGATCGGTCATCCGTGAAAGGCGACGATAGATGGAAAGTCTCTGATCGATGTCCGCTACATAGAATTCAGGAATAAATGCGCTTATCTCGACATTGATTTCCGGCTGCAACTCCTCCAGGACCGGCTCCCCCTTTAATTCGGAGACCGCTTGTTCCATCAGCTTGAGAAACATGTCATAACCCACCGCTGCAATATGTCCGGACTGGGAGGCGCCCAAAATAGTCCCTCCTCCGCGGATTTCGAGATCCCGCATGGCGATCTGGAATCCGCTCCCGAGGTCGCTGTATTCCATCAGGACCTTCAGCCTCTTTTTAGCATCCTGGGTCAAAGCGCTTTCCTTTGGAATGAATAAGTAAGCGTAAGCCTGTTCATTGGATCGTCCCACCCGGCCGCGCAACTGATAAATTTGAGCCAGACCGAACCGGTCGGCCCGGTTGATGAGAATCGTATTCGCCGATGGAACATCCAGCCCCGATTCGATGATAGACGTGCAAACGAGCAGATCGATTTTCTTCCGGAAAAAAGAAATCATCACCTCTTCAAGTTCGGTTTCCTTCAGCCGGCCGTGTGCCACACCGATTCCGGCTTCCGGAACCAGTTCCTTCAAATGTCTGGCCATTTTCCAGATGCTGTGGATGTTGTTGTGAACAAAAAAAATTTGTCCGTTTCGTTTCAGCTCCCTTCGAATGGCGTCTGATACGACCCTGTCGTCCATTTCGGAAACATAGGTAATGATGGGATGCCGCTGTTCAGGAGGAGTTGAAATCAGACTGATATCCCGGACTCCTGCAAGAGACATGTGAAGGGTCCGGGGTATCGGGGTTGCGGTGAGGACAAGCACGTCGACGGTATTTCTTATCTTTTTTAATTTTTCTTTGTGCTTGACGCCGAAACGCTGTTCTTCATCTACGATGAGCAACCCCAGATCTTTGAATGCAACATCCTTTTGAAGAAGACGATGCGTTCCGATGATAATATCGGTTTTTCCGACGGATAGGTCCTCTAGGATCGACCGTTGCTCCTTATCCGAGCGGAACCGGCTCAGGCAGGCAACGGAGACCGGATATTTCTCAAACCGTTTCGAGAACGTCTCATAATGCTGCTCCGCGAGAACCGTCGTCGGGACCAGCACCGCTACCTGCTTTCCGCCATTGACCGCCATATATGCAGCCCTGAGGGCCACCTCCGTTTTACCATATCCCACATCTCCGCAGATGAGACGGTCCATGGATACGGGTTTTGCCATGTCATCAAACACCTCATCGATGACCCTTAACTGATCTTCCGTTTCTTCATACGGAAAAGCGGCTTCAAAATCCTTGAAGTATTTGTCGACCGGCTCAAAGGTATGTCCTTTCCTGACCTTCCGTTCCGCATAGAGCTGAAGCAATTCTCCGGCGATTTTTTCGGCCGATTTCCTGACGCGCTCTTTGACCTTCTCCCAAGATTTGCCTCCCAGTTTATCGAGGGTCGGCTCCATCCCCTCGACTCCCAGATATTTCCTCACCACATCCATTCGTTCCACCGGAAGATAGAGCCTATCGTCGTCTTTATAAAGAATGAGAAGAAAATCATTTGCCGTACCATCCACCTTCAGTTTTACCAATCCATCGTACCGGCCGATGCCATGATCATCATGAACGACCAGATCTCCTTTTTGGAGGTCTTCAAAGACGACCCGAACCGATTGCAGGAGGCGGCGGCGATGAATTGTTTTCCGGCGCTTTTCTCCAAAAACCTCATCCTCCGTCAGGATGGCCAGATGCTCATTCAACCAGACAAAGCCCTTGCTGAAATGCCCCACGCAGATGTAAATCCGTTTTTTACCCGTATCCGTTGACGGAATGTCCATTTTAAACGTATCGATGATTTCAGCCGGGATACGATACGGCTCCAGCAACGATTCCAGCCTCTTGGCCTGTGGATGAGTGCCGCAGATCAAAAATACGGTGCATCCGGCATCGGCCTGGCGGGTGATCCAATCGGCCAACGGGAAAAATAATCGCTCATTCTCTTTCCGGTAGGTCAACTCCTGAGACAACGCATGATTTTCACCAATCTGAAAAAACCAGGTTCCGTTTTCACCTTTCGCGCTTTCCGTTGATGCGGTAACCGGGAGCATTTCATATGACAGGTGTTTCCGCCTTCTCGAAATCGTCCATATCGTTTCCCAGTCGATGTACAGGTCTTCCGGTTTTGTGCAGAATTTCGCTTCGTTTCGAGCGTTGATGTAATTCTTCAGGACCATCTCTCCGAACTCAGCCGCCGTCTTTTCAAGCGTGCCGGGCTCCGCCATGGCAATCAGGGTCTGTTCCGGCATGTAATCAAACAACGTATCCGGGGATTCGTAGATCAGAGGGATCAGACCTTCGATTTCCGGTGGTCTTTCCATATGTTTGATGCTTTGGATGAACTCCCGCAATTTGGTTACGGGGAGTTCCAGTTCAGCGCTTTGCGTTCGAATCTTCCCTAAAATCGACTCCATTCGATTCGACGAGATGATCGCTTCGCGGGCAGGAAGAATGACGGCTTCCGAAAGAGTATTCAATTTTCGCTGGCTCGCCGCTGAAAAAAATCGCAGGGAAACGACCGTATCACCGGACAGTTCGATCCTCAGCGGATCCGGATAAAGCGGAGAAAAAACATCCATTATCCCCCCCCTCACGCTGAAATCTCCCGGCTCTTCTACGATGGCCGAACGAACATAACCTCCGGATACCAATTTTTGAATCAGACTATCCCGGTCGATCTCCTCGTTCTCCATGATCAGTTCCGCATAGGCGGTGATTTCATCCTTTGGGATGATTTTCTGCAGCAGGGCCTCCAGGGAGACGACCAGAACCGGCGCCTCTCCATTGATCATGCGATAGAGCGTCCGTATCCTGGCTGCCGACGTCTCGTTATGGAAGACGTTCGTTCGACCCGGTAAAAGGGTGCAGGGAGGAAAATGCATCACCGTGATGTTTGTCCCGTTAAAAAAAAATTGAAGATCCAATGATAGCTTTTCAGCCTCACCGACCGAGGATGTAACGGCGACGATGGGAAGGCGGTGCCTATGGTAAAGCGCAAACGCCAGGTATGCAAAGGAAGGCCGCGTCAGCCCGACGCAGTCGATGGAGCTCCTTCGGTCCGGAATGGCATCGACAAGGGCCTTAAGGAAATATTTTTCTTGATTTTGTTTCATAAAGTAAGTAGCTTACTTCGCATCTTGGCCGGCGTAGCTCAGCAGGTAGAGCAGCTGATTCGTAATCAGCAGGTCGGCGGTTCGAGTCCGCCTGCCGGCTCCATTGCAAACAGTGGTGTCAAATCTTGATTTTTGATTTTCATTGACATCTATATATTTTAGAGGAATAAGCTCGACAGCATAAAATCAAAAATCAAGATTTGACACCACTGTCTTTAAGTCCCGATGGCGCTAAATATCAGAAACAGGGTTTCGAGTTCAATCGATAAACAAGAAAATACCGTCGTGGAAGCTTAAATTCTTGACAGCGCAATAATATCCGTATATTTTACCGGATCGTTAAATTTACGACTTCACTGTTTATCCACAATCGCATTAATACCGGTTAAGGGAGTGACAAAAAGTATTTTCCATTCAATGGAGATCCAGGCGGGCAGATTATTGTCTTTCAGGTTCGATGAGGAGGAAACATGGCGTTAACGAAAAATGATATCGTTGCAAAGGTCCACGAACTCGGCTTTACCAAAAAGAAATCAGTGGAAACCATCGAATCGCTCCTTGACATCATCAAGCGCACCCTGGGAAAGGGAGATGATGTATTGATTTCCGGATTCGGCAAGTTCTGCGTCAAAAACAAAAAAGAACGCAGAGGACGGAATCCCGCCACCGGCAGTGATCTTACGTTGAGAGGGAGAAAAGTAGTTACGTTCAAATGCTCCGGAAAATTAAGGGATACGATAAATGATAAATAGCGATCCGGCCCCTTCTCATATCTTCATCAATTCAGAAAATACAACTCCTTAATCAAAGCGTCCATTTTGGATACGAAACCGATTGTTGCATGGGCGGAGAAATCCGTTCTATGCAACGATTTCGTATTCTTTTATTTTGGACAGTAATGACGGGTGGCTGATTTCGAGGAGTTGAGCCGCTTTAGTGCGGTTTCCTCCGGATTCGATCAGTGCTCTTGTAATCATCTTTTTTTCAAGCACCTTCTGCGCCCGTTTAAGGGAATATCCTTCCGGAAGAAAGGTTGGATCGTCGCCTTCGGACTTGGTTCCCAAATTAGGCGGAAAATGCTCAGCCTGAAGGACTTCCCTTTCAGCCAATACGACCGCCCTCTCGATGACATTCTCCAGCTCCCGGACGTTTCCCGGCCATTTGTGCTTCAGAAGAAGCGCCATCCCCTCCGAGGATATCCCACTGACATGTTTTTTAAAACTTGCGGAAAATATATCGATGAAGTGCCGGCACAGTAGTGGAATGTCCTCCGGGCGTTCACGAAGAGGAGGCAGGTGAATCGGAAGCACATTGATCCGGTAATATAAATCCTCACGAAATGAACCTTTGGTGATTTCATCTTCCAATTTCTTTGCAGTGGCCGCGATTACCCGCACATCGACGGTTTTGGTTTTGACATCCCCGACCGGCCTTACCTCCCGTTCCTGAAGAACGCGAAGCAGTTTAACCTGCAGGTAAATAGGCATTTCACCGATTTCATCCAAAAAGATACTCCCTTCGTCCGCCTCTTCAAAAAGCCCCTTCTTATCCCGAACGGCTCCTGTAAAAGCGCCCCTCCGGTATCCGAACAGTTCGCTCTCGAGCAGGGTTTCCGGAATACCGCCGCAATTCACCGCCACAAAGGGCATTTTCGATCGTTCTCCCGAAAAATGGATCCCACGGGCCACCAGTTCTTTTCCCGTCCCGCTTTCGCCATAAATCAGAACGGTTGTATTGTAGTTGGCGGCCTTTTCCGAAAGCGTGAACACATCCTGCATCTTGTTGCTCTTGGCCACCATATTGCCGAACCGGTAGCTCGATTCGATTTTCTGAATCCGTTCCTGTAAAAAACGATTTTCTCTTTTCAAACGCTCCCGCTCTTCAGCTTTTCTCAGGGTCAGATACACTTCATCGGTTTTAAATGGTTTTGAAATATAATCATACGCCCCCATCTTCATGGCTTCGAGAGCGGTATCGGTGGTGCCATAAGCCGACATCATGATCACGGTAATGGTTCTGATCCGGTCTTGGACGGCCTCAAGAAACGCCATACCGCCCATATTGGGCATCTTCAGGTCGCACAAAATAAAATCATAGGGCTTTTCGCTCATCCGTTTTAGTCCCTCGATTCCATCCGATGCCGAATCGACCTGGTATCCGCTTTTTTTAAGCATCGAAGAGAGCATGTGCCTCATGTTCTCTTCATCGTCGATAATCAACAACCGTTTTTCAGAACCTTTTTGATGATTCACCTGATTGGCTTTCATTTCCGTCCCCTGCTCTCCTCATGAAGCGGGAGGATCACTTCCATCACCGTCCCCTTGCCTACCCTGCTGTTCGCCTTCATTTTTCCCCCTATCCCATCGACGATCATAAAGGAAACCCAAAGGCCAAGCCCGGTCCCCTTACCCGGATCTTTTGTCGTAAAAAAAGGATCAAAGATCGTATCGATCAGTTCTTCCGCGATCCCCGCCCCGTTGTCGATAACCGAGATTTTGATATTTGGAACCGTTTCTTTTTCCGTTCTTTTGATGATTTCATTTTCAGTTTTAACGATAATTTTTCCTCCTGAGGCATCTTTTTTTGAAGCGATGGCATCGGCCGCATTGATGGATAGATTCACGAACACCTGCCGGAGTTGATCAGGGTCTGCACAAACGGCATCATTTTTCGCCAGAAGCTCCGGCTCAATGGTGATATGTGACATGAACGGCTGAACCGCCAGCATATCGACGATATTTCGGACAACCTCATTCGCCGAACAGATGCTTAAAGTTCCTTTCGACGGCCTTGAAAAATCAAGAAGCTGCCGGATAACGACATTGATCCGGCCGACTTCGCTGGAGGCCCGAAGCGTGAATTCTTCCCGTTCTTCAGGAGATATATTCTGTTTCCCCAGCAGTTCCAAATAACCGCCGACGATTCCTAGCGGGTTTCCTATTTCATGGGCGATGCCTGAAGCCAGACGCCCTACGGAAGCGAGTTTTTCCGCCCGGATAACTTCTCGGTGCGCCATTTTTAATTCTTCATTGGCTTTCTCAAGGGAAGCGATGATGGATTTAAGCTTTCCCTTGTCGTCGGAAATCCGCTTTACCATGGTGTTCAATGACTTCGACAATTGATTCAGCTCATTATCTTCTTTTCGAACAGAAAACGGAATCTCTTCTTCGGTATACTCCTCCGCACGTTTTGCCAGTCTGCGAACCGGCTCAAAATAAATTTTCGCGATCCGATAAAGCCCGACAAAAGATAAAATGGCTGCGTTAATAAGGATATAAATGATGATGCTTTTCTGGGAGTTCCTTAACGCCTGATACGTCTTTTCCAGGGGAAAGACGACGCCCACGCTTCCGATAAGGAGTTCATTTCGAAAGAGCGGCTCGGATACGATCATGCTTTGGGGCTGTTTCCAAAAAACACCCCAGGTTTCACCGAAAAATCGGATCGTTTTTTCGCCGGATTTCATTGCCGTTTCGGTAACCGTTGTCAGTTCTTGAGCCGACGGGCAAAACCGTTCATTTAGGAATATGGGTGGATGCCTATGGTGGATTATCAAGGCGCACGAAAAACCGGCCTCCAGGAGCATCTGATTTAGCTTTTTTTTTCTTTCGGTAAAGGGTCCGGTTTCGGTTTCAGGGATAAAGTCGCCAAGGGAATACGATAAGGCTCGCACCATCATGGACGCCCTGTCGGCTTCCGCGCTCACATGGCTTTTTTGTAAAATAATGATAAGGACAAAATCGATGAGAGCCATGGCAAAAAGCATCAGGAGAAAAAGGTTGATGGTGGTAAGCGTTTTCAATCCGCGGAGCATCGTAACTCATCTCCCTTTTCTGAGCGGATTAAACCGTCATATGATGATCTTAACGGATAAACCGCGGCTTTGCCGGAATACGGTTTGTAATTCGAAGTTATGCTATAAATCGGAATGGGGGTTGATTCAAGAAAATAAAAAAACCCGGAATCCTGCCAAGGCAAGATTCCGGGTTTAAAAATAATTCGGCAGCGTCCTACTCTCCCACACAGCTTCCCGTGTAGTACCATCGGCGCTAAAGAGCTTAACTTCCGTGTTCGGGATGGGAACGGGTGTTTCCTCTTCGCTATTGCCGCCGAAAGGGGTAATCGTATAAGCACATAGAAGCGTTTTGAAGCGTTTTGTCAAAAGATGTGGCTAAGTCGCACGACCGATTAGTACCGGTGAGCTTAATCCATTACTGGACTTATACCTCCGGCCTATCAACCTCGTAGTCTCCGAGGGGTCTTCAGTTCTCCGTGTTTCCACGAAGAAGGGATATCTATTCTTGAGGTTGGTTTCCCGCTTAGATGCTTTCAGCGGTTATCCAGTCCGAACATAGCTAGCCAGCTATGCCGCTGGCGCGACAACTGGAACACTATTGGTTCGTCCATTCCGGTCCTCTCGTACTAGGAACAGATCCTCTCAAATATCCTACGCCCGCAAAAGATAGGGACCAAACTGTCTCACGACGTTTTAAACCCAGCTCACGTACCACTTTAATTGGCGAACAGCCAAACCCTTGGGACCTGCTCCAGCCCCAGGATGTGATGAGTCGACATCGAGGTGCCAAACCTCCCCGTCGATATGAGCTCTTGGGGGAGATAAGCCTGTTATCCCCGGCGTACCTGTTATTTGTTGATCGATGGCCCTTCCACCAGGAACCACCGGGTCACTATGACCGACTTTCGTCTCTGCTTGACCTGTCCGTCTTGCAGTCAGGCGGGCTTCTGCCATTGCACGCTACAGCTGATTTCCAACCAGCTTGAGCCCACCATTGCGCGCCTCCGTTACTCTTTAGGAGGCGACTGCCCCAGTCAAACTGCCCACCATGCAGGGTCTCGGCGCTGGATAACAGCGCTCGGTTAGATGTAAAACACATTAAGGGTGGTATTTCAAGGACGGCTCCACACCAGCTAGCGCTAGTGCTTCGTAGCCTCCCACCTATCCTACACATAAAATGCCTCACACCAATGCAAAGTT
>JAZDGS010000016.1:0-35334 GCA_043806755.1 Pseudomonadota bacterium | reverse complement strand
GTGATGGATAAAACCGTCAAGATGGCCGTGGATAACGGTGTCGGCATCGGCGCCCATCCCGGATATCCGGATCTCCTCGGCTTCGGCCGGAGAAACATGGACTGCACGTCCGAAGAAATCCGGCGCTACATCATCTACCAGGTCGGCGCACTCTCGGCCTTCTGCACCATCCACGGCGCCCGACTTCAACATGTAAAGCCCCATGGCGCCCTCTATCTCACAGCCGTTGAAAACGAACCCGTGGCCCGAGCCGTTGCACAAGCTATTGTCGGCGTGGATCCGGATCTCATCTATGTGGCTCTGGCAGGAGCAAAGGGGGAAATGATGCGTCGAATCGGCGAAACCGTTGGGCTCAAGGTCGTTTATGAGGCGTTTCCCGACCGGGCGTATACTCCTGAAGGAAATCTTGTTTCCCGGCGGAAGCCAGGGGCTGTCATCAAAGCCCCAAAAGAAGTGGCCCGGCGGGCGCTCTTAATGGCCGCCGAAGGTGTTGTGGTCGCTGTCGACGGGACTCGGATCCCGCTTGAAGCTCAGACGCTATGTGTACATGGAGACACCCCTTCCGCCGTCGAACTGGTCAGAAGCATCCGGGAGACCTTTAAATCCGAGGGGATCGTTCTCAAGCCCATGGGCGTGACATCCTCATAGGGAGGCTTTATTGGGGATAGGCCTTTTTAAAAAAGCGCATTTCCGGATTGCAGGAGATTGCGGGTTGCTGGTCGAATATGGTGATGTCATCCATCCGGATGTCAACCATAAAGTGCGATCCATGGGGATTATCCTTGAAAAAGAGATGCCAAAGGGAGTGGTGGAAATTATCCCCACCTACTGCTCCATTCTGATTTTCTATGACCCTTTTATCATCACTCCCGGCCGGCTGAAGCAGATCCTTATCGAACGGGAAAAACAGCTTCCGAAAATAAAAATTCCTCCTCCCAAACACGTCGAAATACCGGTCTGTTACGGGGGGGCATTCGGACCGGACATGGATTTCGTCGCATCAACCCACGGCATCAGCGAAGCCGATGTCATCCGGTTTCATTCGGAAGTCGATTACCTGATTTACATGGTAGGGTTTACCCCCGGCTTTCCGTTTTTGGGGGGCCTTCCCGATATCCTTCATACTCCGAGACTGGAAACACCGCGAACATTTGTCCCGGCAGGATCGGTCGGAATCGCCAATGCACAAACCGGAATCTATCCGGTAGCCAGTCCGGGGGGTTGGCGGATTATCGGCCGGACCCCGATCCGGCTCTTTGATCCAAATCGTAAAAACCCCATCCTTTACCAGGCAGGGGACATCATCCGGTTCATAGCGATTACCGAGAAGGAATATCAACAATTGCTCACCGCGGAGACCGGCTGATGGATATATTTAAAGTCATCACACCGGGTCCCTACCTGACGGTCCAGGACCGAGGCCGATTCGGATATCAAAAAATGGGAATCCCGATATCCGGAGCGCTCGATCCATTCGCCTTCCGCCTGGCAAACGCGCTTGTGGGAAATCCTCCGGATTCGGCAGCTTTAGAAATCACTATCCTTGGCCCCCGACTTGAGATCTTGTCGGAAACGGATATCGCTCTCACCGGGGCCGAAATGGAGATGGCTTTAAACGGCAATCCGGCAAGTTGCTGGGAATCGATTCGGGTGAGACCAGGAGACATCTTGGACATCGGTCAAGCCAAAAGCGGTTGCCGAGGATATCTGGCGGTCGGCGGCGGTATCGGTGTACATGAAATTATGGGGAGCCAGTCCACGTATGCGAGTGGAAAGATCGGTGGATTTCAAGGACGACCCTTGAAAAAAGGAGATGTGATTCAAAACGGAAAAAAAGATCTATTGACACGTCCACGCCGCGTCGCCCATTCCGATATTCCCAAATATCTTACAAAAGTTCATTTAAGAGCAATTCCCGGACCTCAGGACGACTTTTTTGATACAGGGATCCGGATTCTTTTTCATTCTTCTTTTCTTGTCACCGTCAAGGCCGATCGGATGGGATACCGGTTACAGGGGCCTCTTGTACCATTAAAAGAAGGGATGCCGAAAAGCATCATTTCAGAGCCGGCAGTTCCAGGGGGTATACAAATCCCCGCCGATCTGCAGCCGATCATTTTACTCCTTGAGCAAACCGTTGGGGGGTATGCAAAAATCGCCACGGTTATTTCATCAGATCTCCCAAAAATAGCTCAGGCCACCCCCGGAGACACGATTCGGTTCGAAGCGGTCTCGCTGGAAACTGCCCATATGTTATACCGGGAAGAATTCCATCGTCTCCAAACGATCATTCGTCTGTTATCCGCCCGGTAAACAATTTAATAGCAAATTTGCCGATTCAAGAGGTTTGCAACTGATATCTTGACAACAAGCACGCAATTTAATAATAAAATATGGCTTTGAATTTTATTCTTGTGTTGAAGGGGGGTGATACAACGAGGAGGTGAACCATGACCTGTTCAATATCCCAAGGCATCGAATAACATCTACCAATAGTAAAAGGAGGCTTTTATGAAACGCACATTTATTTTGTTTACCATTTTAGCTCTGATGATCGGAATCGCGGCAACCGGCGCTCAGGCTGCCGATGCTAAAGATCCGATCGGCGTCGTTACGATTAAAAAAGGGGAACCGGTTCACATATCTTACTGGTTTGTCGTGGCTGGAGAGAATGCTTCTTTAGGGACCGACACCAAACGGGGTGTTGAGATCGCCATCGAAGATCTCGGCGGAAAACTGCTCGGCCATCCCATTAAACTCAGCGGTCAGGACACCGGATGCAACGCAGAAGGCGGACAAACCGCCGCCACCAAGCTAGCTTCCGATCCGACCATCGTCGCAGCAATCGGATCCAATTGCTCGAGTGAAGCCAAACCCGGCGCACCGATCCTTTGGAAAGCCGGCATTGCAACGGTTTCACCCTCCAACACCGCACCTTACCTGACGGATCCCAATCGAGGACCGGATTACGAAGGATACCTGCGGACCGCTCATAATGACAAAGTTCAGGGAGCTGTTGCCGCCCAATTCGCCTTCAAAAAGTTGGGCATTAAAAAAGCCGCTACCATCCATGATGGAAGCGTTTATGCAGAACAGCTTCAAGGCGTCTTCGCTGAAACCTTTAAGAAAATGGGCGGAACCATCACCAGCCAGGAAGCAGTCTCGCCCACCGATACCGATATGCGGCCGGTTCTGACCAAGATCGCCACCGGTAAACCGGAGTTTATCTACTATCCGATCTTTATTGCTGCCGGCGGCCATATCACCCGGCAGGCCAAAGAGGTTGCCGGACTTGAAAAAGTTCCTTTGATGGGCGCCGACGGGATGTTCTCCCCTGACTTTTATAAAGCCGCCGGTGAAACCGCTGTCGGGATGTACCATTCCAGCCCGGATTTTTCAGCCTTTGCCGCCGGATATAAAGATTTTCTGGCCAAGCATCAGAAAAAATACGGCGAAAAACCGCTGGCTCCGTTCCATGCTCATGCCTATGACGCGGCCATGATGGTGTTAAAGGCAATCGAAAAAGTTGCGGTGAAAGGAAAAGACGGATCGCTCACCATCGGACGCAAGGCTCTGCGTGATGCGCTGTATGCAACCAAAGGATTGAAGGGGTTGACCGGCAATATTACCTGCAATAAGTTAGGAGACTGCGCTGATCCTCGGATTGCCGTTTATCAGACCACGGCCGACAACGTAAAGAAACTGGAAATGCCCGACAAACCTTTCTGGAAACCGTATTAATGAAAACTCCGACTCCCCTTTTTATTAAACGGTAATTGGGGACGCATTCGCTTGAAAGAAGAGCCGGTTATCCAAGTTCGCCCGGCTCTTCTTTCAATATTCATTTCAAAAGCCGGTTGAATTCCTGTCGCCCTTTTCGGAACGGCGGAGATGCCGCACCGGCGTAAATCAAGAAACGGATCAAGCCATGCTGGAAAGACTCAGAGGACGGATTACTCCAACCGACATCGTCATGTGGATGATCGGCGGTTCGCTTCTGGTCATGATCATTTGGGGATCGGCCGCCACATTGCTGGCCGGCCTATACACCACCCGCCACTGGATCGACTTTGTCATTTTCGGGCTAGCACAGGGGAGCGTTTATGCACTCATTGCCATGGGGTATACAATGGTGTACGGTGTGTTACGGATGATCAACTTCGCCCACAGCGAAGTGTTTATGAGCGGTCCCTACACCGCTTATTACGTTGCCGCCGCTTTCTACCGGAGCGGGCTTTTAGAAAGCCATCCGATTCTTTGTCTCTTGGCGATTTTCATGGTCTCCATGTTTATATCCTCCATGATTGCGTTTTTGCTGGAAAAAATTGCTTACCGCCCTCTTCGAAACGCGCCCCGTCTCATCCCTTTGATCACCGCCATCGGTGCATCCTTTTTTCTGCAATATGTTTTCCGAGGTCTTTATGGTTCCGGGTTTCAAGCATATCCGGTCGTAAAAATGCTTGAAGGACACTGGACTTTTATCGGAATCCGTATTCTGCGTTTTCAGGCCGTTGTCATTGTAGCGGCAGGATTGCTGCTGGCGGCTCTTTATTCATTTATTCAGATGACCCGCGTTGGAAAAGCGATCCGTGCCGTCTCCGAGGACAAGGAAGCAGCCTATCTGATGGGGATTGATGTGGACAAAATGATCTCCACAACGTTTCTCATTGGCGGGATGGCGGCCGGAGCTGCCGGCGCGTTTTACGGCATCATGTTCAAACAGGTTCATTTTTTCATGGGATTTATTCCGGGTATCAAGGCGTTCACCGCCGCTGTTCTCGGGGGAATCGGCAATATCCCGGGGGCCATGCTTGGAGGAATCTTTCTCGGCCTGATCGAATCGGTGGGACCCAGTCTGTTTCTGGACGGACTAGGGATTGTCGCTCCCTATCAACTGAAAGACGCCATCGCCTTTACCATGCTGGTTCTAGTCCTCATCTTCCGTCCAACCGGCATTTTGGGTGAAAGATTGGCCGTAAAAAAGGCTTAAATCGAAGGAAGGGCGCTCACACGATGACACAGATGGAATCTTTGTGTCGACATGGGATCAAAACAGGGTTAATCGGCGCCGTGACTGTTGTTTTGCTGGCGTTGATCGGAATGGTAGAAGCCTTCGGCCAGCGAGATATCATTGCCGGCATCATCTCCATGGGGCATACCCTTTTATTGGTTATCGCGATCTTTATGGGGTATATCGCGGCCAAGCGTACGGCATCATCAGGAATCGGATCAACCCTGATCAACAGCCTTGTTTCCGGAGTAATCATAGCAGGATCACTGGTTTTACTGGTATTACTGGGAAGCTGGGTTAATCTCCGCTCCATCTTTATCAACGCTTCTCCGGCACTTTATAGCCTGCTGACCTTTGGCATTGAATTTAAAAACGGTTGGGCATTCCTTTTGTTGGCCGGTGCGCTTTGCGGCATAACCGCAGGGGTGTTGTTCCAAACCATTCAACCGTTCCGCCGGATACTGATTACTTCCTTAAGCAGTGTGATCATCGCAGGCGTGCTTCAAGACCTGTTGCGCCCCACACTTTCAGCATGGGGCTCTATATCGGTGATCAGCGAATGGCTCTTTTCATCCAACGGACTATCCTTATCCGGTGCAACCGCACTTTGTCTCGTCATCGCTGCGATTCTTTTCATATGGTCCCAAAAGGGTGAATCATTCCGAACCCGCTTTCACAGGGTTCCTTCCAGCGGGCAACGAACGCTGCGGACGGTTGGATATGTTTTGTTGGTTGTGATCTTTTTGATCCTGCCCCAGATTTTAGGCCTTTTTTTAAGTGAAGTGCTGACCATCGTCGGACTTTACGTTCTATTGGGTTTGGGGTTAAACATTGTCGTTGGATATGCCGGATTGCTGGATTTAGGGTACGTGGCCTTTTTTGCCATCGGGGCCTACGTCACGGCGATCTTGACTTCTCCGGAGCTGGGCTTTTTCAGCCTGACATTCTGGCAGGCACTCCCTTTTGCCGTTCTTTCAGGTCTTTTATCCGGCGTTATTCTGGGAGTCCCGGTGCTCAAAATGCGCGGCGATTATCTGGCCATCGCCACTCTGGGATTCGGTGAGATCATCCGCATTCTGGTCCTCTCGGACTTTCTTAGACCCTGGCTAGGCGGCGCCCAGGGGATCGGCCGGATACCCAAAGCTTCAGTAGCAGGCTATGAGTTCGGAACCCCTCAACAGATCTATTATCTCATTCTGGCCGGATGTGCGCTTGTCATTTTTATCTCAATACGTCTGAAGGATTCCCGCCTTGGACGTGCCTGGAAAGCGATGCGTGAAGATGAGGATGTCGCCCAGGCCATGGGAATTAATCTCGTGGCCACTAAATTACTTGCATTTGCAACAGGGGCCGGTTTTTCAGCCTTGAGCGGAGCCATTTTCGCCAGCAAACTCAGCTCAGTGTATCCTCATAGTTTCAACGTCATGATTTCAATCAATATCCTATGTCTTATTATTGTCGGCGGAATGGGAAGCATCCCCGGAGTGATTGTTGGGGCGGTCGCTCTTGTGGGTTTGCCGGAGCTGTTAAGGGAATTTGCCGAATACCGGCTTCTGGTTTATGGGGCCGCCCTTGTGGCAATGATGCTCCTCAGGCCCGAAGGTCTGTGGCCGGAAGCATTACACCGGCGCGAATTACAGGATGCTCAGTTATCTTCAGCCGATTCCGAAACGCCCGCTCCTTCCGCGGCCGGGATATAGGAGGGCTTATGGCCATTCTTAGTGCTGAAAACATGACCAAGCGTTTCGGCGGCCTGCTTGCCATACAGGAATTGAATGTTGCCATTAAAGAAAATAGCATCCACAGCATCATCGGGCCTAACGGTGCCGGGAAGACTACCTTTTTCAACTGTGTAACCGGCTTTTACCGGCCCGAAGAGGGTAGAATCAATTTTAACAGCCATAACCTGGTTGGACTTACACCCGATCAGGTCGTAAGGCTGGGAATCGCCCGGACCTACCAGAATATTCGACTATTTCCCAATCTGACGGCCCTTGAAAACATCCTGGTTGGTCTCCACTCCCATCTCAAAGCAGGGTTTTTCGGCATTATCGTCGGGTTGCCGTCTACACGACATGAAGAGACCGAGGCATCAAAAGAAGCCGTTCGACTGCTCAATTTCGTTCGCCTGGAAGGGAAAGAAGATCTATTGGCGAAAAACCTCCCTTACGGCGACCAGCGCCGTCTGGAAATCGCGCGGGCTTTGGCCGCCCGGCCCAAACTGCTGCTGTTAGACGAACCAACGGCCGGCATGAATCCCCGGGAAACACAGGAAATGATGGATTTTATTCAGCATTTGCGCGACGCACTCGGCATCACGATTCTGCTCATTGAACACCAGATGCGGGTTGTCATGGGCATATCGGAAACCGTCACGGTGCTGGACTACGGAAAAAAGATCGCGGAAGGGACACCGGACGAAATAAAGTCAAATCCGACGGTCATCGAGGCCTATCTTGGGCGTGGGAGCGCCGCGGAAGCCCGTTGACCAGTTGTTGATTGAAGGAGCCTCCATGGCGGCAATGTTGGAAGTTGAAAATATTCACGCCTATTACGGGCACATCCATGCGTTGAAAAACCTGTCTCTTAATATCAACGAAGGCGAAATCGTCACCTTGATCGGAGGAAATGGTGCCGGAAAAAGCACCACCTTAAGGACCATCAGCGGATTAATGAAGCCTCGAAAGGGTTCCATTCGTCTCCAGAATGAGGAGCTCACACGGTTTTTGCCCCATGAAATCGTCGAAAAGGGGGTGGTGCAGGTACCGGAGGGGCGGCGTGTCTTCGGCCGCCTCACTGTTGTTGAGAATTTGGAGATGGGTGCTTTTGCCTGTCGGGATCGAAAACTGAATAGGGATAATCTGGATCGCGTTTTTAACCTTTTCCCCCGGCTTTTGGAACGCCGTAAACAAGTTGCGGGAACGTTGAGCGGGGGGGAGCAACAAATGCTGGCAATGGGCCGCGCCCTGATGGCCAACCCTAAAGTCCTTCTTTTGGACGAACCATCCATGGGATTGGCCCCTGTGCTGGTGGATGATATTTTCGAAACCATTGAAAAACTTCATCAAGGGGGCACCACCATCCTTTTGGTAGAACAAAACGCTCGAATGGCCTTGCAAGTCGCCGACCGGGGTTATGTGATTCAGACCGGTGTTGTGGTTCTCAGCGATTCGGCCCAAAACCTGCGAAAAAACGAAATGGTTAGAAAAGCCTATATGGGAGAAAGCTGATAGCAGCGGGCGGTTCAGATCGTATTGAAGAGCGCCAACAGACCAAATCCGGCGATAACGATACCTGCCAACCGGTTTATCCACCCCATTTTATGTGAATCGAATTGAGTTCGAAAAAAACTAACGATACCGCTTAGTATAAACCACCAGAGTCCTGAACCTAAAAAAACACCTGCTACGAGAATTCCTGCCGAAAAATAATCACCCTGGGCGGAAACGATTCCCAATCCGGTAAATATGGCTGCAAACGATATAATGGTTATCGGATTGGTAAGAGTTAGAAAAAAGGTCGAGGCAAATGCGCTAAAAAGCCCGTTTCCTCCGGATGCGGCTTCTTGCGAATGCGGCCGGGACAGGAAGGTTCTAAGGCCGAGATAGCATAAAAAGATGCCCCCTCCCAATCGCAGCCAACGCTGCTGTTCGATTAATAAATTGGACACAAATGTCAGACCGAACCCGGCAATGCAGCCATAAACGGCATCGGCGGCAGCCGCCCCAAGGCCGGAGACGATGCCGTAAGCACGACCATCGGACAGGGTTCGGCGGATGCACAGAACCCCGATGGGCCCGACAGGTGCTGCTATGGAAAAACCGATCATCAGACCCTTAATAAAAAAGTTCAAATCCGCTGCCCCTTTCGATACTCACCGCTGTTCATCACAACAAAGCACGTCATTCCTGCCCCGTATCAGGTTCGGGAGAAGCTCAGTCAAGCCCTGAATGATAAAAAAAACGATACTTATGCCGCCATATATAAATTGCGGTTGACAACCATAGCAATAAGGATTTTGATCATTGACGCCATTTTGTGCTGATGGTATTTATGAATTGGAACTCCGATTTATGATTTTTATCCATTTTCCGGCCGGATCCATAACAGTGAAGCTCTTCGCTCTGAAGAGCGGGGCTTTCGGGAAGCAGACCGGTCAAGGCAGGTTAAGGTCCAACTCCTTTAAGTAAAGGTGAAAAATCCATAATGAAGATGCTGCGCAACACTCTTTTCAAGCTGGGCTGGCCGATCGATCAGATGTCGCTCAAACAGATTACGCGTGAACTCTATCGCCGCTGGTTTACAACTCCGCATGAAAGTATAAACATAGAAAATGCCGGCGGAATCGCGCCGGCGGCAGGTATAATTGTGGCCATGGCATGTGAAGGAAATATCGACACCCTGATCTGGTCCCAAGAAAATCAGATTCCGAAAGAGGAGATCGTGACCTCCGATGAAAAAAATCTTTTCCTTCAGCGAAAAGAGCGGAGCTCTCTTTCCTGTCCGGAAAGGAGAAGCTCGCCCCGATCTCCGGGAAAAGATATCGTTCGCTGGCGTGCCGGCAATGATGACGGTGCATTGGGCTGGCTTGTGGATTATTCCGACAACGGCGTGGCTTTTGTCATCGAGACAAACCGATCACCACAGGTCGGAACAAAAATCATGACAAGTATTTTAAGCCGATCACGGGGACTCGTCGATCTCGGCTCGGCACAGGTAGTACGGATCGAGCCGCTCAACTCCGAGCTGTCGCTTACATGCCTTAAGCTGGAAGCAGAAAGCACCGGGACCGTTTAAAAGGGGCCCGATAGATGAATTCGGTTTGGTTACAAAATCTGACATGGGAAGAAATCCAAGAGAAGATCAAATCGAGCAATGGAACCATTATCGTTCCTATCGGAAGCACCGAACAGCACGGCCCGCATTTGCCGGTGGGAAACGATACCACGAGCACCTGGTCGATCGTCTGGTGGAAATCATCAACATGCTCAAGGCGGTGAGTGGGGTAAAATGAAAAAAAATAACCCTTTCGGGTCTTCGGCTTTCATGTGGATATGGTTCGGAGCCTTTTTTTTCTTCGCCCCGGCCTTTGTTGCCGAAAACGGCCTTAAGGTCTTTTCGGATTCAGCCTATGCCGAAGAAACCAGCAAGAAGGCGACCATTGAAGACACCAAACAGGAGGCTAAGGAAGAGGCTGCCAAAGCCGGTGAGCATGCTGCGGATTTAAAACAAGGTGTCAAGGAAGACACCGTCAAAGCCGGTAAAACGGTTAAGAGCGGAGTAAAAGGCGTATTTCAAATCCTAAAAGACGGTGTTAAATCCCTATTCCGCGGCGAAGGGGTCAAGGTGGATAAAACCGCAAGGGAAGAACAAAATCCGCACGACGATTAATACGCTAAAATTGCGAATATCGTCTCTCTCCGGTTTTTAGGAATCCTCCTCCGATCTGTTCTTTTTATCGTCCGGCAACCCCATCAAAGTGCGGATCTCATCCGCATCCATCTTCTCCTTTTCAAGGAGGAGAGCAGCGCCTTTATCAAGAATCTCCCTTTTGTCATTTAAAATGCCGAGCGCCTTTTCATACTGGGTTCGGATGATCTCTTTGATTTCGCTGTCAATGAGTTCAGCCGTGGATTCGCTGTATTCCGGAGGTCCCTCAGAACCCATATTCAAGAATCGATACCTTTTTTCGCTGGCAAAATAAACCTGCCCCATTTTTTCGCTCATCCCATATTCTTTGATCATGCTCCGGGCGATATCCGTCGCCCGGGAGAGATCATTATGGGCTCCAGTGGAGATATCTTCAAAAACAATCGTTTCAGCCGCCCGCCCTCCCAGAAGTGTAGCGATCCGATTTAGCAATTCGGTTTTTTTCATTAAAAACCGATCCTCCGTGGGAACCTGCATGGTATACCCCAGAGCGGCGATTCCACGCGGAATGATGGAAATCTTCTGAACCGGATCGGTCCCCGGAAGGGAAAGGGCAACGATGGCATGTCCCATTTCGTGGTGAGCGACAATCTCCCGTTCCTTTGGATTGATCAGGCGGTTCTTTTTCTCAAGGCCTGCAACTAACCGTTCAACAGCCTCTTCGAACTCCGCCATCCCCACCTTTTTCTTGTTTCTCCTGACGGCCAGCAGGGTGGCCTCATTAACAAGATTAGCCAAATCCGCTCCCACCATGCCGGGGGTCATAGCCGAAAGTTTTTCCACATCCAGGTTCTTGATCGTCTTAATTCCCCTGAGATGGACCTCAAGGATTTCCTCTCTCCCTTTTTTATCCGGACGATCCACCAGGACCTGGCGATCAAACCGACCCGGCCTCAGCAGCGCCGGATCCAAAATTTCCGGCCGATTTGTGGCTGCCATCAGAATAACGCCGACATTCGGATCGAATCCGTCCATCTCCACGAGAAGCTGGTTTAATGTTTGCTCCCTCTCATCATGCCCTCCCATCATTCCAAGCCCCCGCGCTTTCCCAAGGGCATCCAATTCATCTATAAATATGATGCAGGGAGCTTTCTGTTTTGCCTGGACAAACAGGTCTCTGACACGAGCGGCGCCAAGCCCTACGAACATCTCAACAAACTCCGATCCGCTCAGGCTGAAAAACGGCACCTTGCTTTCCCCGGCTACCGCCTTGGCCAGAAGCGTCTTTCCGGTTCCGGGAGGCCCGACCAAAAGAACGCCTTTCGGCAGCCTGCCGCCCAGTTCGGAATACTTTTGCGGCTGCTTGAGAAACTCCACTATCTCAACCAGTTCCTGTTTGGCTTCATCCACGCCGGCAACATCCTGAAAAGTCACGTTGAGATCGCTTTCCATATAAATTTTTGCCTTGTTCTTTCCAAGGGTCATGAACCCTTGCTGCTGGCCCGTCATCCGGCGCATTAAAAAAAACCATACGCCGAAAAATAGGGCGGTGGGAACAATCCACGATAAAAGAGCCGGGAGAAAGTTGGATTCGATCTCACCTTTAAACGTCACTTTATATTGATCCAAAAGAGTGGAAATCTCGGGATCCACCCGGATGGTTTTAAACAATATCTCCCGTCCTTCGGATGACCCTTCTTCTTTCATTTTCCCCTGAATTTTATTGGCCGTGATCGCCACCTCGACAATTCGTCCTTTTTTAACCAAGTTTAAAAACTGGCTGTAGTGGATCGTTTTGACGGCAAATGCACTCAGAAGCAGGTTTTGAAGGATCAATACCACCCATACCCCAAGCAACACATACCATATGGAAAACTTATAATGCTTTTCCATGTTCCCCCCTCTTCTTCCTTAAGCAGTCCGATTCGGTGGAAAATGACTGCTATACATAAAACTCAATGCAATCAAAATAATCTTCATTCGATTTATAGATGACGACATAAGTGTTGCGGGCTTTGTCATCCCGGTTAACCCTATTCTTCTTGCCTTTGTATCATGCCCGATCTTATTCTTCAACGGTCTGATCATTCTATCGTGAAACCGTCCGGTATGCACGGCATTGATCATCGGTTTTCGGATGTTATTTTTGATCCCATTTTGTTTGGAATTACTGTGTGAGTTATGTTATCATTACCAAACCGTGATGTATATATCCCCATTCCGATTGCCGAATTCAAAGAACATGATCCCCGTGCGAATTGATAAATATCTAATCGCGATATGGCTTATTTGTGAAACCATTTCTCCCAACGCCGCGAACGCCCATAACGCCGTCGCACATCATATTTCCCAGATTATTCAAACCAATGCTTCCGAAAAAGCGTTTACCTGCAGCAAGGAGCGGATTTGCGGTGTTCTACTGATCCCGCAATTTTATCAAAACCGCGGTTGGGAGCCGGCCTGGATAGCTTCCGACGGATCACTTTCCGGTAATGCCCGGGAGTTGATCGATGCCCTGCAATCATCGCCGTTTGAAGGGCTTTCGCCTGAAATCTATCATCTCCCAAAAATCCAAACCCTTGTTGCCGATATGCATCTATCAAGTGTTCCATTGGATCCGGATCGTCTCTTCCAACTCGCCGAATTGGATATTCTGCTCACTGATTCTTTTCTCCTGTATGCTTCTCATCTCCGATCCGGCCGTGTGAACCCGGAAACCATTCACACCGAATGGGTGGCATTTCATCCTGAAATTGATCTGAGTGCGATTCTCACATCCGTCCTTATGAATGGTCGGATTTCAGAAACCCTTTTTCAACTCAACCCGCCGCATCCCGGTTATCACCGGTTAAAAGAGGCGCTCCAAAATTACCGCCGAATCGCCCTTACCGGCGGATGGGAGCAAATCCCTTCCGGCCCGGCTTTAAAGACGGGAGAAAAGGATCCGCGTATCATCATGCTCCGGAAGCGATTAAAAATTTCAGAGGATTTTCCGGAGCCGATTCCTGAGGAGCCGTCGTTTTTTGATGCCAAACTGGAACAGGCCCTCAAACGGTTCCAGCGACGGCACGGACTGGAAGCGGACGGTATTGCCGGTAAAAACACGTTGACCGAACTCAATAAGCCTATCGAGCAGCGAATCCGCCAAATCGAGCATAATATGGAACGGTGGCGCTGGATTCCGCATGACCTGGGTCGGCGTTATATCCTGGTCAACATCGCCGACTTTATCCTTGAGGTGGTTGAAGAAGGGAAACGCCTTCTGGATATGCGGGTTGTGGTAGGGAGAGATTTCCGCCGAACGCCTGTTTTCAGCGAAACCATGAAATACATCGTGCTCAATCCGTTTTGGGAGGTCCCGTTCAGCATCGCAGTCAAGGACAAGCTTCCTCTCATTCAAAAAGACCCTGCTTATCTGTCAAAAAACAACTTCCGGGTTTTTAACGGATGGGAGGAAAACGCCCGTGAAATCGATCCTAACAGCATCGACTGGTCGTCAATCGGTCGCCACAATTTTATATACCGCCTGCGCCAGGACCCTGGACCAGAAAATGCCCTGGGTCAGATCAAGTTCATGTTTCCAAACCGCTTTTCGGTTTATCTTCATCATACCCCCCAGCGCGAGCTTTTTGATAGAACCCTCAGGACGTTCAGCTCCGGCTGTATCAGGGTCGAGAAACCGCTCGATCTGGCGGCGTATGTTCTGGGAAACGACCCTCAATGGAGCGTGGAACGGATCCGGAAAGCCATTGAGGCAGGTGACAATCGGACAATTTTTTTAAAGCATCCGATACCGGTGCATCTGCTCTATTGGACCGCCTGGGTTGATCCGGATGGAGTTGTGAATTTCTGGGAGGATGTATATGATCGGGATGTTCCCCTGGATCAGGCGCTCAAGGAAAAGCTGCCCGATTCATGATTACCAGTAGCGAACCTGCCCGACGTCAACATGAACGAAATTGGATTTAGGATAGAATCCGACACCGCCCATAGAAAGGGTCATGGCCGTCTTACGAACCAGAGAAGTGGAATAATCCGGCAACCGGATATCGACGGCTTTTCCTCTGATATGATAGCTGTTTTTGGCAACTCTTTTGCTATGCTTTCTCATGAGGGCATTTGTTTCCGGGGAGCGGTAGCCGGAAATAATATGAAACGGTCTTGAGGAATCCAGATTCAATTTGTCTGAAATGGCATATAAAAAATTCAATAACTCTGTGTTGATGGCCCTGGTCTCCTCGGTTCGATAATCCCGGAAAATGTGGTTGATGGCTTCAATCGCGTCAGAAACGAAATGGCCGTTTTCAAAATAGACGACATCCAATGATTCATCCGTGTTGGGATTGAAAAAGGAGAGGCTTCTGCGGTAAGGAATATCTTTTTTAACCGCCGCTCTTAATCGAACGGGGAATACGCATGCCGCAAGGCTTAATGTTCCGAGTTTGAGAAATGATCGGCGATCCATTCGTCTACAGTTATCAGCCTGAATTTGAGTCGAACATATATAACAAATTAATATTACTATAAATATGAAACTTCGAACTTGTTGAACAGATAACGGTTAGCAGGTGTTTAGGGGCTTGTAAAATAAAAATGTCTCTTTGTCAAGTAAAAATATAAACAATCTCCCAAAATCAATCATTGAAATTTGGGTCGTCCGGCGTTACAGATAAGCGCCCTGTTTTATCGAATTGCATATCAGACTTCATAAATATGATCAATGGATGATAAAGGAGGAACCATGGATCCATCCATTCAAAACAAAACCATCGGAGAACACCGGCTAAAAGCCATTTCAGACGGAGTTGCCAGCATTACTGCAACGTATATCGAATCGGCCCGTGGCGCAATCCTTAAGGATGTGGAGGGGAACGAGTTCATTGATTTCGGGGGCGGAATCGGCGTGATGAACATCGGGCATACCCATCCAAAAGTTGTAGCTGCTATTAAATCCCAGGCGGAGAGGTTTACTCACACCTGTTTTATGGTCAGCCCGTATGAATCGGCGGTAAGGCTTGCCGAAAGGCTCTCCCATATCACTCCGGGCGATTTTCCCAAAAAGGCCATCTTCGTGAACAGCGGAGCTGAGGCTGTGGAAAACGCCGTGAAAATCGCCCGTTATTATACCAAACGTCCGGCCATCATCGTTTTTGAAAATGCCTATCACGGACGGACCCTGTTGACCATGACCATGACCAGCAAAGTAAAGCCTTATAAATTCGGTTTTGGTCCTTTTGCACCGGAAATCTATCGGATGCCTTTCGGAGATGTTGTCGGCCCGGATAAGCTCAACGATTTTTTTATCAAACACGTCAACCCCGAAGCTGTTGCCGCCGTGGTGGCTGAACCGGTTCAGGGTGAAGGCGGCTTTATCGCTCCTCCTCCCGATTATTTTCAGAAACTGGCCGACATTTGCCGGGAAAACGGGATCCTTTTCGTTGCTGATGAAATCCAGAGCGGAATGGGAAGAACCGGAAAAATGTTTGCCATTGAACATTGGGGGGTAGCTCCCGACCTGATCATTATTGCAAAAAGCCTGGGGGCCGGCATGCCCATAGCTGCCGTGGTAGGCCGAAAGGAGATCATGGACTCTGTTCATCCCTGGGGCTTAGGCGGCACTTACGGCGGAAACCCGGTCGCCTGTGCTGCGGCGTTGGCGGTCCTTGACATATTCGAAGATGAAAATATGCTGGCACTGGCACAATCCCTGGGTCAAACCCTCAAGACCCGACTGGAAAAGTGGAAAAAGGACTTTCCGGTTATCGGAGATATTCGGGGTCTGGGAGCAATGATCGGGTTTGAATTGATCAAGGGAAAAACCCGGCAACCGGCCACTGATGAAGCAAAACGGCTTGTCAATTATTGCATAGAGAGAGGGTTGGTCATTCTGACTTGCGGCACCTACGGGAACGTCATTCGGATTCTTGCTCCTTTTGTTATCACAACCGATCAGCTCGAAAAAGGACTTTCCATCCTTGAGTCCGGATTAAAAGAGCTAACCAAAAACCAATAACCGATTCGAGCCGGCTCCCCGGGGAATCCGGTGCTTTGAGAAAAGAGATGGATGGGTTCTATAAAAGAGTTTTGAATATCGATTTAACCCGAAAAAACGCCGTCATTTCATCTTTGCCGGATTACATTCCATCCGAGTATCTCACAGAAAAACGGATAACCATCGACGAAATGCAACCTCTTTTGAAGGACTATTACCATCTGCACGGTTGGAAAGAAAATACGAGTGAATAGAATATCCGCTCTTTTCCCAAAACGGTAAAATCAACGGAGGGATATATGACCGTCTACTTTGAAAAATCAGGACCGGAAAATACAGAGCAGGTCTTAAAATCCGCCTGTGAACGGGCGAAAGAACTCGGAATAAACGAGGTTGTCGTCGCTTCGACGAAAGGAGTTACCGCCTATAAAGCGTTAGACATTTTTAACGGATTTAACATTATCGTCGTCACCTACCACTGCGGTTTTAAGGAGCCGTTTAAGAGCGTCATGCCCGAAAATGTCAAAACGGATCTAAAAAAGAAGGGGGCAACGGTTGTATCTGCCACCCATGCCCTATCCGGAGTCGAACGATCATTGGCAAAACGGTTTTCAGGCATTTATCCGGTATTGATCATCGCCGATACCCTCAGGCTCTTCGGACAAGGAACCAAAGTGGCCATCGAAGTGTCCATTATGGCATCCGACTCGGGTGCTCTTTCAGGAAGCGATATCATATCCATCGGGGGAACCGGGAGAGGGGCGGATACGGCGCTTGTCCTGAAACCGGCCAATCAGTCGGATCTTTTTGATATGCGAATTCGGGAGATCATCTGCAAGCCCCGGAATTTTTAATCAAAAGATGGAATTATGGTTTTTATTGCCGGCATATCCCCTAAGACAAAGATCATCGATGAACATCCGATGGTATGTCCGATCTGCGGGCTCGCCAGGGCTTATTATAAAAGAACCGATCATTATCTGACCCTTTTTTTCATCCCTGTTATTAAAGTCAAGGCAGGAGAGCCGTTCATTATGTGCGAATTCTGTGAAAAGAGTATGGCCGAATTTAAAACTGCTTTTGACTCAGGCCCTATGGAAAATGTCACGCCTTGCAGACGATGCGGAAAAGGTCTTCAGAAGAGCTTCATGTATTGCCCGTATTGCGGAAACCCGGTCTGAATGTGGACAACGTTCAAGAAATGAAACGGCATCCCGGGTCTTGCCACTGAAGGGTTTCAGTCAGCCGAGGTTGACTCATGCCCAAACTAAACGATGGGAAAGGAATCCACCTGAAATCCAAGAAGTTTTTGGATGGGGAACACCATTGAACCGATGAACCGATCCGTTGATTGAGGGGTTACGGTACCCGTTTCAAGGAACCGTAAAGCCGGCAAAAGCCTTGCTTAAGCGCTCCAATTGCAACGCATTGATATCAACGCCCAAACCGAACCCATCCAGAGCGCCGGCCGCACCTCCTCTTCCGAACGTCACCGGTTTCCGGGTCACATTTTCCTTGAGCAGAAATTCATCATAGGAACCGTCATGATATACGGCATCCTTGCAAAGAAGCGACAGAGTTCGCCCTGCCGAGGAAAGGACTCCGGATTCACCAAGATGACAGCCGATTTGAAAAGGAATTCCGTTTTTTCTCAACTGCCCGATCATTTTTAATGAGCGATGAAACCCTCCGCATTTTGAAAGCCGGATATTGACCATGTTATATCCCTGGTCCATCAACTCGCCGATTTCCTCAAAGGAACAAATCGACTCATCTGCCATGAGCAGGATTCCGCAAGTTGAAACCTGCCTGGCAAAATCGGGAAATGAGGGATCACGAGGCATCATCGGTTGTTCAACCACCCTGATTCCGGAGGTTTGAATCAGGGGTATATGATCGAAAGCAGTCTTTCTTTCCCATGCCCCATTGGCGTCTATTTTCAAATCACACCCGTTATTAAAGACATTTCGGATAATTTCAACGCTAGTTTTATTTTGAAAATAATCCGTTCCCATTTTCAGCTTTATCCGATCGATGGCCATTTCCTGTATCTGCCGGCATAAACGATCGGTCCCTTCTTTATCCCATAACGGTATAACGGAGCCGTAATAGATCGTTTCCGCATAATAATCATTTGAAAAATAGGCCGTGAGATACTTCTTCTGGTGTTTTCCCAAGGCATCCAGGAGTGCGGTTTCCAATGCACAAAGAGCTGCGTTATGGTTTTTGCCGTCCGAGATGCCTTCGACAAAACTCCTTATCTGGGAAACATCTTCCAACCGAGACGGAAAAGCTGCTTTGCGAACAAAAGTTGAAATATCCGTAAAAACACTTTTTGGGGTTTCACCGGTAACATAGGATCTGGGGGCGCCTTCTCCGTACCCTTTGACGGCGCCGTTATCCGCAACGACCTCGCAGATAACGTTATCGGCAAACCCGCCCCTGGTTCGGGAATGCGGGAAATTTCCGTTAAACGTAAGCGAGATGTGATAGGCATTTACGGTGTTAATGCGCATGATGGGGGATCCGGCTGAGAGGTTTGGTTACAGGGGTCATGACGGCTGAGAGGTTTCCGGCAGGTTGAGTGTAAATGTGGTCCCTTTATTAATGGCGCTTTCAACTACGATGCTTCCGCCATGATCCTGCATGTTCTGATAAGCGATGAACAGCCCTAATCCGGTGCCGTTGTGCATGGAGCTTTTATGCTTGGTAGTAAAGTATGGATCGAAGATCGAATCGATATTTGACTTGGGAATGCCGATTCCTGTGTCTTTGACTTTGATTTCAATGATATTCGGTTTCCCCGCCATTTGCCGCCGCCTTGTCGCAATTTCAATCTTACCACCGTTAGGCGTAAATTCAATAGCGTTTGAAAGCAGATTTATAATGACTTCTTTTATTTTTTCCGAATCCATCCATGCCTTTTCAACATCAGAATCCAACCGGGTTACGACATCGATCTGCTTGGATTTGGTCTGGGGGGACACCAAAATGACCATTTTTTCGATCAGCGTATGAAGTTGCTCCATTTCGAAGTGGCTTTCCCTTGTTTTACTCAAATCCAGCAACTCGGTAATAAGGCTGTTGACACGATAGGTTTCCTCCAACGCAATTTTGTAAAATTCGTTGCGGAATTCCTCATCATCATATTTTTTCGGAAGCATCTGCAGAAAAGTGCCTATTGCCGTGAGCGGATTCTTGATCTCATGTGCCAGCCTTGCCGCAAGGTTTCCTAAAAAGGAGAGTTTTTCCGCTCTCCCGAGCAATGCCCTGGATTGTTTTAATTCCTCCATCCGGTCATGGAGCCTTTGGTAAAGCCTTGCATTCTGAATGGCAATGGCGATTTGGGGTGTAAAAATCTCCAATGTTTCCCGCGTTTCCTGAGGTACACCCTTATCTCCGACAGCATCGGTTGCAATCACCCCGATGACCTTTGAGCGGGTGATCAGTGGAGCCACGTAAACCGACGTGGGGTTGGTGCGTGCCAGAAGAATGTTCTCTTTTCTGAGGCTTGAACTTTTTACTTCCGGAATGTACTCCGACTGGCCGGTGCTCGTCACCCTTGCCAGTATGTTGCTTAATCGATCCAGGGGAACCTTGTAGTTCTTCACCTCATTCGGCACGTCGCCGCCATAACCCATGCCGTAAATATATTCAAGGCACTGCTGTTCTTCATTTACAAGCATGATCGTTGCCCGATTGATTTGACACACATTGGCTAATAGGGTCATGATGACCGACAGCAACTGCTCCAAATTCAAGATCGACAAAATGGCTTTCCCTGTCTCCTGAATCGCCAGAAGCTGTTTGACTTTCCGGTTCAATTCAATGTTGAGGCGATTGACTTCTTCATATTTCTGCTCGATGATCTCTTTGCTTTCTTCGATCTCTTTAATGGTCTCAACAAGGACCGATTTGCTCTGAAAAAACTTTTTGACAAAGGAAAAAAGGCTTTTTCGCTCAGGCCATTCCAGATGATATTCGCAGAAGGGGGCTCCTTCAAAATAGCAGGCGTTTTCTCTTACGTATGTCGGTTTATCGCCCCACAATATCGGTAAAAAGGTATAAATCCCTTTGTTATAGAGGCAAATATCTTTGGTCACATTCATGGAAGGGTTCCAATGCAGCCGAACCGTCCCCTCATTGCGTCCGATATTGACGACTTCCACTTCCTTATTTCTATTCCACTTGGCATTAATCCGCTGGGCGTTTTTTAAGGCTATTTCATAAGACGCAAAAATTTTAACGATGATGCTTATAAAACCCAGATTGGTCTTTTCAACGGCAAACCTGGCAATATTAAAAGGGGCCATGTCGTCATTCAGAATCGCTTTTGCTCTTTTGTATAACTCCGCTGCGACGTCGCTCGAAATCCAATTATTGGGATCTTTCAGGAATTTTTCCGGATCAGGAAGGGAATCTATTTCCGGGTGAAGGTCCTTTAACAATACGGAGAAGTCGCCGTCATGGTGTAACTTGATATAACTCAAAATGACGCTTGAGTTGGTGCAATTGACTTCCTTTTCCATTCTGAAATTCCTGCTTTTACTGATGATAGCCGGGGTTGAGATGCAGAACGCTTTATAAACGGAGGGCTATGTTTTCAAAAAAGAAGAGTTTAAAAGAGGCACAGTCATGAGTTTCTCCTCCGGGATTTCCAAAGACGGGATGGTTTCCATTTGAAAATATTTTTTCCACTGATACCATTCCTCAGGATAGACGTAAATAAAATGTTCCAATGCTTTTAACAGGATCTCCCCTTGAGAGGGATTGGCCCGCATTCGGTACGATTTCGACATATCGTCTACGGATGACAGGATGAATTCATATCCGTGTTCACTGGACCTGTGCATCAATCCGAAGAGTATGGAAGCTTTGGTTCTCTTGGTAAGGATATTCATGGTTTTATCCAACCAAATGAGTTTTCCCAAGAAATACATTTTGTCCTTTCTGGAGACCCGCCACTCTTCGATTTCATCGCACTGGGTAATAACAATCCGGTTTTCCTTCAGGCTTGAACAGATTTCGCTGATGATGTTCGGGGTAAGGGCCGGATCGATGATTCGGGTCGAAAACTCAGGCGCCTTTTGCAGAAGCCGTTCGCGCAAATGATTGGTCTTGAATTTGGCGATGATCGATACGGGATAATGATTGACGCCGAGATAACCGGGTATCAGCTCAACCCCTCCATAATGTCCCGTTATCAATAGCGCGCCTTTACCTTTGGAAAGCTCTTCCTGAATCAAATTAAGATTCCGGCAGACGACATGGGTTTCAAAAAATGCTCTCAAGGTATCCGAAGTCGAATACGCGTTAAAGAGTTTTTCAAAATAGTGGGATATGATCCCCTTAAAAACGGCTTTAACCGTTTTCCGTGTTTCCCACTTGCTTTTCCGGTCGCCGAATACCGCCTTGACGGCATTCCGGATGGCTTTTCTTTCTTTGAGTCTAAGGAAAAAATAGCATCTCCCCAGGGCGAAAATATAATAATAGGTAAACTTCCACCCGAGTTTTTTGCAGATGTAAAGATTGATTTTCGACTGCAAAAAAGAGCTTAAACTCATTCCAATGACATCTCCCGAAATTATGGGTTATCAGGGAGTCCGATAACTTTTTTAAAAATCCTTTCAATAATCATGCCAGGATAGCATGCGGCGCATCCATCCTGTGAAAAAAGCAAAAAAACAACCTGCCGATCATCAATCCTTTCAAACCCTCGGCCTATAAGAGTTTATAAGGAACCAGGATATGGGGTATTTATGGAAAAAGAACAATAAAAGTATATCATACATATTGAAATAATTAAATATTTTTTTTACTTAAACTCAACCCGGATCTCAGTAATCCGGGAAATTGCACAAAAATTCGTGCATGAATGCCTGCCTTTTTGTGCACCAATTCTTTCAATATGTAGCTCCAAATTGATCCGATGCCGGGATTACATTTCAAAATTTGCTCGATATTTCTTTTTTATGTGATATAAAGGATAAATGACCTGAAAAATGAAACATGAGATCTATTAGTCGTCAGGCGGGCGCACCATCAAAGCAGGATAACTTATAAGATACGAGCCGTTAACATACATTACAACGGATAGGAATGGGCATGGGTTCAAAAAGATCCGAATTGATTCTGGTGGTCGACGATGAGTTGGGGATCCGGCAATCGTTTAATATGATCCTCAAGGATGATTATAAAATTATTCTGGCCTCAACCGGAAATGAGGCGCTTGAGCTTTTTAAGACCAATCCGGTGGACATCGTACTGCTGGACATCCTGCTTCCCGACTTGGGTGGTCTTGAGCTTCTGGAAAAATTCAAGGAAGCCGACCCCACGGTTGAAGTCATCATGGTCACTGCCGTAAAGGAAGTCCCTATTGCGGTAAAGGCCATCAAACTGGGCGCTTATGAATACTTTATGAAGCCCTTTACCATCGACGACATCTTATCCGTTATTCAAAGAGCACTGGAAAAGCGCTCTCTGATTAAAGAAGTTGCCTACCTCAGAAACGAACTGGAAGTCCGTCGTCCATTTGAGATGATGATCGGAGAAGCTCCTAAAATGAGGGAAATCTTCGATTACATTACCATCATCGCCCAAAGCAACGGAACCGTCCTGATACAGGGTGAAAGCGGAACCGGAAAAGAATTGGTCGCCAGGGCCACCCATAACCGCAGCCCTAGAAAAAGCGAACCCTTTATTGTCATCAATTGTGCCGCCATACCGATTACACTTATGGAGAGCGAAATCTTCGGGTATAATAAAGGGGCTTTTACCGGGGCGTTTTCCACCCGAATCGGAAAGTTGGAAATGGCCAATAAAGGGACCGTCTTTTTAGATGATGTCGACTCGATGGATGTCAAAATGCAAGGAAAGCTGCTTCGAATCATTCAGGATAAAGAGTTTGAGCGCCTCGGAAGCACCAAGGTCATTAAAGCGGATGTCCGGTTTATCGCCGCATCCAATAAGGATTTAAAGACTCTGATCGAACAGAGCGAGTTTCGTGAAGACCTCTTTTATCGACTCAATGTCTTCCCTATCAAGGTCCCTCCTCTGCGAGAACGAAAAAAAGACGTCCCTTTGCTGTTGGAGCATTTCACCGCTCTGTATGCAAAACAGACGGGAAAAGAGAAAAAACAGTTTTCAGAAGATGCGGTCAGGATGTTGACGGAGTATGAATGGCCTGGAAATGTCAGAGAGCTGCAAAACCTGGTGGAAAGACTGATAACCATTACAAAAGACCCGGTCATCCGCTCCAAGGATCTTCCCTCAGTCGGCCCCCGAAAGGCAGAAATCAGGGATATGACGCTAAAGGAAGCGGTCAACACGTTTGAACGACAATATATCGCCGAAGTATTGGAAACCGTGGGCGGGAATAAATCAAAGGCAGCGGAAAAACTTGGCATCCACAGAAATACGCTTTTATCCAAAACCAACGAACCGGATTCAAATTCATAATCGAAAAACGCAAAAAAAGGAAAATATCTATTTCAGATAGCTTCCCTTGACCCCGTCTTAAAATGCGGGGCTTGCGGGAAGCGGGCCGGTCAATCCGGTTTAATTGCACATATTTTTGTGCAATATCTTGCTCACCTTGGGCAGTTGAATGGTTCCCCTACTATTTTCCTGAGCAAGATCAATATAATAAAAATGGCATAACTATTGCTATTCTTTCAATGATGACGTCCGTGGTACAGATTTTATGATTCCGGGATTGACTTGGCCTGTGCTGCAACGGATACCGGGGGAATCCCATGTGTTTCTGTCTTGCCTCCGGATCGGCTCCTTTGACAGAAATGACGTGCGACGAACCTAAATTATTGTAGGTATTTAACCACTTAGGAAAATCAAAGACTCCATTTACATGAAATCCTTTGCCGCCGAAAAACCGAATAGCCGTTGTGAGCGCCTCCGCCACAAGCTCCTCATGATCGAATCATTGATTTTTGTTCTGCCTGCACTGGTGCTGGGTTACATCTTTTACTCAAACGAGGTCTTGTTTAAAACCTCCCAGACGATCCTGATTGCGATGGCTTTGCTACTCATACTCAGCGGTCTGTTAATGGTAAGGGAAATCTTTGATAAATTTCTGGATCTGGCCAGTCGGATGCTGCAAAATGAAGCCGGAGAAAGGGTACAAATGCAAATTCAAAATAATACCACAGAACTGCAGGATATTTCCTCTTCTTTCAATCAGCTTTTCGATCGTTGTGAAAAAACCGAATCGCTTTTAAGACAAAAAACGCTTCAAATCAGCATCATCAGGGATCTGGTGCACACGATAAGAAAAAGCCGCGACACCCAAGAACTCATGGACACCATTCTCGACAAGGCGATGGCCGCCACGAATGCTCGGATCGGATCCTTATGCTTGATTGAAGAAGCTCAGGAAAGGTTTCTCGTGGTTTCCTCAAAAGGATTTGTCAGAGAGCCGAAAAAAGACTTTTATATCGACATGAATCAATCCATCATGCGTCATGTCGTATCCGAAAAAAAGCCCATGCTTGTGGAAAATATCGAATCCGATTCACGAATTATGAGGACGAGTGCCGCCAAATATGAATCCCCTTCATTTATTATTATGCCGATTTTTGAAAAGCAAAATATGATGGCCGTACTGAATTTGTCCTGCAAAGACAACGGTGGGACTTTTGACATCTCGGATGAAGAGATCCTGGGCATCCTCACCAATGAAATCGGTTTTGTTCTCGAAAACACCCGCCTGACTTATACCATCGAGGAATATTTGCAAAATATCCGGCAGGGCGAGCGGGAGCTTTCCGACGCCTCCAACCAGCTCCGGAAAAAAATGATCGAAAACGAGTTAACCAGAGGAGAGCTCAGGAAAAGGGAAGACAAGTACCGATTGATTTTGGAAAGCATCGAAGAAGGATATTTCGAAGTGGATTTGACCGGAAATTTAACATTCCTCAATGACGCCATCTGTGTCATTACCGGATACGCTCGTGAAGAGCTCCTGGGTATGAACAACCGTCAATACACCACCGAGGAAACCGCCAGGAAGATGTCCCGGATTTTCAATGAGGTGCTCCAAACCGGTAAATCCGCCAGGGTAACAGATTATGAGATCTTTAAAAAAGACGGATCCGCCGCTGTTTTGGAACTTTCGACGTCGCTGATGAAAAACGAGGAGGGGCGTCCCGTCGGATTCCGCAGTGTGGTCCGGGATGTCACTGATCGGCTAATTTCCGAACGGGAACGGACAACACTCGAAGAACAGCTTCGTCAAGCCCAAAAAATGGAAGCCATCGGAACACTGGCCGGCGGGATTGCGCATGATTTCAACAACATGCTTCAGGTGATTTCAGGATATACCCAGCTTTTATTGATGAAAAATAATGCGAATGATTCAAACCGAAAGCATCTGGAGGCCATTGAATTGTCGGTCCAGCGGGCCGGGGATTTGATTCGACAGCTATTAATTTTCAGTCGAAAAGTGGAGAGCACATTAAAGCCTGTGGATTTGAATAAGGAGATCGGGCATGTCGCCAGGCTTTTGGAAAGAACCATGTCTAAAATGATTAATATCGAACTGTATCTTGTAAAAGATCCTTTTAAAATCAATGCCGATCCGATTCAGCTGGAACAGATCTTGATGAACCTTGGAATCAATGCCGGCGATGCCATGCCGGATGGAGGCAATCTGGTTTTTTGCACTGAAAATCATATAGTTGAAAAATCAGCAAGCAAAAGCTATCTGGACCTCAAACCGGGCAAATATGTTCTGTTAAGCGTCAAGGACACCGGGTGCGGTATCCCGGAAAACATCCGGGAACACATCTTCGAGCCGTTCTTTACAACAAAAGAGAGAGGAAAAGGAACCGGGTTGGGGCTGGCAATGGTATATGGGATTGTCAAAAATCACGGCGGACACATCACCTGCACTTCCGGGGTGGGAGAAGGGACCATTTTTAAAATTTACTTTCCGGCTCACCTTCCCGTTGTCAAAGAAATCTTCGAAAAAGAAGCCACCGACTTGAAGCAAAACCTGTGCGGATCGGAAACCATTCTTCTGGTGGATGACGAACCGGTCATCCTCGATATCGGACACGAAATTCTAACCGAGCACGGATATCATACCATCAAGGCCAGCAAAGGAGAAGACGCCGTCAATATCTATCGAACCCAAAAAGATATGATCGATCTGGTTATTTTAGACTTTAACATGCCCGGGATGGGTGGACAAAAGTGCTTGCAGGAGCTGTTGACGCTAAATCCTCTGGCCAAGGTCATTATTGCCAGCGGCTATGCGTTGAAAGGCAAAGTAAAAGAAACATTGGATTCGGGTGCTGCCGGTTTTATCGCAAAACCCTATCAATTCAGAACCATGCTCAAGCAGATCAGAAGTGTTTTAAATCAGAACTCATCCGATTTTTTTTTAAGCGCTAACGCAAGTTAATCGGCCATTCACATCATCTGCAATCGTACAATTTAGACAGAACCGATCTCACCATGAGCGGTTCGCGTTGAAATTTCCTTTCCCATAAAGCGTAACTCCCGGATAAAGCAAATCAATTTTCACTTTTTTGATATTTTTCATTTGGACTTGACATCAAAAAACAAGTTGTTTATATGATCACCCTTACCATTTTTTGCCGATGATGATGACCGATTTTTTATGACCGTATGTTGGTTGGGTTTCGGCTATTTCAACATAATTTGAAAAGCTTCTGGAATTTCGAGCCAAAAAATGAAGCTAGAAAAATTGCTGAAGGAGAGAAATGCGGATCTGGTTAACGCGTGGTTTAAATCTCTCATCGAAACCTACCCTGCCAACACCCCGGCATTCCTGAAAAATCAGAAGGATCCATTCGCCAATCCGGTCGGTAATGCTTTCCGACAGGGTTTTAAGGAAATTATCGACCACATTGTTGAAGAAGTCGACCATCAATCGGTTGTTTCCGCCTTAGATTCCATTGTTCGCATTCGGGCCGTTCAAGGATTTTTACCCTCCCAGGCCGTTTCATTCGTTTTTTCCATTAAAAAAATCATTCGACAAATTTTTAGTAAGGAGATAAGGGAAAACCACTTAGAGGATGAGCTTACGACGATAGAAATGAGAATCGACGAACTGAGTCTCATTGCATTTAACATCTATATGGAATGCCGGGAAAAGATTTTTCAACTGAAGGCCAACGAAGTCAGGGATCGAACATTTAAAGCATTTGAAAGAGCCGGCCTGGTTTGCGATTTGGAGCAGATCGGATCGGACTTAACAGAACATCATTAATTCATTCAGACAGCGGCATTGTTGACACTGTAGATCCAACGGGCCGCTGAAACGGGGTCGAAAGCGAGGTAACCGGTAAATGAATGTTAACTACATTTCTTCCCTTATCACGGTGATTCTCCTTTTTTTAATCGCCTATATCGGAGTCGAAGCAGGAGGGCTTCAGGTTCTCTTCGGGATTTTTATCCCCTACTTGGCCCTGCTGACGTTTATTATCGGCTTCATCTATAAGGTTGTAAACTGGACGAGGTCTCCGGTTCCATTTCGTATCCCTTCCACCTGCGGCCAGCAAAAGTCGCTTCCCTGGATCAAATCCGCCGCCTTTGACAACCCTTCCACCGGTGGCGGTGTTCTTATCCGGATGGCGCTGGAAATCCTGTTTTTCCGTTCTCTTTTCCGGAACACGAAATGCCGATTGAACGAGGGCCCCGGGCTTTCATATGAATGGGAGAAATGGCTCTGGCTCGGCGCCATTGTTTTCCACTATTCGTTTTTAACCGTTTTGATCCGGCATTTCCGCTTCTTCCTTGAACCTGTTCCGGTTTGCCTTCAGTGGCTGGAACAACTGGATGGATTTCTTCAGGTCGGGATTCCGGGGATCCTGCTGTCCGGCTTTGCATTGCTTGCCGCCGTCATTTATCTCTTTTTACGACGTGTCTTCATCTCACAGGTGAGATACATATCGCTCGCTTCAGACTACTTCCCCCTCTTTCTAATTATGGGTGTGGCGATTTCCGGCATTCTGATGCGTTATTTCACCAAGGTGGATATTGTCGGAGTAAAAGAGCTAACCATGGGTTTGGTGACGTTGCATCCGACCATTCCTAAATATATAAGCGGGATTTTTTATGTTCATATCTTTTTCGTCAGTATTCTTTTTGCCTATTTCCCATTCAGCAAGCTGATGCATCTTGGCGGAATCTTCATGAGCCCGACCCGGAATTTGGCAAATACCAACCGGGCCATCCATCACGTCAATCCTTGGAATTATCCGGTAAAAATCCATACATATGATGAATATGAAGATGATTTCAGAGAAAAAATGATCGAAGCCGGACTCCCGGTCGAAAAGGACATTGAAGGCGGTTCTTCAAAAGAAGAGGAAAAGGAGTAAGTAATGGCAGATGATCTTCTTAAACCCCGTGAGATAGTTTCAAACATAAAGCCAGGGCCGCCCCAGACCGGCTGGATGGATACCCCCTCCACGATCCGGAAAGGGATGTATTGTTATGCTTCCAACCCCAAGAGCGTCGGGATTTTAGGGCTCCCGAATGCGAGGCCATGGAATCCGATGGATGATGACTGGAAGCTGCCTCAAAATTGGAAAGAAATTGTTTTTGAGGGGATCAGGCAGCGGCTGGAGCGATTCCGCACGTTTAAGGTGTTTATGGACATCTGCGTCAGATGCGGTGCCTGCGCCGATAAATGTCATTTTTTTATTGGAACCGGCGATCCGAAAAACATGCCGGTTTTGCGGGCCGAACTCTTAAGGTCCGTTTATCGAAAGGACTTTACGACAGCCGGAAAAATTTTTGGAAAGCTCGGGGGTGCACGAGAGCTCACATTGGATGTTCTCAAGGAATGGTGGTACTACTTCTTTCAATGCACCGAATGCCGGCGCTGTTCCGTTTTTTGCCCATACGGCATCGATACGGCTGAAATCACCATTATGGCCAGGGAGATCTTCAACCTTTTGGGCCTGAACATCGACTGGATTGCTACCCCCGTCGCCAACTGCTACCGGACCGGAAACCACCTGGGAATTCAGCCGCATGCTTTCAAGGACATGCTCGACTTTTTCGTCGACGACATCGAGGAAAAAATCGGTGTCCGGGTTGAACCGAACATAAATAAAAAAGGGGCCGACATCCTTTTTATAACGCCTTCCGGCGATGTCTTTGCCGATCCAGGAACATACACGGCCATGGGATATCTCATCCTGTTCCATTACCTTAAGGAAAAATACGGCCTGGACGTGACGTGGAGTACCTACGCCTCCGAGGGAGGAAATTTCGGCTTTTTCACCTCTCATGAAACCATGAAGCGCTTAAACGCAAAGATGTATGCGGAAGCCAAACGCCTCGGCGTGAAATGGATCATCGGCGGCGAGTGCGGCCATATGTGGAGGGTGATCCATCAATACATGGGGACCATGAACGGACCCGCCGATTTCCTGGAAGAGCCGGTCTCTCCCATTACCGGAACAAAGTTTGAAAATGCAAAATCCACTAAAATGGTTCACATCACCGAATTCACCGCCGACCTGATTAAACACGGGAAGCTGGACCTGGACCCTAGCCGGAATGACAACCTGACCGTCACATTCCATGATTCCTGTAACACCTCGCGGGGCATGGGGCTTCTGGATGAACCCAGATACGTCATCAAAAACGTTTGCAAGAACTTCTTCGAAATGCCATCCAACACGATCCGGGAACAGACGTTCTGCTGCGGGAGCGGATCCGGATTAAATGCCGGCGAGAATATGGAACTCAGAATGATCGGAGGGTTCCCGCGAGCCAATGCCGTAAAATATGTCCATGAAAAACATGGCGTTAATATGCTCGCCTGTATTTGTGCCATCGACAGGGCCGTGTTTCCTCCTCTGATGGATTATTGGGTTCCCGGCGTAGACGTTACGGGTGTTCATGAAATGGTGGCCAACGCCTTGAATCTGCCTGGCCAGCAGGAACGGACAACGAACTTAAGAGGAGAACCGCTGCCCGGAATGGAGGGTGATGATGAGTAACGAAAAGAAACTGTACGACGGAGGAAAGGTGATCGCAGGGCTGATCGTCTTTGTGATCTTGGTGACGTTTCCGTTTTGGTACAACCACGGGAAAGCGGCCCCGATTCCGGAACCCAAGCTGACGGAGAAAGCCAAAACGGAGAAGGTGTGCATACTTAAGAAAGAGTTAATGAAATCCGAACATATGCAAATTTTAAATGACTGGAGAAATACGGTTGTTCGAAACACCAACCGCATCTATGAAACACCCGAAGGGAAGCGGTATGACATGAGCCTCTCCAATACTTGCCTGGACTGCCACTCAAACAAGGCCGAATTTTGCGACAAATGCCATAATTATGTTGCGGTCAGCCCGTATTGCTGGGACTGCCACATTGAGAAACCGAAGGAGACAAAGGAATGAAAAGCAGCAGAAGACGCTTTTTGAAAATCACCGGCATTTCTGCGCTTGGCATCGGAGCCAAACCGGTTATTGACCTTTTTGCCGCATCCGGAGGACATGGTGAGGCTCCCGAGGCAAAGGTCTATAAAAATGAAAAAGCCCTGAAGGCCAAACAATGGGCGATGGTCATCGACACCCGGAAATTCAAATCGTCCAAGGATTTGGAACCGATTATTGAAGCGTGCCATAAAATCCATAACGTTCCCAAAATGGATAACAAGCGGCATGAAATCAAATGGATCTGGGAAGAAGAATTCCATAATGCGTTTCCTCTTCAGAATGCCCGATTTCTTCCGGAACGGATTGAACATCTCCCCTTCCTGGTCCTCTGCAATCGATGCGAAAATCCTCCCTGCGTGAGAGCATGCCCGACAAAGGCAACGTTTAAAAGGGAAGACGGCATTGTTTTGATGGATTTTCACCGATGTATCGGATGCCGCTTCTGCATGGCTGCATGCCCTTATGGCTCAAGGAGTTTCAATTTCAGAGATCCGAGGCCGTTTATCAAGGAGACGAATCCCAAATTCCCCACCCGGATGAAGGGCGTTGTTGAAAAATGCAATTTTTGTGAGGAACGGCTGGCCATAGGGCAAGCCCCGGCATGCGTGGAAGCCTCTAACGGCGCTCTGATTTTTGGAGACTTGGAAGATCCCGGTTCTCCGGTGAGGGAACTGTTAAAAACGACTTTTACGATTCGGCGTAAACAAAGCCTGGGCACAAGCCCGGCCGTCTATTACATTATATGAGGTGACTATGCTTGAAAAAGCGCTTAAAGGAACCAATCGGTATTATGGATGGATGGCGGCACTTCTGGCCGTGATCGGACTCGGATTCGGCTTTTACATGTGGCAACTCCGGTTCGGTTTGGGCATCACAGGAATGAGCCGGGATGTGTCCTGGGGATTTTATATTGCCCAATTTACCTTCCTCGTCGGCGTTGCAGCGTCTGCGGTGATGGTGGTGCTCCCATATTACCTCCACCACTATAAAGCGTTCGGGAAGATCACCATCCTTGGAGAATTTCTTGCCGTTTCATCGGTGACCATGTGCATCCTCTTTATCTTTGTGGATCTCGGCCAGCCGATGCGGGTCTTAAACGTGATGCTCTATCCCACGCCCAACTCCGTTCTCTTTTGGGACATGATCGTCCTGAACGGGTATCTGTTTCTAAACATTATCATCGGATGGAAAATACTGGAGGCTGAACGGAATGCCGTCCCCCCTCCCAAGTGGCTTAAACCGCTGATTTATCTTTCCATACCCTGGGCCGTCAGCATCCATACCGTGACCGCCTTTCTATACTGCGGCCTTCCGGGACGCGGATTCTGGCTGACCGCCATCCTTGCTCCCCGATTCCTTTCCTCGGCATTTGCTTCAGGCCCATCGCTTTTAATTCTGCTCTGCCTGATTGTTCGAAAAATAACAAAATTCGATCCGGGGAAAGAGCAGATCCAATCCCTGGCCAAAATAGTGGCCTACGCCATTTCAATCAACGTTTTCTTCTTCCTGTGCGAGGTCTTTGTCGTATTCTACAGCCAAATTCCGGAACACATGGATCATTTCAAATACCTGTTTGTCGGCTTGCAAGGGCATGGTGCCCTTGTTCCATGGATGTGGACATCGATGACGCTGATGGTGATAGCGATCGTTCTTTTGGTGGTTCCGGCCACCAGGGAAAATGAGAGCATCCTCGCCGTCGCATGCGCCATGGTGTTTGCAGGAACGTGGATCGACAAAGGTCTCGGGATGATCTCCGGCGGTTTCGTCCCCTCCCCTTTGCATCACGTTACTGAGTATGTGCCGACAATTCCGGAAATCGCCATTACTCTCGGGGTTTGGGCAACCGGTTTTTTTGTCCTGACCGCGCTTTTTAAAATCGCCGTTACCGTTAAAGAAGAAGCAGCCGGTGTCGCCTCTTCTTAATTAGCTCTTTTTAAAGCATTAAAAAGCCCATTCCTGAGGAGTGGGCTTTTTTTTCGTCTTGTTAAAAATTACGATAGCCGATCTTCCCCGCAAAAAATATATAATCCTCCATCCTTTCCAAGGCAGCCCATCGTCATGTTTAGATCTTTCCCCAGTTCGATGGCAAGGGAAGTCGGACGGGATACGGAGAGAACCACTGGAATGCGGGCTCGGGCGGCTTTCTGAACCAACTCATAGCTGATGCGGGATGAAAGGATAAGGAGCGCGGCCAGATTCAATCGGTTGTCTAGAAAAAGTTTCCCGATCGCTTTGTCGAGGGCATTGTGCCTCCCGACATCTTCGGCAAAGGAGAGCATTTGATAATCGGATCCATATATGACCGCGGCATGAGATGCCTGGGTTTTTTTTCTCTGAGGCTGGTAATCGGAAAGGTCTTCAAGGCATTTCATGGCATCCTGAATGGTTAATCGAACTCTGCTTTCGATGGGTTGAATCCGTTGATGAAGATCTTTGACCACTTCTTTACCGCAGATGCCGCAACTCGTCTGACTGATAAATCCGCGGCGATCAAGGATGCCGGATATCCGTTTCCTCGCGGCTTCTTTTAGGGAAACCGTAACCACATTGGCATCAACACCCTCGCAAAATCCGATGGATGCCAAGTCGTCAGGCGTATCCACGATTCCCTCCCCCAGGCAAAACCCGGCGGCATGAGCCAATTCATCACCCGGTGTGCGCATGATGACCGAATAGGGGTTCCCCTGAACCCTGATGGACAACGGCTCCTCGCTGATGACCGGAATGGGCTTGACGCTCCTTTTCCCGCCATCCCATACGGTCATTTGAAAATTTTTCAATGAATTTAATGCCATCTGCCTGAAGTCAACTGCATACCGGCTAAAGCCGGTGGCTTTAGGGGCCAAGAATTTCGATCGTGTCGCCCCGGCGAAGAACTCCCCCTGTCAGAACACGGGCAAAGACCCCTTCTTTCGGCATAATGCAGTCTCCTGCCTTATAATAGATCGCGCACCGGGTATGGCATTCCTTTCCGATCTGGGTCACTTCCACACGAACCGTTTCACCCAGCTTCAGACAGGTCCCCACCGGCATTGTTTTCCAGTCGATCCCTTCCGTAGCGATATTTTCGGCAAAATCCCCGAAACCGACATCCAGTCCAGTCTTCCGGGCGTGCTCGATGCTCTCCATGGCTAGGAAGCTGACCTGCCGGTGCCAGTCCCCGGCATGGGCATCCCCTTTAATGCCATGCCCTTCAACCAGGACAACTTCATCAACCGGATGTTTGATGACTCCCTTTTTTTTGCTCACGGCAATCGAAACGATTTTCATACGACTCCTTTCATCCATTGCACATTTTCATAATATCATATAATATCCTATCGTATATTTCAAATTTTTCTGTCTTCAAATTTTATTCCGTATTAAATTTGTCTTGACATATGTTGATAAAAAATTGATATTATCCATTTTTTAATATCATATCCATCATCATGGAGGCGATCCAATGTACGCGGTGGTTGCAACGGGTGGAAAGCAATTCAAAGTCCAGGAAGGACAAACCCTTAGAGTTGAAAAAAGGCCGGGGAATGTCGGTTCTCCCATTTCGTTTGATAAGGTGTTAATGTACTCGGACGGCCAAACGGTCTCTGTCGGAAGACCCTATCTGGACCAGATTAAGGTCGAAGGACACATCATTCAACAGGGTCAGGCAAAAAAGATCGTGGTATTCAAATACAAACGGAGAAACCGATACCGACGGAAACAGGGGCACCGACAGCAGTTCACAGCAATTCAAATCGATCATATTCGGGCGTAAAGCGACCGATTGAAGGGAGTGCCGGTATGGCTCATAAAAAAGCGGGCGGAAGCTCAAGAAACGGCCGGGACAGCGCCGGACAGCGGCGAGGGATCAAACGATTCGGCGGGAATCCGGTGAAGGCCGGAAATATTTTAATCAGGCAGCTCGGAACGAAAATTCACCCTGGAAACAACGTGGGGATGGGGAAAGACTATACGATCTTTTCCAAAATCGACGGCATCGTTTCATATGAACGGCTCGGGCGGTCTCGAAAGAAGGTCAGTGTTTATCCGGCGTGAAATTCATTGATGAGGCGATTATCACCGTTCAATCCGGAAACGGTGGAAACGGATGCGTGAGTTTTCGCCGTGAAAAATATGTACCGCGAGGCGGACCGGACGGTGGCGACGGAGGAAAAGGCGGCGATATCGTCTTAATGGTCGCATCCGAAAAAAACACCCTGTATCACTTCCGAGGCAAGAAGCATTTTCAAGCCCAAAACGGACAAAACGGAAAACCGACTCAAAAAACAGGAAAAGACGGGCAGGATCTCATCATTCAGATCCCTCCCGGAACATTGATTCGGGATATCGAATCCGGGAACATCATTAAGGATTTTACCAGACCGGGCGAAACCCATATCATCGCAAAAGGAGGTATGGGCGGGCGGGGAAATTTCCATTTCAAGAGCTCTACCAACCGCACCCCGAAGTTTGCACAGCCCGGAAAACCAGGGCAGACACTGATCATCAAGCTCGAACTCAAGCTTATCGCCGATGT
>JAZDGS010000015.1:0-37890 GCA_043806755.1 Pseudomonadota bacterium | reverse complement strand
AGCTTCTCCTTAACCTTGGAAACCTTGATCTTCCCTGAAACCTCGATCTCCTGATCGAGCACTTCACCGGTCCCCGGATCTCTCATGACTTCCAGTTTCCCGACGTTGAAGGTCTGCCCTTCCGCCACACCCTCCCGCGTCCCTCGGTTGATATAGGCCTTACCGCCTTTAACGGTAATCACATCTGCCGTCCAGGGGATGTCCTCGAGCTTGGAAATCAGGAATGAAACCCCTTCATCCACGGCCATTTCAACGGCTTTTCCGGTATTGGTCTTCCGGAAACCACCCACATCTCCTGAAAAACCCCCCTTGTCAACCCCCACGGAAAGCCCTTGTTTGGTAACCTTTCCGATACATTTTTTGGAAGCAAGTACCTGGCCGGTGCTTGAATCGACGATATACATGACCGTATTGACTTCAGCCGTGCCTCCGCTGACACCCAATCGGATACCGCCGAAACCGACACCACCCCCTCCTCCTGAGGTTCCGGGATCAAAATGGGTGATTTCTCCCTTAACCAAAAGCTGCGCCGGAGTCATCTGCCCTTTCACGACCTTCTTGCCGCCGCCGGCCGTCCTGTCGCTTGCGGCAAAATCCTGTTCATCGAGCGCATCCTGGCGCATGTCCTTTTCCCCCAGGACAATGAATTTCCCCGAATTGTTCAGGCTGTCCGTCAAAACCGCTCCCCATGCGTCCCCCAGATCCCACTGTCCCCGCCAGTTGGACCGGTTTTCAAACCTTGAAACCATGATCGAATAGCGCATCCCTTTTTGTTCGGCCGCTGCCTGTACGGCAAGGAGCACGGTCAGGCTAAACAGCATTGCAACCATCACCCGCTTTTTTTGATTGATCATATTCCCCTCCACGGTTTAAAATATAAAAATAGTAGATTTTCCTGTTACGATCTAACACTAAGAAATCTATTTCGACCTGTCAATCCCACTTTGAGCTTGACTCGGGTTGGCGCCCTATTTATTCTCTTGTGAAGCTCCCCGCTCTGAAGAACGGGGCTTCCCGGTAAAGAAAATATCTATTTCAGATAACGTCCCTTGACCCCGCTTTAAAAGGCGGGGCTTGCAGGAAGCGGGCCGGTCAAATACGGCATTTTTTCGCCGGATTCACCCTAATCATATGAGAGGCCGATGAATCGACGTTTTTCATTGATTCCAGTGATACTCTTATTTATGGGATGCATCAACACCGACCTTCGGATTCAAATCCGATTCGACCGACTCGAGGGGCTGGAAAAGGGTTGTCCGGTCTATTTCAACGACAAGGTCATCGGAAAAGTCGAAGCGATCTCCCTGAATAACGAGAGACGGCATATCGCCGATGTGATCATCAAAAGCGAGTTTGCGCCAAGCGTTACAGAACATTCGAAATTCGTGATCTCCCATGATCCCGGAACCCCCGGAAAAAAAGCGATTGAGGTTTTTCAATCAAAAGACGGCGGGGTTCCGCTGAAAAAAAACGCGCTCGTTATCGGTTCCAGCCGCATGTCGGCACTTACGGATCGAATGCAAAACGACATAAAATCCGGAATGGAGATCATCAAGGAAAAAATCGAACGCTTTTCAAAGGAGATGCGCTCCCTTCCGGAAAAAAATGCGGTTAAAAATTTTGAAAAAGAGCTTCAGCATCTATACGATGTCATGAAGGGCTCCAGCGAAACCGTTCGGGAAAAGGTTAAAAAGGAGCTCCTTCCCCAACTGAAAAAGGAATTGGAGGATTTGAAAAAGCGTTTAAAGGAGCTCGGGCGGGAAGAAGAATCGAAACCCCTCGAAACTCAATTCGAAAAGATCACAACGCTCTAGGATTCATCAAAGGGTGCGATCGTGCAGGAATCGCAAGGCTAAGATAACGATCCCCTTCACAAAACATCAATTTTTGATCCACCATCATTTTCAAAAACAACATCACCTTAGGTTGAGAAAACCCCTCAAACCGATTTAAGATCTCGGAAAGACTTCGGTGCTGGTCGCAATAAAGGTAAATCATCCGGCTGGTTTTGACCAATCGGTGTGTCAAAATCCGGGCATCCGGGGTTTTTTGCCGGATCAGCAAAAATCCCGGCCGTCCCGGTAACTGAGAATCGGCTCTCCGGCCGGATCCTCTTTGAGCCTGTCATATATCTTTTTCCACCATCTTAACCGTTCCCTGACCGGCTGCCACAGCTTCCGCTGATGGTTTTGACCTCCACGATACCCCTGAATCATCATCGGCACCCCTTTTGCGATCCGTGACGGAAACAACTTCGCATAATTGGGGTGGTTAAACACCGCTCTGATCCCGAACCCCGACGGATTCTTCCAAACCGGACTTCCGATCCCCAGCCAGAAGTGAACCCCTTTCAGCGGACGGTAAGGGTATGCCACTTCCAGGCATCGCAAGGTCTCCTCCACGTCAATCCGGTCGCTTCCGGGAAAACATAACATCAGATTTGAAACATTCTGAATGTCGAGCGCTTCACATCGCTTCATGATTTCCAGATTCAGGATGGCGCTTGTCCCTTTGTTGATCTTTTTTAAAAGCGAGCTGCTTAACGCTTCAATCCCCACCTGAAGTTTCCGAATGCCCGCTTCCTTCATGAGTGCGAGAAGTTTTTTAGGGGTTGTGGCCCGCACCTCACAAAACAGATGATAATCTTTTTCCTGTTCGGAGATCCTCTTAAACAGATCCGCCGAAATCCTATCCGGAATGAGATTATCCGCAAACGCCACGGATAGAACCTTGTGCGTTGAAGTCAAATGATCCACTTCGGCGGCCACCTGCTTTGCCTCTTTTATCCGGTATCCGGCCCATTGAAGGTTCAAGTTGCAAAAGGCACACCCTTTTTGACCGGTTAAAGGGGAGGCTTTCCTCCACCGGCACCCTCTCGAAATTTCGGCGGGAAGCACTGGAAAGAAACGCTTTTCCGGGGCAAACGTTTTTAACAGCTCAAAATAGTCGCCGTAATCCGGAATTGGAAGTGCGGCAAGATCCGGCATCTGTTGGAACGGCGCATGGTCGTTGTTTTCCGGATCGTTTTTCCGGCTGACTCCGGGGATATGCGGCCATCGGCTTTCCTTTCCATCAACGAGATGAGAGATCATTTCACTTAAGGGAAGCTCTCCTTCGCCGCTGATGATACCATCGATTTCCGGGAATACGTTGAAAAAATGCCGATTTGCGACCCCTGAGAATGTGGATCCGCCCACAACGATCTGAATGCCGGGATGCGCTTTTTTAATTTGCCGGATAAAATACAACGAAGCGGAAAGCTGGCACAAACATACGGAAAATCCGGCAAGGTCGAACGCTTCCCAATAGATCCGGGAGATTTCGCTCTCGCTAATTTCTTTTACCCGCTCCACAAGTCCGGCAAATGCCAACCGCTTCAGCGGAGCACTCCCTCTCCTTTTACTTCTAAACAATTTTTCAATATCATCCCGCTTTTCCGGGAACAGCATGGCCGCATAAACGGTTTCCGCCAACCATGTCCTTTCCGAAAGCGCCTGGTAAACCGGATACCCGACCCCTTCAGCTACGGCCAGATAGGAATGGCGGACCTCGATGTGAATTTTCGGAAACCGGGATCCGATATAGGACTTGAGAGCGCCGATCTGGATGGAGGGACGGTTATACAGGGGCCAGGGGGCCGAGACAAGTATCAGCCCTTTGAACGGTTTTTGGTTCTTTTCCTTCATTGACGATCATCGGGGTCGAGCGGTTCGCCGGGTTCCCGATTACGCAAAAGGATAGCACCGGACATTATTCTTTAAGGCATCTTAATTTTGCCAGATCTTCGGCATATCCGTAAAGATGAAGCCCCTTGCTTTCGACGATCATCTCCCCGTCTTTTACGCCGATTTCAGACGCCACATATTCCTTCAGATTCTGAATGGCGGCCAGATTGGCCGGAAGGGCGTTCCAGAGGTCCCAGGATCGGAAATAGACGAAGAAATATAGGGTGTCGTCCTGAATGCGGGTATCGATATGCCTCAGACACGGAGGGTCGAGAAGCGTTTGGTCGGAGGGATGAGCCACCTGCAATACCATTTGGTTGTTCCGCGCGCCGAACCGTCGATATGTGTCGATGATCCATTCGATCTGATTCAGATATAGGGCGCCGTTTTCCTCAAAGACGATCTTTCCGTCGATATGGCGCCGGTCGATGATTTCGGTTTTTTCGGACAACCACCAGGATAGCTTATCCCCGGTGATCGGAACCTTCGTTAATCGTTCTCCATACGTATAGGATTCCCCCGCCTCTTTTCTCGGCGACATCAGGTATTCGATATACCCCCGTTCGTAAGCTCCCCCTCCGTAGATATAGTCATGTTCAACCGGATTCGGGATGCCGCAGGAAGGGGGGATATCGGGAATTAAGGGGAGGGTTCCCGGAAATGCGACGTGTCCGATAAAATAATCATATTCAAGCCGGGTTTGGCCGGCATACGATCCCCTGTCGATTTGAAACCGCCGACCGATTTCCAGGATGTCATAAACCGCCTGAAACCAAAGGTCGGGCAGATCCCTTGCTTCTATTTGATGGATTTTCATAAATGCTATTATTTAACATGAAAACGATTGATATTTATTCTTAAAAATCTCTTCGTCATTATTTAAAACGCTCATTTTAGGTTTAACTTGATTTGATCTGGGTGTGAAAAAAGACGATGCTCTCTAGATATCCAGGACACTGACTTCAAGTGCATGATTATAAATAAAATCTCTCCTTGGCTCGACCGAATCCCCCATGAGAATGGTAAAAATTTCGTCGGCGTCCATGGCGTCTTCCACCTTGACCTGAAGCAACGTGCGGCTTTCCGGATTCATGGTGGTTTTCCACAACTGCTCGGGGTTCATTTCCCCCAGCCCTTTGTATCTCTGGATGACCAACCCTTTTTTTCCTTCTCCCATGAGATGGTCAAAAAGCCCCTTTTTCGTGCCGATCCGGATCGGATCTATCTGTTTTTCTTTATCGATAATCGTAAAGACGCCATGATCTTCTTTAAAAAGCTTCTTTCCGGCAAGGATGCACTTTTGAAAGTCCGACGAAAAGACCAGGCTTTTTCCGATCATGACGGTTGACGCGCCGGCATTTGAATTCGTTGAAGGGGTTTCGCTTTTTCCCTGGTCGTTCGCTGGCTGGATGGAAAATTCAAAGGAGTTTTTCTTTTCGCTCCATAACAGGTCTCCGGCTTTGTATCCCTCACAGAGGAGTTTTTCTCTTAGGCCGGCCATCTTTTCCTGTTCCTGTAAAAAGCGCTTTTCTTCAATACCCGCCTTGATCAACAGCTCCGTCAAGGATTCCGGGATCCCTTTCGGCTCCAGCTTTTTGATGCTTGAAAAGTATTCGCTTAAATATCCAACAAACAGATAGAGCTGATGTCCGGAAAGGGTTGACCCGGTTTTCTCGATTTGAACGCTGATATGATCACAGATCCGTTTTAAAATATGGTCGTTTAATTCGGTTTCACCTTTGAGATAGGTTTCACTCTTCCCCTTTCCCACCCGAAATAAGGGGGGTTGAGCGATATATAGAAACCCTTTTTCGATGATTTCATGTAGCTGCCTGTAAAAAAAGGTCAACAGCAACGTCCGGATATGCGAGCCGTCCACATCCGCATCGGTCATGATGATGACTTTATGGTATCGGATCTTGTCGATGCTGTACTCCTCGCTTCCGACCCCGGTCCCGAGTGCGGTGATGATGTTTTTAATTTCATCATTGCTCAATATTTTATCGAATCGGGCTTTTTCGACGTTTAATATTTTCCCTTTTAAAGGCAAAATCGCCTGGAATCGCCGATCTCTCCCCTGTTTCGCGCTCCCTCCGGCGGAGTCCCCTTCCACAAGAAACAGTTCCCGGGTGGACGGTTCGGTGTTCTGGCAATCGGCCAGCTTTCCCGGAAGCGTGGAATCCATCAATGCCCCTTTTGTCCTGGCAATGTCTCTGGCTCTTTTGGCGGCATCCCTTGCTCGGGCCGCATCGACCGCTTTTGCCAAGATCCGTTTGGCGATTGCCGGATTTTCCTCAAAAAAGGAGCCGAGTTTTTCATTCACCAGCGATTCGACCAGCCCCTTGATTTCTGTGTTTCCGAGTTTGGTCTTGGTTTGCCCTTCGAACTGGGGGGATTTGATCTTGACGCTGATAATCGCCGTAAGCCCTTCCCGCACATCATCGCCGGTTATTTTTGCCTGCACATTTTTGGGGAGAATACCATTGGTAGAATATTGATTGATGGTTCGGGTCAGCGCCGCCTTGAACCCGATCAGGTGAAATCCCCCTTCAATCGTATTGATGTTGTTTGCAAATGAAAAAAGCTTTTCCACAAAGGTGTCGTTGTATTGAATGGCGACTTCGATTTCGGCGCCGTTTTTCGTCCCTTCGATGATGATCGGCTTGTGAAGCGGGGTGTGTCTTTTATTCAGATATTCGACAAAGGCCCGGATCCCGCCGTTATATAAAAATTCTTCCTTCTTGTCGGATCGCTCGTCTTCAATGATGATCTTCAGGCTTTTGTTTAAAAAGGCGAGTTCGCGTAACCGGCGGTTGAGCGTTTCATAATTGAAATTATCGGTGTTTAAAATATCGGTGTCGGGTTTAAAATGAACGCTGGTCCCCTGTTTTTTCGTGGTTCCGATCACCTTCATTTCACAGGTTTTTCCGCCTCTCTCAAAGGTCTGGTAGTAAATCTGACCCCCGGAGAAGACCTTGACTTCCAAAAACCGTGAAAGGGCATTGACGACGGAAACGCCGACACCGTGAAGCCCGCCGGCGACTTTATAGGATTTGTCGTTGAATTTCCCTCCGGCATGCAATTTAGTCATGACGACCTCAAGTGCCGGGACTTTTTCCGTTTTATGGATCCCTACGGGAATCCCTCTTCCATTGTCCTCCACGGTAACGCTGTTGTCGATATGAATGATCACGTTAATCTGGTTGCAATACCCCGCCATGGCTTCATCAATACTGTTATCCACAACCTCATAGACAAGATGATGAAGCCCTTCCATATCGATGTTTCCGATATACATGGAAGGTCTCAATCGAACGGGTTGAAGCCCTTCAAGGACTTCAATGCTGTCGGCGTCGTATGTATTAACCGGTTCCATTACAATCTCATCGGCATGATAACGCTTAAAAATCGCTTGTCCGCCTTCCCTTCGACAAAACAGGGTCTTTCTTCGTTAATGATGCAAAGACGTATCTCTTCTTCATTAATCACACTCAGCAGTTCCATAAAATATTTCGGGTTAAAGGCGGCTTCATATTTCGGTCCATCATAGACAATATCCATCTCTTCCTTCGATTCACCCAGATCCGGATTCGTTGTCGTTACGGTAAATCGTCCATCGGTGATATTGAATATGACCCCTTTATACGCATCGGACGACAGGATAGACATCCGCTTGAGCATCATTAAAAAAACATGACGGTTGATGACCATTTCCCGGCAATTTTCTTTGATGATGATATCCGCATATTTTGGAAAACTCCCTTCCAGAAGCCGGATTAAAATGGTCTCGTTTTCCTTTTTGGCAATGAAATGGTTGTGCATAAAACCGATACGAAGGGGGCCGGCGGAAGGTAAGAATTTTTTAACCTCATTTAGCCCTTTCTTTGGTACGAGGATACTGATTTCCGAAGGAAAGGAAAAATCCTTTTCAAATTCATAGTCCACGGTTGAAAGCCGGCTTCCGTCCGTGGAAACCATCCTTAATGTCTTTTTTTTCCTTGATATTTTTTCAAAGAAAACCCCATTGATATGGGACCGCCGGTCGTCTCCCGGGGATGCGATCATAATGGTTTTATCGATCATGTGCCCCAATTCCACAGAATCGATCTCAAAGTCATCGGTATCTTCGATCCGTGGTATTTCCGGAAAATCGTCCGGATTCATTCCGACAATCCGGTATTGCACCTTCTGTTTTCCAATCTCGATCCAGCGGTTTTCAATCTCATAAAAATCAACGTCATCATTTGGAAAATCCCTTACGATTTCATATAGTTTTCTCGAATTAATGGCGGCTTTCCCGGCCGATCCGATACTGGCCGGATACCGCCCCCAGAAGCCGGTTTCAAGGTCCGTGGCCATTATAGTAATGTCATTCTCATTTGCCTGAATTAAGATATTTTCGGTGATGGCCAATCCGCTTTTTCTTCCGGTAATCCCCTGCAGCCGTGATAAGACTTCAAGAATATCGCCTTTCTTAACTGAGAATTTCATGGGATTTCCTTATTTTTATAATGAATATAATTAATAACTAATAACTAATATGGAGTATTCATAACTCCAATAAACGGATTTTGATCTGTTTTTATTGAATAATGATGAAAGACTAATGAACATTGCCGTGTTTATAACAGGTTCAAAAAAAGCCACTTACCAACACCCTTCCGGTATTGTTTCATAACTTGATTCACCATCGACAAGTTATTAACAAGGATTGACGCATCCAAAATTCGCCGCCACCCCGCCCCTTGAGGGTTCAACTCAATTAAAAAAATCGGTTGATCTAAATACCATATATTGTATTTATTTTTATAGCTGTTTCTATATATCCCAAAAATAGATATAATACAAGAAAATTTTTAATAGCTCAGGATTCATTCGAAAATAAATGAGATACCGGTTGAAGCCGGTAGCCTGCAGGGGAAGGGGTCACTTGCCCGCCTCTGGCGGGTAAATGTTGATCCATTTAGGCTTTTCTTGACACCCGCTATAATTTTTTTCTATATATGAACTATCGGAAGCGAAGCTCCCCGCTTTTCAGAGCGGGGCTTTCGGGAAGCAGGCCGGTCAATTGATGCAGGAGTCGATGAAGCCATATTAGAGGAGGAGCCGACATGTTAAGACGAACCGTTTTGTTTTTATTGGCGATGACATTGGTGATTGCCGGTCCTGTTTTTGGGCAAAAAGAGAGCGAACCGAATGATTCGGCGGATAGCTACGCCGAGTTTTTCGACAATATGGATCTGATGAAACGGACGGAACTCCATGTGAAAAATTACTGGGAAAAGATGAAAGGACAGGAAGTGATCTGGAGCGGGGAGGTTGTGGACGCCCAGACCAAACGGGGAGGAAGGGCTCAGATCCTGATTGCAGATAAAACACGCCCGAGATCAAGGGGTTACAATATCGTTTTGATCAGCCCCGATTTGGATGCTGCGGCAGGCCTGGAGAAAGGACAGGTGGCTAAATTCAAAGGGGTGATCCACAATTATCGGGGGAGAAGAGGAAATCCATTAATTGTCTCATTGATTGATGTCTATTTTATCAAATAATCACTAAAGCTTCCCGAAGGCATGATTTCAAGACCGATCGCCGGGATTGAAAATCCACCCCATGAAATTTATCGCCGACCTGCACGTCCACTCCAAATTCTCGAGAGCTACGTCACATCATCTTGACCTGGAACATCTATTTGCCGCTGCCAACATCAAAGGGGTAACGGTTGTCGCAACAGGCGATTTTACGCATCCGGCATGGTTCTCGGAAATAAAGGAAAAACTCGTTTCATCCGGAAACGGACTTTTCAAATTAAACGAGCGGTATTCAGAAGAAGCAGAAAAGGATATTCCTCCATCATGCAACGGCGATGTCCACTTTATTTTAGAGAGCGAAATCAGCAATATTTACAGGAAAGCGGGTAAGACCCGAAAAAACCACAATCTGATATTCTTCCCGGATCTCGAAACCGCTGAAAAATTAAATAAAAAACTCGATAAAATCGGAAATATCCGGTCGGATGGAAGACCGATTCTGGGGTTGGATACCCGGAACCTCCTTGAAATCGTGCTCGAAATTTCGGATCGTGCGTTTCTGATCCCGGCCCATATATGGACTCCATGGTTTTCTCTTCTGGGTTCCAAATCCGGATTCGACTCTCTTCGCGATTGCTTTGAAGACCTGACGAAATATCTATTTGCCGTTGAAACCGGCCTTTCGTCGGACCCTGAAATGAACTGGCGGGTTTCAAGCCTGGACCCCTTCACGCTTGTCTCCAATTCGGATGCCCACTCCCCGGCGAAGCTTGCCCGGGAGGCCAATATATTCGACACCGAACTTTCCTTTGACGGAATCAGAAACGCTCTCTCAAATCAACACAACGGCGGATTTTTAGGGACCTTCGAATTTTATCCGCAAGAAGGGAAATACCATCTCGACGGGCACAGAAAATGCAACATTCGCTTTAGACCGGAAGAGAGTATTCTCCATCAGGGAATATGTCCGGTCTGTAACAAGCCGCTGACACTGGGTGTATTGCACCGGGTTGAAGAATTGGCGGACCGGAAAGAGGGTGAAAGACCGGAAAAAATCCACCCGTTTTATCGGATGCTCCCCTTAACCGACATCCTGGCGCAAGTTCTGGAAACAGGACCGGCGTCCAAAACGGTTTTGGAACATTACCGGACCCTTGTCCGAAAACTGGGGCCCGAGTTGACCATTTTATATGACGTCCCGGTGGAAGGGTTCAACGCCCTGAAGATTCCGCTTTTAGGAGAAGCGATTCGACGGATGCGGGAAAGCGAAATCGACATCCTCCCGGGTTTTGACGGTGAATTCGGAACTCTACACATTTTTAGCGCCAGGGAACGAAAAGAGATCCTTGGTCAAAACCCCCTTTTTGCAGGCGAAGGGGTGGAAAAAATCCAGCCGTCCCACTCAAAAAAGATCGGAGCCTCCTTAACCCCCGACCGGGAGCGGCCTGAAAAAAAACCGAAACCATCCGAACCGGAAAAGGAGATCCGGACAGGCGAACCGACACCGCAGCAGGAGGCGGTCGTATGCCACGAAGGCGGATCGCTCATGATCGTTGCCGGACCGGGAACGGGGAAGACCCATACCATTACCCGAAGGATCGCCCACCTGATCGAAAACAAAGGGGTTTCTCCGGATGAGATACTGGCCATCACGTTTACCAATAAAGCCGCAGACGAAATGAGGGAAAGACTTCAACTCCTGTTAAGCGCGGCCTTGGGACTTCCGCGGGTGGCCACCTTCCATTCCTTTTGTTTGGGCATCATCAAAGAAGTCGAAATAGGCTCATCCTGCCCGAGATTAATCCGGGTCATTGATGATCTGGAGCGAAAATCGCTCGTATCCGAAGCGATCCGGTTGTGGGTGGCGGAGGGGCATAAAGCGAAAATAACGGCGGAAACGGCATCGGAATGGGTGGCGGCAGCCAAACAGCGATCACTTTTGCCGAAAGATGATCTGACAGATATCGTCTTACCCGGCGAAATGGAATCGTTTTCACATATTTACAAGATTTATGAAACGCTCCTTTCGATCCAGTATTTGATGGATTACGAAGATCTGATCAATCGGGTGAATGAGTTATTGATGAACCATCCGGAAATCAGAAAAGGGTATCAGGATCGTTATCCGGTAATATTTGTGGATGAATATCAGGACATCAATTACGGCCAATACCGGCTGATCCGCCTGCTCTATCCGGAAGACCGCAACAACAGGGAGCTTTGCGTCATCGGAGATCCGCATCAATCCATTTATGGGTTTCGGGGATCGGATGTGCGGTATTTCAATAACTTCGTCATCGACTACCCGAATGCGATGGTCTATCGCCTCGATGAGAATTTTCGCTCAAATCAAACGATTCTCAGCGCATCCTCTCAAATCATGAAAAACCACCAGGAGCATCCGTTTCTATCCCCACTCTCCGGCCGTCGCCGGGGATCCCATCCGATTGCCGTGCTCGAACATCGTTCGGAAAAGGAAGAGGCCCGCCGCATCGCTCAAAGGATTGAAAAAATGGCAGGAGGCGTCGGTTATTTTTCCATCGACTCGGGAAGGGTGGATGGAACCGATGCCGAAAATCCAATCGGTTTTTCGGATATCGCTGTTCTCTATCGGATCGGACGGCAGGGCCCCATCATTGCCGGGGAACTCGAAAAGGCGGGGATCCCCTTTCAAATCGCCAGCAAGGGGTCGATTCCTAAACGAGTGACGGAGCTTGTTTCGCTGTTTAAAATCATGGAAAATATGGGTTCTTTTGTCGATTTGGAACGGACGAAAGGGGTGTTGAACACCGGAATCGGAAAGAAAGGGATGGCGGCGTTCACCGGATGGTGCTTCCGTAATGGATTCGGTATGTTCGATGCCTTTGAACGATTGAACCGTTTCCCTGTTGAGGGGATGCGCCGAAACGAACAGCTTCAGTTTGTCTCTCTGGTCAACAAGATCAGCCAAACGCGTGAACGGATGACTTCATTTTCATCTGAGGAAAAACTGAGTTTCCTGATGAAGCAATTTTTCCCGGAAAATGGATTTAACGAAGATGCAACATCGGATACCGCCTTAAGCACCCTGCTTGACCATGCCGGGAGATATGGAGCCGATGCCGCAGAATTCATCGCTTCGATCGCCCTTAAATCGGATCCGGATCTCTATGATGCACGTGCCGAAAAAGTATCGCTGATGACGATGCACGGAGCCAAAGGATTGGAATTTCCGGTGGTCTTTATCGCCGGTTGCGAGAACGGATTGATCCCGTATCATCGGACGGAGAATCAACGGATCGACATGGATGAGGAGAGGCGGTTGTTCTACGTTGCCGTAACCCGGGCCAAAGACCGATTGCTGTTAAGCTGGGCTAAAAACCGTACCATTTACGGAATACGCCATGCGAGAGAGATCTCCCCTTTTATTATGGAAATGGAACAGGATCTTAAGGAATTGCATTCGGCCGAAAACAAACCCTTAAGAAAAAACCGGTCCACTCAGCTACAGCTCTTCTAAACCGTGAAAAAAAATGGTATCATATGCGAAGCCAAAGGAGGACCGGATGGATTTAAGGTGGGTATATATCACCGTCGGGAGCAAGGAAGAGGCGAGAAGGATCGGAAAAGCTCTCGTGACTTCGAAGCTCGTGGCTTGCGTCAACATATTTGACCAGATGAATTCCATCTATTATTGGGACGGAAAGCTTCAGGACGATACCGAAGCGGTGCTGATCGCCAAAACAACCCGAGAGCGATTGCCAAGGGTTTTCGAGGCGGTTAAACAACAGCATCGCTACGACATCCCCTGCATGATCAGCCTTCCGATCATGGAAGGATATGATCCGTTTTTAAAGTGGATTGAAAAGGAAGTGGAACCCGGTTAATCCCTCTGTTTTTTCCTGATGATGAAAACGGACAAACACGTGTTGTGGTTATGGATCGGCATCATCGTCTGCCTTATCGGGGTGATCCTCCCGGGGGCTCCGGCTGCCGATATTTATAAATACGTGGACAAAGACGGCGTCCTGCACTTTACCAATGTCCCCACCACGAGCGGCTACACGCTTTATTTAAAGGAAAAGGTCGCTCCGGAAAAACCTTCCGGCGCAGCGGAGCCCTACGATGACTATATCCGGGAAGCCTCTGAAAAACACGGCCTCTCGAGCCCCCTCATCAAAGCGATCATAAAGGCCGAGTCGAATTTCAATCCCTGGGCGGTATCGAATAAGGGGGCAAGGGGGCTCATGCAGATCATGCCTGATAATTTTCAGGCGCTCCGGCTAAAGGATCCGTTCAATCCAAGGGAGAATATCTTTGCCGGGGTTAAATTTTTCAAGGATCTGTTAACCCGCTTTGAGGGGAACCTCCAGCATGCCCTGGCGGCGTATAATGCAGGACCGGAGGCTGTCGATCGGCATCGGGGGATACCCCCCATCAGGGAAACGGAAGATTACGTGGAGCGGGTAATGCGGTATTACCATCTGTATCAGTAGAAAATGAGATCACGATCGACCACGCTTTTTTCTTTGATGACCGCCTGAGTTGCATTTCGGTTTTCGATCCGGACGGTTCCGCAAATCGTCACGCCTTTTTCAAAGCGCACATCTCCTCGGATGGTCAAGGATTCGCAATTCAACAACGACGGAACTCCGCTGTTAATCCGCTCCTCCAGAAGATCGATTTTTCCGTAAAAGTTCGGATCAAGATCGATCCGGATCGTTTCCGTTGTTCGTTCCGGGTTCCAGATCAGGCGCTTTTGGGAATTAAGGATAAAGCAGTCGGATGCAACCAGAAAAAGATCGTTGCATTTTTTCACCGGAACGAGACGGCTTTTCGGGACGATGACGGCGGTGGCCCCCTCAAAGAGAGAGATGGCGGCGCCGACGGCGCTTTCGACCTGATAGACCATCGGACTATGGTCATCGCGCGGATCCAGCGTCTTCCGGTTAAGAATAAGCGGGAGCACTACATTTCCCTCTTTTTCAAGAAGACGGCTTAAAAATTTCAGGTTGATCCAGATGTTGTTGGTATTGAAGTACCGGTAGAAGCGGATGTCCTGGAACGCCTTGAGTTCATCTTTCGGGCACTGAGCGGATTCACGAAGGATCAATCGGCCGTCGACATGTTTTGCCAGATGCCCTCCCTTGATGTCCGCAGGTGTTCTCCGGGCGACTTCCATCATAAACGGGAATCCGTTTGACGCAAAATATCCGAGCAGGGTTTCATCCATGTCGGCGCCCAGGTTGTCCGAATTCGAGACAAAGGCATACTCGATTCCGGAATCCATCAAACGGGAAAGGGTTCCTGATTCGGCAAGGGCGACAAAGAGGTTCCCGTGCCCGGGCGGATTCCACTCCAGCTCCGGGTTGTCCGGCCAACTGGCCGGGGCAAGGGTTTCCTGTAAAATCTTCGGAAATTTATGCTGCACGAAAAGAATGGGGGGGCGGGCCGGACGAAGGGATGAAACGGCCTCCACTGTTTCCCGGTGGGTATTAAAGCTGTTCATCAGGACCAATTGAATATTCTGCAATTCGGACTGTTCAACGATAATTTCTAAAAAGGATTTCCCGTCTTTTATGTTGATGAGCGATTTGGTCGTCTTGAGCCCCATGCTGGTTCCAAGGCCGCCGTTTAACATCATTCTGACCGATCGGGGGAGGGCTTTTCGTCCGGCGTTGGAATAATCGGCAAGATTCCGGCAATCTTCAATTTCCGCCGGGTCGATGGGGCGGATATCGGCGTCACGGATCAATCCGGTTTCACCGGATACGATCTGGCTGTAGTAATACGAAAACGTATCGATGGCGATCTGAGGGAGACCCTCGTTTTTCATTTTCAAAACAAGGGCCGGGAGATATTTTTCAATGGGGGTTAGGTCCATTGAATTCAGATCACCGGTTCAATCCATCCTTCAGGGGCAGGCGAGCGTCCGTATTGAATATCGGCAATGGCTTTGAAAAGGCGTTTGGCCATGGGGCCGACCTTCCCTTCACCGATGAGGATCCGATTTCCGTCATAATTGATTTCACCCACCGGAGAGATAACGGCGGCAGTCCCTGAGCCGAAAACCTCGGACAGGGAACCGGCGGCGTGGGCATCCATGATTTCATCGATGCCGATTTTTCGTTCCGAAACCTGAATTCCCCACATCCTGGCCAGCGCGATAACCGAATCCCGGGTGATCCCGGGGAGGATGCTTCCGGTGAGCATGGGGGTAACAAGAACACCGTCGATGACGGCGAAGATGTTCATGGATCCCACTTCTTCGATGTATTTTCGCTCGATTCCGTCGAGCCAGAGGACCTGCGTGTATCCTTTCTGATGGGCCTTTTCACCTGCCAGGAGGCTGGCGGCGTAATTGCCGATGGTCTTGGCTTCCCCCACGCCTCCCCGCACGGCCCGGACATGCTCTTTCGTCACCCAGATTTTGACCGGACTAAACCCTTCGGCGTAATAGGCGCCCACCGGAGAGAGGATAATAAAAAACCGGTATGTATGGGATGCTCTGACGCCTAGAAACGGATCGGACGCATAGATGGTGGGCCGGATATAAAGGGAGGTTTCCGGTTTTTTCGGAACCCATTCTTTTTCTAAAATCAGCAGGTCCTTGAGGGCTTTTAAACAGAAATCCTCGTCGATGGGAGGGATGCACAGGAGGTGGGCCGAACGGTTGAGCCGTTTGAAATTTTCCTTGGGACGAAAGAGCTGAATCGCGCCTTTGCCTGTCCGGTAGGCTTTCATCCCCTCAAATATCCCTTGACCGTAATGCAGGACCATGGTTGCCGGGTGGATCGGGATGGGCGCGAGGGGCTCGATCCGAGGATCGTGCCATCCCTTATTCGGATGGTAATCCATGTTGAACATGTGATCCGTGAAATGAGTTCCAAAACCCAGATTGGCTTCATCCGGGTGCGTCTTGAGTTGCGTAGCTTTTTGAATCGACAGTTGCATTACTCCTCCTCATGCGCTCGATGTTCTAAAAAACGATTATCTGTGCGGCCACAGGAATAGACCGGTCTGTTCGTCATAGGTTCTTTCATAAGGCTCCATGATCATTTCCAGAAGATCGAATTCAGCGTAGAACACCAGGGTTTCCGAAAAAAGATGCCCTCCGGTGATGTTTCCTTTCTCGTCTCCAAGGAGGATTTTGGCGTGCACCTGGGGCTTTCCGTCTTTTTGCGAAACGTTCCCGGTGCAGCTTAAAATGTCAAAAGATCCCTCCTCCGTTCGCGTGACATATACTTTTTGTCTCTGGTCAAAGGTCCCGTATGTGGCGAATCGGACCGCTCCGATGATGCTGAAAACGGCCATCCGGACGGAGTGTTGGATGCACAGCCGCATGATGGACGCAATCAGGTCTTCACCTTCTGGAAGCAATCCGGCAAAGCGTCTTCCGGCGTTGTATGGTGCGCCGATGTTCATGAGCATCGAAACATAGTGGAGGATGGTTTTCGTATACCACAATTGCGAAATGAATCAAGGCTCAAATTTCCCGGGAGTGGAAAAGCGGTTCGCCGGGCGGAAAGGAGAAACAAAAGCGCGAACTCCTCAGGACAGGACCATACATTTTTCGGGATTTAGAAACAGATAAAGTTCCTCCCCTTCTTCCTGCGGCATATGATGGGGAACCTGCACCCGGACCATCGAGTTGCCGATTGTTACGAAAAAGTACAAAAAGTTTCCAAGATAGGCCTTATGGGCGATGACACCCTTGAACAGGTTCTCTCTGGCGTGTGGTGCTTCCGCAAATATTTCCACATCTTCAGGTCGAATGGACGCATGCACCTTCGCTCCTTGCGGTGAATCCGTAAGGGCGTTCTTCCTGCACCGCATCTTCTCGGAAAATTCGGTGCGCACATAAACGGTATCCGAATCCCTTAATACATCAACAATCTCCCCGGAGATGAAATTCGTGGTTCCGATGAAATCGGCGACGAATCGATTGGCGGGTGTTTCATAGATTTCGAGCGGAGTGCCGATCTGGACGATGTTCCCCGAATTCATGACGGCGATTCGATCGGAAATAACCATCGCCTCTGCCTGGTCGTGCGTGACATAGACCGAAGTGATACCCATCCGCCTGACCAGGCTCTTGATTTCAAATCTCATTTTTTCTCTGAGCTTGGCATCCAGGTTGCTCAGCGGCTCGTCCAGAAGCAGAACCTTGGGATTTCTCACGAGAGCCCGTGCCAGAGCCACTCGCTGTTGTTGTCCTCCGCTCAATTGTGCCGGGTATCGATCTTCCAGACCATTCAACCCCACCATTTCCAATACCTGTCGCATCCGTTCCCGGATATCCTGCCGGGGTATTTTTTGAAGCTTCAAACCGTAAACGATATTATTAAAAACCTTCATATGCGGCCAGACGGCATAGTTTTGGAACACCATGCCGATTCCTCTTTTTGAAGGCTGGACAAATCCACCAAGAATCATCGATTTTCCGTCAATCAGGATGTCTCCCTCCTCCGGCCTCTCCAATCCGGCGATGCATCGCAGTGTCGTTGTCTTACCGCATCCGCTCGGCCCAAGAAGCGTCAGCATTTCTCCTTGTTTCACTTCGAGCCGGATGTGATTGACCGCCACAACCTTCTTGTACCGCTTGAATAGGTTTTGGATCTCTATGAATGCCATTGAATTGGTCTCCTTAATCCACAGCCCTATTTTAATTCCAATTGCTAATGGTGGATGATGTCTGATTCTTCATCGAACGCCCGGACCCCATGCCGCCTTGAAGATTCCCCCTCCGATTCTGGCGATAATCAGCAGAAGGATAAACGTGATCACGATCATCAGAAACGCCATAGCAGCGGCGATCCCGAATTCCATGCCGCGGTGCCAGTTTAGAAAAATTCCGATGGGGAGCGTTTCCCACCCTCCCCGATAAAGGAATATCGCGGTTGAAATCTCCTGGAAGGCCATAATGAAAAACATCACCACGCCGACAAGCACCCCTTTAAGCAGCAAAGGGAGAGAGATATTTAGAAACGTTCTGAGTTTTCCCGCGCCCGACACTTCCGACGCCTCTTCAAGAGAAATATCCAACTGCAGGTATGAGGAGTGAGCCATCCGCAAAAAATAGGGGAGTCTTCGTGCAAAGAGAGCCAGCGGCATGATGATCCAGTGTGTTGCCAGGGGGATCCCTTTCCAGAAGGCCAGGAGGTAGCTCACGCCGACCGCCATTCCCGGGAAGGCCAGCATCAGCGTAATCACAAAATCGAGGGCATCTTTGCCAGGGATAAGGGTGCGGACAATGAGATAGGCGGCCGGAAGCCCGAAGGCGATCCCGAAAATCAGGGCTAATCCGCTGAAGACAAAGGAGTTTTGCAGCAAAAGCGGTGTTTCCATGAGGATGACCCTGAAGTTGTCGAGAGTCCAATAGGTTGGAAACGGCTCAAATACCCACCTTCGTGAAAAAGCGGCCAAGCCTAGCACGACCGGAATCAGCAAAACGAGCGTGGCAATAAAAAACATGTACAGGTAAGAGAGGAATTTAATGGTTGCACCCGGCTCGATCACCCGTCCTTCAGACGTTGTCCCTTTTGAAAGTCCGGTATACTTTTTCCTCTCAACCCACCACCGGGCAAGCAGAAAGAGCATGATGCAGACAAGGGAGGAAATGACGACCGCCACAATCCCCATATATTTTCGATGCATGTCCGTGAAATGGTAGGCGATGTTGATGTAAGCGACCGAGGGAAGAAAATCGATCTGCCCCAGAATCAAAGGAGTGAGCCAGTCCGTAAACGGCCACAGAAAGACGATAACGGCTCCTGCCAGATAGGTTGGGGTGCAAAGAGGCAAGGTGACGGTGATAAATCTCCGGAAGCCGCTTGCTCCTTCGACCTCGGCGGCTTCTTCAAAATAAGGGTCGATGGTGGTGAACCCGGCGGAGAGGCTCAAGACGATAAACGGGAGAAGGTGTAAGGATTGAATAAACACCAGCCCGTGAAGCCCGTAAATCCAATTAATCGGTTTCTGGATAAGTCCTGCTTCCATAAGGAGCAGGTTCAGAGTTCCAAATTTGCCTAAAAAAATGACGAATGCAAAAACGCCGGCGTAAGCGGGCAAAACGATCGGTAAAAGGATGAGGGCCGTGAAAACGGTCTTTCCCCGCTGTCTGTATCGTGCCAGAATGTAGGATAGAGGTATCCCGAACAAGGTGGTCGCCAAGAGTACCAGCGAGCTCAAAACCATGGTGTTTCCAAAGGTTTTGAGATAATACACGTCCTTGAAAAATTCGACATAGTTGTGTATGCCCCAACCGGTGGATCCTGCGATTTTGAAGCTTTCGAGGACGAGAATGGATAACGGGTAAATCACAAGAAAGGCGATGACCAGCCACAGGGACGCCGTCAGAAATAGATTGCCGCGGGACATGTCGCATCCTTTCAAAAGATTAAAAGAAATGCGGGCGGGATAGAACCCGCCCGCATTTCAAACCCGGAGCGGTTTCAGGGCTTGGCAAGCATGGCGCGTGCCTGAGAGGCGGCCAGACGGGCTGCCGCATAGGCGCCGTCCGCCTCAAAGAGTTTCCTGGCTTCTTTAATTTTCGCCTCAGCCTTTGTTACGTTCACTTTATTGGCTTTTGCCGTATTCACTTCTCCTTCAACTTCCTCTATTAAAAACAGACTGCTTTTCAACTCGCCCCATTTTCTGTAAATCTCGTATTCATAGTAACGATTGACTTCATCCCATCTTTTTGTGGCGAGATCCAAATCGTATTGGATGAACCCCGCCTTCAGATCCCAGAATGTATCAACGCCCAGTGCATCCTTAGCGTGCTTGGCCATGACGACACCTTCTTTTTCCCAAACCGAGAAGTTGATGTCCGTTCTGGCCGGGAAATACCCCCCTTCCAGCACGAATTTTTGCCCCTCCATGCTGAAGAGCCAATCCAGAAAAATCTTTCCGATCGCCTCATTGGACGATCCTTTCAGCAATGCAACCGCTTCCGGAACCAGGATCGTTTTGTCCGGGAGCAGATCGCGAACCGGATATCCGTCTTTCCGTGCCACCATCGCGTTCATCTGTGGTTGTGCGATTCCGATCGGCACTTCTCCTCGACTTACAATGTGGGTTGTATCGGTACTGCCGGTGGAAAAACGCGCTAGCTGGGCTGCCAGTAAACGGTTATACGCCCACCCTTCCTTTTCACCAAATGCCTGCAAGAGGATTTCCAGTACTTCGTGGACCGTGCCGGAAGCATAAGGCAGCGTCTGAATGATGTTTCCTCTATAGATGGGATTGAGTAAATCCTTCCAGGTCTTCGGCGGCGGGAGCCTTAATGCTTTTAATACTTTTTCGTTGTATAGGTTGGTGACGATCCAGGGGGAAAAACAGGTCCATAGTCCGGTTTCATCCTTTACCTTCATACCGTGCGATTCGGCGGGAACCTTATCCCAATCCTTGGGTTTGTAAGGGATGATGCGCCCCTCTTTTTTTAACACTTCATGCGCCGGAGCGCCTGCACCCAAGAAGATGTCGGCATCCGGCTTGTCACCCCATGCTCTTACTTTATCCACGCAGACCGGCCATCCGCCCGGATGCACGAACGTGATCTCCACATCCTTATTATAAGTCTTCTTGTAATACTCCTTGAACCCCTTCATCAGGCTGTCGGCCAGTTCTTTGTAGACGGGGCCGACCCAACCAAGCTTGTCTGCGGCCTGAACGTTATTCGGCAAAATCGGCATCAGAATTGCCATGGAAACGATAGTGATGATTGCGGCGCTAAAAAGATTTTTTCTCATTTTGACCTCCTGTATTGTGGGGTTACAATGCCGGAAAAAACCAATCGTTTCGGATTTACCATCACCTCCTTTTTAAAATTGGTGTTAAGCCTTCTTTGTAAACCGAGCCGCTTCGGAATGGATTCCGAGAACAGAAATATATTGGAATCAGTATGGCCAAAGATGAGATGTCTGTCAAGAAAGGATGGATTTTTCTATGGTTGAATCGCCAAAAGCAAACTGCCGGCGGGGATCTTTTAAAAAACCCGCCGGCAGTTGTGTACTAAATTAATTGTCGATAATGGCCAGAGCCTCCTCTCGGTAGGCATCCATGATATAGGGAATATTCGTTATTTTTGAGCATTCTTCGGTAAGGGAGGCGATATCGTTCCGGGTGATGAGGTGGGACCGCCATTTCCGGGCGCCGGCCATGAGCTGCTGAAGTCCCACGCGAAGCTTTTCGGTTACGGTATAGATGCCGATCCCTCCCAGCGGGAAGTTATCCACTTCATTCCCATAGATATCCCGGAGTTTTTGATAGGTGACGAAGATTTCCTCCTTTGTTTTGCCGTACTTGGATACTGTGGGAGGGAGCCCTCCGTCTTCCCCTTTGAGCCACAATCCGATGTTCTTCCCCACCATTCCCGGAATCATCAATGCCCGGCCCATACAGACTGCTTTGCAGAATGGTGCGCCCAGCGCCAGGGCTTTTAAAATGTGGTCTTCTGCGGAGAATCCGCCGGCAAATGCCAGATCCGGAACCCAGGCCCCCTTTCGCGCCAGGCGCAGAATCAACTCATATGCCATGCTGTGCAGGTAAATGGCGGGCACACCCCATTCGCTCATCATCCGCCAAGGGCTCATCCCGGTTCCACCCGAGGCCCCGTCGATGGTGAGAAGATCGATTCTGGCGTCCGACGACCATCGGATAGCCATAGCCAGTTCCCGCATCGGATAGGCGCCGGTCTTCAGCGTCACGCGCTTGGCCCCCATCTTTCGGACGCGGTCGACTTCCTTCATAAACGCATCTTGATTCAAAAAGCCCACACGGGAGTGGCGCTCGAATTCCTTTATGGCTCCATCCTTGAAGGCGTTCTGGGTGGATGGCTTTTCCGGGTCCGGAGTGACGATATACCCTCTCTTTTTAAGTTCGACGGCCCGCTCAAGGGAATTGACCTTGATCTCACCGCCGATGCTTTTGGCACCCTGACCCCATTTCAGCTCGATGGTTTCCACACCCAGTTTTTCGATGACATATTCGGCAACCCCCAGACGGGTATCTTCGACGTTCATCTGGACCATGATGTCGCCGTATCCGGTATGGTATCGCCGATACTGTTCCACCCGGCGCCTCATCTCCGGGGATTCGATGACTTTCCCGTTCTTATCGATTTCCAGTTGGGGGTCGATGCCGCAGACATTTTCACCACAGACCACGCTGATCCCCGAAATTGCAGCACCTACGGCAAAGTGCTCCCAGTTCTTCCGGGCGATTTCCGTGCTCCCGAGGGCGCCGGTGAACATGGGGATTTTCATCTTCACTTTTTCCGTGGCGCCATACCAGGTTTCCGTGCTGACTTTCGGAAAGACCGCATGGTCCGGGTCGGCTTCGATGCCGGAAGCCCCGATGGCATACCCCATGATATTCAGGTGGCTGTAGTCCACCGGATAATTCTTGTCCGCGCCCGCCGTGACCTGGCCGAACGGAGTCGGATAGAGGAGCTCCCTTCCCCTGAACGTCGAAACAAATAAATCACAGTTCCCTTTGCATCCGTCGACACACCGTGAGCAAATGCCGGACTGGGGAGCCACGCTGCGGGAGCGGTTTTTGGTCTGTAACGCCTCGTTCGAATTGGGTTGCTGCAGGTTCATGTTTTGTAAGCCTCCTTTTGGATTAAGTGTAAAAAAACAAAAAGGCGTCTTTCCCGGCAAGCCGGAAAATCGACGCCCTTGTCTTAAAACGGATCGGATGTCCACGCCGTTGTGAAGCATCCCGTATTCCGGCACCGTCTATTGACCTTTGATCTGTTTGTCAAGTTATAATTAACAATTTTAATAAAATATAAGTTGAAATAAACAGGGGATAACCTGAATTGCGTTTCTATTGACACTGCCGGTCCGACAGCTTAGAAAAACCTTGACCCCTAAATTTAAGGAGTATGCCATGAACCCGGTTGTCAGCGTTCCCTCAGGAGTGGATCATCTGGATGATCTTTTGAACGGGCTTTATGTCGGAGATAATGTGGTGTGGCATGATGATTCAGGAAGCCTTGCGGATTTGTTTTGTTTGAATTTCATCCGGAAGTCCGAAGCCCAGAAAAAGCCGATCATTTATGTTTCATTTGACCGCTCTCCCAAAAATCTGGCGGATAAACTCGGTCCCCTTGCCGATTATAAAAAACTCATCATTTTGGATGGATTCACACAGGGAAAGGGGGCGGGCTCGGCCATATTCCTGAAATACTATGAGGAAAAAGAGAAACGCCCGGCCTGCCGGATTCATATGATGAAATCTCCGGATAGACCCGAAACGGTCATGGATATCCTTTATGGAATCCATGCATCCCTATCCGGGGATGTTCGCCTGGTTTTCGAAAGTCTTACCGGAATGCAGGAACTGTGGGGAAGCGAAGACGCCGTCATCCGTTTTTATTCGCATTCCTGCCCCCGCCTCTATGAGTTAAACACCATCGCCTACTGGATACTGGAAAAGCGCGCCCACACATCCAGGCTCAGAGCCCAGATCAACCGGATCGCCCAGGTGGCCATTGAGCTTGCCGTGAAAAGGGGGACAACCTCTCTTACCATTCTCAAAGCGGAAAAGCGCGATCTCGAGGCTCAGAATCGCCCCTATGTATATTGGACCAAAGAGATGAACGTCTTCCTGGAAACCGAAAAAGGGGCTTCAGGCAGGCAAAATATCGGAAGGCGCTTAAAAAATCTGAGAAAACGCCGGGATCTTTCCCAGGCGGAGCTCGCCAGGCTTGTGGGCGTTACCGCCAGCAGCGTATCCCAGGTGGAGAGCAATCAGATTTATCCGTCACTCTCGGCTCTCATGAAAATGGCAGACGTCCTTTCCGTGGATGTGAGCGCCTTTTTCAGGGAGGAGGAGACCCAAAAGGAACGGGTCGTTTTCCCTTTTTCACTGGCAACGGAAATCAAATCCAGGAATATATTGAAAGGAGAAGTTCAAATCAGGCGCTTGTCCCCCATCGATTTTAAAGGGAAAGCGGAGCCGTATCTGTTTGAAATTCCTGCCGGGATGACGCTTTCCAACCATTTTTTTGCATGCAAAGGGGAAGAGATGGGATACGTTTTGAGCGGAGCCGTTTGTTTTCAAATGAACGATACGGACTACACCGGGAACACCGGGGATGTGATTTCATTCACATCAGCTTCCCCCAACCGGTGGTGGAATCCGGGGCAAAGCATAGCCCGCCTTCTCTGGATTATTATTCGATAAAGAAAATAAGGACGCCCCGAATAGAGATGCGTGACGATTCCAAATCGATGAATCGGTGGTTTTGGCAAATTCTTCCGGAGTGCGGCAGGGCGAATCCTTGTTATTTTTTCCTTTTACAAAAAGTGTTAGTGTAGTGTCCCGGAAATTGATTATAAAGTCTGCTTTGTGGCGAGCCATGTTATCTTAATGAGTTTTAGAATATTTTATCGGGACAAAACATTTGAAATCATTTTAATCAACAGAACGGAGAATAGCGGATGATTTACGATGTCGCCATCATCGGGGGGGGCGTTGTCGGATGCTCCATCGCCAGGGAGCTGGCCCGCTACAAACTCGACACGGTCCTTCTCGAAAAATGCGCGGAGGTGGGTTTCGGCACCAGTAAGACCAACAGCGGGATTATTCATGCCGGACATCACAGCTCGCCGGACACATTGAAAGGGAGGCTGGTCGTTCGGGGAAACGCGCGGTTTGATGAATTATGCCGCGAGCTCAAATTCGGTTTCCGCCGGATCGGGGAACTGGTTGTCGCCCAAAACGAAAAAGAGGTTGAAGTTCTTCACCATCTGAAACAACGGGGTGACGGAAAAGGGGTTCCCGGGTTGGAATTATGGGACCGAAAGCGGTTGAGACGCGAAGAGCCGAATCTATCCCAGAACCTGGTTGCCGCTCTCTATACGCCATCCGCTGGCGTCATCAACCCCTATGAATTCGCATTTTCTTTAATCGAAAATGGAGTGGCAAACGGTGTCGAGCTGAAGGTGGAAAGCCCGGTTGAAGCGATCGATGTAGCCCAAAACCATTTGACGCTGCATCTTCTCCGGGAAACGGTCAAGGCCCGCTTTGTTCTCAATTGTGCGGGGGTTTTTGCCGATCAGGTTGCCCGAATGGCGGGGCTTGACGACTTTACCATTCACCCGAGAAAGGGGGAGGAATACATGCTCGACAAGCGCCTGAAAGGGATTGTCCGGCATCTGATTTTTCCGGTTCCTCAACCGCATACAAAAGGGATACTCATCATCCCCACATACGATGGAACCATCATGGTAGGCCCAACCGCCCAGGACACGGAAGACCGATTTGACCTGTCCACCACCTATGAAGGTTCCGATCAGGTATTTGGGTTCATCCGAAACATCTGTTCATCCATCATCGAAAAGGATACGATTACGGAATTTGCCGGATTGCGTGCCGTCAGCAATACGAATGATTTTATTATCGGTCCTACGCGAAAGAAAGGGTTCATCAATGTGGCAGGTATTCAGTCTCCGGGGCTCACGGCATCTCCTGCCATCGCCGAATATGTCATCGACATTTTGAAAACAGAAGGGCTTTTGCTCGAAGAGAAAAAAGAGTTCGATCCAAATGTCACGGCTCCGCCCCGTTTTGCTTCCCTGAGCGTGGATGAACAAAAACGGCTTATCGGTGAAAACCCGCTTTTTGCCAAAGTGGTTTGCCGCTGCGAATTGGTCACCGAAGCGGAAATCCATCATGCCATCGATCATGGGGCAAGAACCCTCGACGGTATCAAATTCCGGGTCCGGGCAGGGATGGGGAGGTGCCAGGGGGGATTTTGCATGACCCGGTGCATGGATATCCTCTCTTATCGAACCGGGCGGCCGTTTCACAAAATCACAAAACGGGGGGGGGATTCCTGGGTCGTTAAGGAAATGACCGGTACCGCGCCTGCAGCATGTGGAAAAGAGACAAAACCATGATCGGCGCAATGGAAAAACGATACGATGTGGTGGTGGTCGGCGGTGGGCCGGCAGGGATGGCGGCTGCAATCGGCGCCAGAGATTCGGGCGCTGAGCGGATTTTAATTGTGGATCGGGAACCGGAGGCCGGAGGGATCCTGCTGCAATGCATTCATTCGGGATTCGGGATTCATTATTTCCGAGAGAGCCTTACCGGGCCGGAATACGCCCAGCGGTTTCTTGAAAAAGTGATCGACCATGATGTGGATGTCGTGCCCGAAAGCTATGTGTCGGGGATCGCCATTGATTCTGACGGGACCAAGACCGTGAGGGTGATGAACCGGCATTTTGGGATGGCCAATGTCCATGCCGAGTCGGTCATGCTGGCCATGGGTTGCCGGGAGCGGACCCGCGGAGCCGTCCGGATTCCGGGAACCCGGCCGTCCGGAGTCCTGACGGCAGGACTGGCTCAGAAATGGGTCAATATGAAAGGATATCTTCCCGGAAAACGGATTGCTATTTTGGGTTCGGGAGATATCGGACTGATCATGTCGAGACGGTTGACGCTGGAAGGGTGCGAAGTGGTCGGCGTGTTTGAAATCATGCCCCACTCCAACGGCCTGAGCCGCAATGTGGTTCAATGCCTCGATGATTTCGGCATCCCGCTCTACCTCTCAACGACGGTGGCCTATATCCACGGCCGGGATCGGGTGGAAAAGATCACGGTGGCACCCGTAGGGCCGGATTTTAAACCCGACATGACCATGAGCCGGGAGGTTCTTTGTGATACCCTGCTCCTTTCGATTGGGTTGATTCCTGAAAACGAGCTATCGCAAAGCCTGGGGATACGGCTTGACGTCGTAACCGGCGGGCCGTGGATTTCAAGCACCCTGGAGACCAGCATGCCGGGTCTTTTTGCCTGCGGAAACGTGTTGCATGTACATGATCTGGTCGATTTTGTGACACGGGAAGCGCTTTTGGCAGGACAATTCGCCGGTGAGTGGGCCCAGGGGGTCCGGCGGCCCGGAGATAACATCCGGCTGGTACCGGGGGATAACGTCCGGTACTGTGTTCCGCATACGTTGAGCCCCGAGAGGGCGCATACCATTTACATGCGATGCAAAAAACCGATGAGGCCGTGCTCCATCCGGGTAGGAAACATCATGGAAAAAAAGCTCAAGTTCGTCGTGCCGGCCGAAATGATCATGCTCAAGATCAAACCGGATTTTTTGGAAAAGTTTCATGGCGAAACGCTGAGAATCGACATCTGCGGCACATAGAAGACGAAAAACATGACCATCACCCGCACCTTCACTTGTATCGGCTGCCCTATCGGTTGCCCGCTCCAGCTCGAGCATGATGGAACAGAGATCAGGGAGATCTCCGGAAATGAATGCGATCGCGGCGCCAAATATGCCCGGCAGGAATTTCTGGATCCTCGCAGGGACGTGAGCACCACCATCCCCATTTTCGGAGCCCGGTGGGGGCGGCTCCCCGTGAAACTGACCGGACCGATTCAAAAAGATCGTGTTTTGGAAGCGGTAAAACGGATTCATGAGTTTCAAATCGAGGCGCCGGTGATCGTGGGGCAGGTGCTCTGTAAGTCATTTATGGGGGAAGACGGAATCGATCTTGTCGCCACTCGCTCCATGCCCAGCCACCTTGATTAAGCAGGTTTTTAAAAAAGGGGAGCCCCTGGCATTGCGCCAGGGGCTTTGAAAAGAGGTGAAGGATGAAAATTGAAAACTACAAGGTCAACGAAAGGAGGGCGGAATTTATTCGTTAACCTTGATTGCAGATTATCATACCACAATGTGGGATGTCAAGAAAAAAATTCATTTTTTTAAAAAAAAATTTAAAAACCGGCCAGCAGGGTGTCCACCATCTCGGCAAAACCGTATCCCCCTTCTTTTTGGGTCACCCATGAAGGGGGGCTTTCAAGCCGTTCCGAAAAGCGCCGGATGTTGGACATCCCCACGGAGTTTTGAAAATACGCAAACATCGGGGCGTCGTTGGGGGAATCTCCTGCAAAAAGCACCCGATCCCTGATGCTGTCCAGGTTCGTTTTAAACACTTCTTCAAAAAGGATCTCCGTCATGGCGAACTTGTCGTAATCCCCGAACCATCCATTCACGTGGATGGAGCTGATTTTAGCCTGAGCGCCGGCCTCGTTAAAGCAGCGAACGATCTCATCCACTTTTTCCATGGAAAAGGGGGGCACGTCTTCACAAAAATCGATGGCCAGGTCCGCTTCCCGATACATCTGGTCCGCCGAAACCCTGCATCCGGGAACCCTTTTCAGGATCTCGGCTTTCACGAATTCGAGCTGCTCTTTGTCCTTTTTTCGTTCGACATCGTTTTTCCAAAATCGGCGGATCATCTTTTTTTTCTGCACATCGTATTTGAAATAAAAGGCGCCGTTCTCTCCGACGATGGCATCGATGGGCCACATGCGCGCCATATGATCGCACCATCCTGCCGGCCTCCCGGTGATCGGAACAACCCGGATACCCTTACCCTGGAGCCGTTCCATGGCATTCAGGCTTACGGATAGAAGCCGCCCCGATACCGTTAAGGTGTCGTCGATATCGGTTAATACGAATCGGATCTCTTTTTTCCGATGATTTGGGAACTGGTCAAAAGAGCGCATGGGGCTGTTTCATCCGTTTATCTAAGCATCCTCATCGGCGCCGTCTGTTTCGTCAATCATTTGCACAAACCAATCCACGACTTTCGGCTTCCCAAAGATGACATTGTATTTCCGGTCGATATGCAGTTCATTTGGCGGCTCCAGAAATATGAACTTTCCGCCGGCCTCTTCGATGAGGATTTTAGTGGCCAAAAGGTCCCACAATCGAAGATCGAAGTCCGCCATCCCCCCTACGGATCCGCTGACGGCAAGTGAATGTCCGAAGCAGTCACAATACGTTCGAACATGTCCGTGGGATCGCATGAGGCGATCGAAAAAACGGGCCTTCCCTGCCTTAACGAATTGGATCCGTTCCCCCACCGATAGGATTTCATCTTCGATCAAATCGATGGATGGGAGATCCGTAAGCTCGATTTTTTGGCCGTTGCACCGTGTCCCCAGGCCCAGAGCCCCAGAGTAGAATTGATCGGTTCCCGGAAGATCGATGGCCCCGGCCACCGGGTTTCCATGGTAACATAGGCAAACCATGGTGCCGAACAATGGAATTTTGTTTTTAAAGGAATTCGTTCCGTCAATGGGGTCGATCACCCATAAAAAATCCGAGCGCTGATTTTCAAAGGAAAGCTCTTCTCCCAGAATACTGTGTGAAGGGTAGGCCTGCTGAAGCTTTCTGCGGATATATTCTTCAACCTGAATGTCGACATCCGTAACAAACGATTTATCCGGTTTGGTTTTAACCGCAAACCCGCTTTTCAAGGCCTGTTCGATAAGCGTTCGGGTCCCTTTCATTATGGCCGAGAGAACCGAAAGCGGCTCGTTTAAATCGATATCCGGTTTTATGGAAACCATTTTTTCTCCTGCATCGGAGTTTCGTTTGGTTTTCTCCGGGATGTCGTTTCCCGAATCATCTGATCCGATCCTGTAATAATAGTGCAAACAAACCGGCGTGACCGGCCCGCATCCCGCAAGCCTCGCCTTTTAGAGCGGGGAGCTTCACATCGAACGTCATCGGTTGCGCTCGCTGGTATCATACACCAGCAGTCCTAAAATCAAAACGGAAAATTGAAAATCAACGGATACGGATTTGACATTGGGATTGGGCTCGGATACAAAAGCCGCGGGAACCTCTTATGTTCCGAGGATCCAGACCAGGTGAGAAAGGAAGACGTTGATGGATTTTCCGAAAACGACCCCGGGGATTGTTCCCGTCAAAATCGGAATGAGCAGCCGGTTTCAGTTTGACTGCCACAAAGGGGTTCGCTGTTTTACCAAATGCTGCCGGGGAATCGGCATTACATTGACCCCATATGATATCATTCGCCTCAAGAAGCGTCTTGGGCTCTCCTCCGATGAATTTCTGACCATTTATGCCGAGCCCCATCTTCTGGAAAAAACCGACCTTCCGGTCGTTACCCTGAAGCTTTTGGATGATGATGAGAAGTCATGCCCTTTTGTAAAAACCGACGGGTGTATCATCTACCAGGATCGGCCGACCACCTGCCGCTATTATCCGCTGGGGGTGGCTACTCTCATGCACAAAGAAGGAGCGGATGAGGAAGGCTTTTTTTTCTTTGTCAATGAAGACCACTGCCGGGGATTTGAGGAGAAAAAAGAATACACGGTCAGCGAGTGGCGCAGGGATCAGGGGGTGGACATCCACGATGACATCAATGCCGAATGGACGGACCTGGTGGTTCGCAAACGCTCCTTTCCGCCCGACATCAAATTGACTGAACAGGCCAAGAGGCTGTTCTTCATGGTAAGTTATAATATCGACAAATTCAGGGAGTTTGTTTTCGAAAGCACGTTTCTCACCCGCTATCCGGCAGCTCCTGAAACCGCGGAGAAGATTCGGACCGATGATGTTGCACTGCTACGATTCGGGATCAAATGGTTGAAAGAGGTTTTTTTTAAAAACGCACTTCCTCAATAGTCGCCGTAGGCCAGATGTTCCCAGTGGGAAGGGGTGTTCAACCGGCTGTTGATATCGACCCCAAAGAATTGCTCAATCGGTGCAAAGATCTCCGGGTGATTCAACTGAACGCGTCTTGCCGCTTCCAAAACGATATTCAACCCATTTTTCGTCATCTTCCCCAGCGGTCTCCGACAACCGCCGGAGGGCATTCCGAGAATCGACATCAAGGTTTTTATCGCCAGTGGATTCCTTGCCCTGCAGACCACTTCGCCCCAGGATGTTTTTTCTTTCGTTTTTACGGTCACCAGATTGAAAAGCGGTTCCAGTTTTGAGGCCAAGACCCTGGCCTCGTCTTGTTTTCCTTCCCTGAGAAGGCGCACCATATCGACCAATGCCCCGGGAGCCACATTCGACGCCACGGATATGACACCGGCTGCTTCTATATGAGGATTTACCATCATCTCATAGGTCATCCCGTCATCCCCAGATAAAATGGTAAAATCCGACCCGCAGCACGTTCGGGTCCGCTTCATGTTTTCCAAATCGGCGGTAGCTTCTTTCACGGTTTTAACATTCTGAAATTCCTTATAAAGAAGGGCCAGGTCTTCGGGAAGAAGCTGTGCGCCGGTGCGTCCCGGAATGACATAAGGGATCACATCCACGCCCGGAAACGCTTTCGCCACCGGTGCCACATATTCTTTTCGAATTTCAAGTGAGCTCGGGCCGTTGTAATAAGGGTCAACCAGGAGCAACGCTTTTGCCCCGGAATGAACTGCGTGCTCGGAGGCGGAAAGGGTTTCCGCGGTATTATTGCTTCCGGTTCCGGCAATACAAAGGCATTTCTTTTTTGTGATTTCCGCTACGTTTTCAATAACATGGTTATGCTCGTCCCAGCTCAGGGTCGGGCTTTCTCCGGTTGTCCCGACCGCGAGAATTCCGGAAATGCCGTTTTCGATCTGAAAAGCGCATAACTGCCGAAGCCCATCCCCATCCACGTCCCCTTTTGAATAGGGTGTAACAAGCGCCGTAAAACATCCTTGAATCATAATGCCCCCTTACCAGGGAAAATTGGATTGAGTCAAACAGATGACGACCTGATTCGCCAAAGTTTAAAAAAATTAAAGAATTGGAGATATTATGTCAAGAAAAAAGATGGTTGAAAAGGCTCTTTTTCCCTTGACAACCCTTATGCGATGCCCATACTAATCCGATCGCTGACCGCCCGATCGGACGTATTTGATTTTCATGCCGATGGGCCGGGACCGGCAGATTAAAGCGGATTCTAAAAAAGGCGCTGAAGCTGAAATGGAAAAACCAAAAGATATCGAAGAATTTATCGCCCGTCAAAGAGCCGCCATTGCCGCGAATGAGGAATGCGGTACGTCCCACTACAACCTTGCCGTGGGATTATTGGGCTTAAAACAATATGAAGAGGCCGAAAAAGAGCTTCTGGAATCGATCAATTGCAGCCCCAATCTGGCGGAAGCCTATGTGCAACTTGGAGGGATCCGCCTTCAGAAAGGGGATTTGGACGGCTGTCTTCACTATAACCAGCAGGCGGTCAAATCCCGGGCGGGATTTGCAGAAGGGTATGGGAATATCGGTTTTGTCCATCTGCAGAAAGGGGAAGTGGAAAAGGCGATTGTCGCTCTTGAAAAGGCGGTCAGATGGAATCCGAAATTCCTTCAGGCCCTGACCACCCTGGCAAACGCCTATTTGATGTCCGGAAGGGTTGACGAAGCTATTGAAACCAACATCAAAGCCCTCGAGAGCGAACCTAATTTTGCCGTTGCTCACAATAACCTGGCCATTGCGTATCTTGAAAAAGGGCTTTTCGAACTGGCAAAGAAACACTCCCAGAAGGCTTCCGAGCTGGGGTATGAAGTCGCTCCGGAAATCCAAAAAACGCTAAACGAACATCGAAGATGATCCGGGATAGACGAAAGCAATGCCGGCATGGCTGCTTCCCCTCGATTCGAATATTTCCTGTACCGAAAAGACCGTCCGGTTACAGAAGGAACCCGGATCTGGGACGCCCCTTTTCCGGGGGAAAAACCCCCGGCCCTTGGCGAGCCCCTCAGCGATGATCCGCCCGACGCTCGGATAGGCGATTATTTTACTGGAGCTCGAGCTTTTTTAGAGGAGAACCGGTTTAATCTTCTCACCCAATCCGCATCCAAGCTGGCCCGATTCCCGATTTCGTTCAGTCAAATCCGAACCATTTACATCCGCCTTCAAAAACATGGGGAATTCTACCACCCGGCAAGGGTGGATGTAATGGGAGAAGGTTTTGATGTGGCGTTTGTTCTCAACGTTGCCCTTTCCGAGAAGGGAACTCAATGGATAGAGAGGGAATATCGCCTTTTAAAGACACTCACCCGTCGATATCCGTCCTCCTATCTTCCCGAGGTTTTTGGTATCGGCTCGCACGCATTTTACGGAAAAACGGTGAGAATGTTTCTTGGGGAATGGATGGAAGGATTTCACGAGTTTCACCATGTGCCGGACCGGCCCGGAAAAGGAACCCGGATAGAGGTTTGGGACGAAGAGGACCCCCCTTTTTTACTGTCAGCCTTCCAGGAGCACGAGCTTTACCACCAGATTTCTCATATCCTTACATTTTATTATGATATCCCTTCGTTTAAACAGATCTATCCATGGCATCATGCGGCAGGCGATTTTGTGGTCCGGATGGACGGCGGAGATCTTTGCGTTAAATTGGTTAGTGCTCGAGGATATGCCTCCATGTTTCAAAAAGCTTCTTCCTTCAAGTCCGAAAAAGACGCCAGGAGCTTTATTCTTCATGCAATCTTGTTGTTTTTTTTAGACCTTTCCATCCGGATTCGGATCGATCGCATTGGAGGCGTTGGAGAAATGATCTGGGCTGATGAGACCTCTTTGCAGGGGCTCGTCAGCGGTTTTTTTACCGGATTGACGATGAAACCGGCCGTCAACGGATTTCCGGCGCCCATTTCCGACTGTTTTAGCGCCTATCTGGCGTCATGCCGGAAAGATGATCTAGATGATCTGTTGATGGGAATTGCAAACCGGCATCTTCCACGGAAGGAAGAGTCCGAACTCATCTTGCCTTACCTGAAATACCATAGCGAAGCGCTTTATGCCGCCATCCGGCAACACCTCTAACTGATTAGAAAACACAACGCTTTTTTATTGACACGTCAAAAGATTGACTTTATAGTCCCACCTTTACGTGATAGCATTCTTATCACCAATTTAGAATAACCGTAACGGTTTGAATATGAAAGAAACCAATTGAGGGGAGGTGACCATTTTTAATTTAGGAAAGCTGTTGCTTAAATGAGCGATCATCTGGCAATTTAAATCACAATGGAGGTATAACAATGGCAAAACACAAGACCCCGTTTCTGGATCAGCTGGAAACCGGCCCATGGCCGAGTTTCGTAACTGATATCAAGGAAGAGGCTGCAAGAAGAGCGAAAAACGAAAAGAAAGTCAATTTTCAGGTCCCTGCGGATGTATGCGATGATCTTCTCGGATTGCTGGAATTGTCCTACAAGCATGGAAGGACCCACTGGAAACATGGCGGCATCGTAGGGGTTTTCGGTTATGGCGGCGGCGTCATCGGAAGATACTGTGACCAGCCGGAGATGTTTCCCGGAGTGGCCCATTTTCATACCATGCGGGTTGCGCAGCCCGGTGGAAAATTCTATACCACGGAATATTTGCGACAGCTTTGTGATTTGTGGGAATTACGGGGAAGCGGTCTCACCAATATGCACGGATCCACCGGCGACATCATCTTTTTGGGAACGACCACACCTCAATTGGAAGAGATTTTTTACGAGTTGACCCATAGAATCAATCAGGATCTCGGCGGATCAGGCTCCAATCTGAGGACCCCATCGGATTGCGTCGGGGAAGCCCGGTGCGAGTATGCGTGCTATGACACCCAGGCGCTCTGCTACGATCTGACCAAGGAATATCAAGATGAGCTTCATCGGCCGGCGTTCCCGTATAAGTTTAAGTTTAAATTCGACGGTTGCCCCAACTGTTGCGTCGCCTCCATTGCTCGAGCGGACTTGTCTTTCATAGGGACATGGCGGGACGATATACGGATCGACCAGGAGGCGGTGCAGGGATACATCGGCGGTGAACTGGTTCCCAACGCCGGCGCCCACATGGGCCGGGATTGGGGAAAATTCGATATCAAAAAAGAAGTGCTTGAACTTTGCCCCACCCAGTGCATGTGGCTGGAAGGGAAAAAGCTCAAAATCGACAATCGGGAATGCACCCGGTGCATGCACTGCATCAATGTCATGCCGAGAGCCCTGAGAATCGGAAAGGACAGAGGCCTATCCATTCTCGCCGGCGCCAAAGCGCCGATTCTCGACGGCGCTCAGATGGGCACCATGACTGTTCCCTTTATCAAGGTCGAAGAACCTTACGACGAGATCAAAGATTTCATCGGCAAGGTTTGGGACTGGTGGATGGAAGAAGGAAAGAACCGCGAACGTCTTGGAGAGCTCATGAAACGCCAGGGCCTCCAAAAACTCATCGAGGTCACCGGCCTGAAACCGGATCCGAGAATGGTGAAGGAACCGCGATCCAATCCGTACATCTTCTGGAAGGAAGAAGAGGTTGAAGGCGGATTTTCGCGCGACGTCAACGAATTCAGGAAACATCATAAGAGATAGGGGGTAACGACCATGGCATTTATATCTTCTGGCTACGATCCAAGCAGTCCGATGAAGGACCGGATTACCGACATCGGTCCGAGAAAATATGATGAATTTTATCCGCCGGTCATTGCGAAGAACAAGGGAAAATGGCTGTATCACGAATACCTTCAACCCGGTGTATTTGTCCATGTCGCGGAATCGGGCGATGAGGTCTACTCGGTAAGAGTGGGCGGAATGCGCCTGATGAGCATCGGCTTTCTCCGTGAAATCTGCGAGATCGCGGACAAGCACTGCGGCGGCTATCTCCGATTCACGACCCGGAACAACATTGAGTTCATGGTGGATAAAAAGTCGAAGGTCAAACCGCTGGTGGATGACCTGATGAGCCGGAAACAGCCCGGGGGATGCTACAAATTCCCGGTCGGCGGAACCGGAGCCGGGATCACCAACATTATTCATACCCAGGGATGGATTCACTGCCATACTCCGGCTACCGATGCCTCAGGGCCAGTGAAAGCCACCATGGATGTCCTTTTTGACGATTTCGTCAACATGCGACTTCCGGCGCACCTCCGGGTTTCGTTGGCTTGCTGCCTGAACATGTGCGGTGCGGTCCACTGTTCGGATATCGCTATTCTGGGATACCACCGGAAACCCCCCATGCTGGACCATGAGTATCTGGACAAGATGTGCGAAATTCCGTTGGCGATTGCCGCCTGTCCGACCGCGGCCATCAAGCCGGCCAAAATGGAACTCCCCGGGGGTCAAAAGGTGAACAGCGTCTCCGTCAACAATGAACGATGCATGTTCTGCGGTAACTGCTATACCATGTGCCCGGCCATGCCGCTTGCCGATGATGTAGGTGATGGAATCGTCATCATGGCCGGAGGCAAAGTGTCGAACCGGGTCAGCGCTCCAAAATTCTCCAAAGTCGTCGTGGCGTTTCTCCCCAATGAAGCTCCGCGATGGCCGCAGACCACCGCTGTGATCAAGAAGATCGTCGAGGCCTATGCTAAAGGTGCGAAGAAGTATGAACGGCTTGGCGAGTGGGCGGAGAGGATCGGTTGGGAGCGGTTCTTTGAGAATTGCGATCTTGAATTCACCCATCATCTCATTGATGACTTCCGTGACCCGGCCTACTTCACATGGCGTCAAACCACACAATTCAAATTCTAATTTAAAACCCAGGCGGGGGGCGGCAGCGCCTCCCGCCCCAAAGCAAGGATACAACCATGGAATACGCGCAAGCAAAAGAGCTGATCATCTCAGAGCTTTCAAAGAAAAAAGGGAAAAGCAAATTTTACTTTAACGATCTGGCCAAAATCCTGGATGCCAAGCCCAGAGATGCCAAGAAGATCGTTAATCAATTGATACAGGAGCAGGTTCTCGAATTCTGGTCAAGCGGCAGCACGTCCATGTATGGTCTTAAAGGGGTCGGAAAGCAAGCAGCAACTGAAGAAGGAGAATAAATCAGGTCGACACGCTTAGAAAACCCCTTCTACCCAAAACCCCCTGCGCCCGGCCGTTTTTTCCAGTTGGACAGATGTCATGAAATGCCCCAGGATTGTGGTCGCCGCCTCGCGCGGCGGATCCGGAAAGACATTGCTGTCCGTTGGAATGATTGCGGCATGGCGTGCCGCGGGGAAAAACGTCATCCCGTTTAAGAAAGGTCCGGATTATATCGATGCAGGCTGGCTCGCTCTGGCAGCGGGCCGGCCTTGCCACAATCTGGACACCTTCCTGATTCCGTCCCGAACGGTTCTTAAATCCTTTCTGTGCCATTCCCATGCAGGAGATATCTCGGTCATCGAAGGGAACAGGGGTCTTTACGACGGCCTTGACTATAAAGGCACCACCAGCACGGCCGAATTGGCCAAGCTTCTCAATGCTCCGGTGATTCTCTGCATCAACAGCACCAAGACGACCCGCACCATGGCAGCGGTGGTCGGCGGCTGCATCCATTTTGATCCGGATGTCGACATCAAAGGGGTTATTTTAAATCATGTGGCCGGATCGCGACATGAATCGATTTTGCGAAAAAGTATCGAATACTATTGCGGCATTCCGGTCGTTGGAGTCGTTCCGAAACTCGACCGGCAACGGTTTCCGGAACGGCATATGGGCCTTGTACCGACTCCGGAGCATGAATGGGCGAAAGGATCCATTGAAGAAGCATTGCGGGTTGCCCGAACCTACCTGGATTTGGGAGCATTGGAACGGATTGCCGCCGGCGCTTTGCCGATACAAGCGGGCGGAAAAATGAAAAAACAATCGGTTGGTGTTCTTTCCGGCAACAGAAAGGGATCCGTTAAAATCGGAATCATTCGAGACAGCGCGTTTCAGTTTTATTATCCGGAAAACATGGAAGCGCTCCAATCAGCGGGCGCGGAACTGGTCTTTATCAGCCCTTTGAGTGATGACATCATCCCGGAGATTCACGCGCTTTATATCGGGGGGGGCTTCCCGGAAACCCATGTGGAAGCGTTGGCTGAAAATACCCGATTCAAGGAGCAGCTCAAATTCCTGGTGGGAAAAGGGCT
>JAZDGS010000014.1:0-30728 GCA_043806755.1 Pseudomonadota bacterium | reverse complement strand
CATCCGGTTGTCATCATTTCAGGTGAAACCGGTTCCGGTAAGACCACCCAGATCCCCAAATTTTGTTTGGAAGCCGGAAGAGGAATCGACGGCATGATCGGATGCACCCAGCCCCGGCGTATAGCCGCAATAACCATATCGCATCGAATTTCCGAAGAGCTGGGGGAAGAACCGGGAAAATCTGTGGGATACAAAATCCGTTTCAACGACAAGACCGGAAAGAACACGTTCATCAAGATCATGACTGACGGAATCCTGCTTGCCGAAGCCCATAGCAATCTCCATCTTTGGGCCTATGACACCATCATCGTCGACGAAGCTCACGAGCGGAGCCTCAACATCGATTTTCTTCTCGGGATTTTAAAGAAGCTCCTTGCAAAACGGAAGGATTTAAAACTGATCATCGCATCCGCCACCATTGACACGGAAAAATTCTCCAAATCATTTGGAAACGCTCCAATCATCGAGGTGTCCGGCAGGATGCATCCGGTTACGGTCCGCTACTTCGAAACCCTTTCCCAAACTGTTCCCCGGGAAGAAGAAACCCATATCGATATGTCAACAGCCGCCGTGGAAGCGATTATTCGTAAAAATCATCCTGGAGACATGCTTGTCTTCATGCCCACCGAACAGGACATCCGCGAAACCTGCGAGCTTTTAGAAGGGAGATCTTTCGGCAATGTCTCGATCCTTCCTCTTTACGCCAGGTTGTCGGCAGATGAGCAAAAACGGGTTTTTGCGCCCTTGCCTCAGCGTAAAATCATCGTGGCCACCAATGTGGCGGAGACCTCCATCACCATTCCCGGGATTCGATACGTGGTGGATACAGGGTTGGCGCGAATCTCTCACTACTCGCCCGGCACAAGGACTACCTCACTTCCCGTGGTTCCTGTTTCAAGAAGCAGTGCAGACCAGCGGAAAGGAAGGTGCGGCCGGGTGGAGCACGGCATATGCATCCGCCTCTTTTCCGAAGAGGATTACCTGTCCCGCCCCCTATATACCCCGCCCGAAATATTGAGATCGAATTTAGCGGAAGTAATTCTCAGGATGATCGCCCAAGGATTGGGCGATGTCTGCGATTTTCCGTTCATTGACGCTCCTCCGAAAAAGAGCATCCAAGACGGGTATGACCTTTTGACGGATTTAGGAGCAATCGAAAAAAAGAACTCCCCAAACGGTTTTGTCTTAACAAAGGACGGCCGTCTCATGGCGCGGATACCTGTTGATCCCAGGATTTCACGGATGCTTATTGAAGCCAAGAGAGAAGGGTGCATGCGCCAGGTCATCGTCATCGCTTCTGCGTTAAGCATTCAGGATCCAAGAGAACGACCCGCCGAAAAAGAAGAAGAGGCCAAGGAGAGCCGCCGGATTTTTGAGGATCCATCTTCGGATTTCATGACGATCATCCATATCTGGAACGGATATCACGACGATGCCGGTGAAACAAAAGGATCCGCCAAACTTAAAAAATTTTGCAGGAAGCATTTTCTTTCCTTCAGGCGGATGCGGGAATGGCAGGATATCCATGATCAAATAGCGGAAATTTTAATCGAGACGGGGATGCTTGATAAGGATGTTATCTCCCCGGAGGACGGCGGGTCTGTCGCAGACAACACTCTTTTATATGAAGCGGTTCATAAATCCGTCCTTTCCGGATTTCTCTCCAACATCGCCGTTAAAAAGGAAAAAAACATCTACAAAGCTGCCAAGGAAAAGGAAGTGATGCTCTTTCCCGGCTCCGGCCTGTTTAATAAAGGAGGAAGATGGATCGTTGCGTCGGAAATGATCGAAACCACACGGCGATTTGCCCGGACAGCGGCCAACATCGACCCTTCCTGGCTGGAGCAAATCGGGGAAAAACAGTGCCGGTATTCCTACCTGAATCCGCACTGGTCAACAACCAGGCAAGAAGTCATGTCGTTGGAACAGGTCCGCCTTTTTGGGCTGGTCATTGAAGCCGGACGCCTTGTTCCGTTCGGCGCCGTCGACCCGAAAACCGCATGCTCTGTATTCATTCGTGAAGCCCTCATCAAGAACGGATTGAAAAAACCGTTTCCTTTCATTCTACACAACAGCCGCATCATGGAAGCCATAAAAGATCTGGAAAACAAGCTCCGAAGGCGCGACCTCACGGCAGGTGAAGAGGCGGTATTTACCTTTTACCAAAAGCGGCTCCAATGCGTTTTCGATACCCCTTCTTTAGAAAAGGCGATCGCTAAAGCCGGATTTGATCATTTCCTGCGGATGAGCATGGAGGACCTGATCGTCCGGATGCCGGATCCCGAGGAGATATCTCTTTTTCCTGAGGCCGTCTCTCTTTCAGGTAGCATATTTCCGTTAACATACCGGTTTCACCCAGGCGAAGAAGATGACGGTATTACGGTTTCGATCCCGCTCTCGGTGATACCGATAATACCGAAAGAGCCTCTCGAATATCTGGTTCCGGGCCTTTTTCGAGAAAAAGTGAAAACGCTGATCAAAGGGCTTCCGAGAGAATGGCGCAAAAAGCTTATGCCCATCACCGAAACCGTTGAAACCGTCGTAGCCCAAACTCAGATAAAAGATCAGCCGCTGATCAACTTCATCAGCGACATATTGCATCATCACCTTAACGTGGACATCCCGGCAGAGGCCTGGCCGTTATCCACGCTTCCGCCCCATCTCAACATGCGCATCGACATTACCGGCCCTGACGGCAAACCGATCCGATCCGGAAGAGCGCCGGATATTCTTTGTTACAAGCCAGGATTACTTGAAAAAAATCGAGCCCTGGCACCATTTGAGTGCGAAAAAAAAAAGATGGGAAAAAACCGGAATCACCCGTTGGGATTTTGGCGACCTTCCGAATAATATCACTTTAAAAACCAAAGATCAGATCGAATGGGTTTTTTATCCGGGTCTTGAGAAGGCGAAAAGCGGAGATTGCGTCAATTTGCGCCTGTTTGAATTTCATGACGAGGCGCTTATGTCTCATCCGGCCGGAGTGGCTGTATTGCTTGCCGTCTTTTTTGCAAAAGAGCTCAAATTTTTAAAAAAATTCCTTTCCGTGTCAAAAGAACTCGCAAATCACACGGTTTTTTTCGGCGGTCCCAGCCGAATGCAGGAAATTATTTTACAAAAGATCATCAATGATTTGTTTAAAAAAAATATCCGCACTCAGACCGTCTTTTTTACCTATGCCGAATCCGTTTCAAACCGAATTCGGGCACGCGGCACCGAGATTCTTAAAATCCTCTCTCCTGTTGTTGAATCCTATCACGAAGCCCGATCGACCCTGGATCAGCTCGAACGATCAAACCGGCATAACCCCGGCATCCTCAATTTCCTTCAATTACTTAAGGCCGATTTGTCGCGCCTGGTTCCGCAGGACTTTATTCTTATTTACCATGAAAAAAAACTCCCCCAACTTCCCCGGTATATCCGAGCCATTGCCATCCGCGGTCAAAGAGGTATCGTCGATCTTGCAAAAGACCGCTTTCGTCAGGATCAAATGGCGGTTTTCACAACATCCCTGAAAGATCTTGCAGAGGGGCTTTCGGAGTCGTCTTCCGATGAAAAACGAAAAGCGGTCGAGGAGTATTTTTGGCTCATACAGGAATATTTCGTTTCGTTGTTTGCCCAGGAACTCAAGACGCCGTTTCCTGTTTCACGGAAAAAGATGGAAGAAAAACTTCAGGAAATCAAGCGGATGACATGACCGAGCCTTTTTCCGGCAGATCCTTATATTGATCGGCGAGGTTCATGTATTGCCGATAATCATCAAATCGTCCGCGCTTCGAACACCCGCCGGCAAATATGATGCATTTTTCGTAAAGGGTTTTTCTGGCGGCGTCTGCCTGGGTTTTCGAAAGCAGATCGCTTCTTAGGATCTTTAACAGAGATCGGATCCGAAACCTGTCGAGCCCCCGGGATTTTGAAAGTTGATCCCGATGCCCGCTGCGCTTGATGACAAGAGGCTCATCAATGAGATGGATCGGATAGCGGCAGCTCACCCGAAGCCACAGATCATAATCCTCGCAAGCGTAAAGGTCTTCATCAAAATCACCGATGATCCGGAAGAGAGACCGTTCCATCATCACGGCCGAAGGGCTCACGAGGCATAATGGAAGGGATTGTTCAAAGATCATCCCTGAACATTTCCGGTGTTTCTTTTTCGGATTCACCCGGATTCCATTTCTGATCCAAATTTCTTCAGTCTGGCAAATGAGTGCATTGGGATTTGAAGAAAAAAATGTCAATTGCTGTAAGAGCTTATTCGGGAGCCACAGATCGTCCGAATCCAAAAAAGCAATATACCGGCCGGATGCCGCTGAAATCCCTCTGTTTCGGGCGGCACTCACACCCTTATTGGGCTGGTGGATGACGAAAAGGCGGTCCCCATAACACGCCAGGAGATCCCGGGTATTGTCTGTTGAGCCATCGTCGATGATGATCAGCTCGAAGTCATCGAAGTTCTGGGATAACACGCTGTCGATGGCTTCCTTCAGGATCCATCCGCGATTGAAGGTAGGGATAACCACGCTGACAATCGGCTGACCCTTCTTGGTTTTCAATGGCATCCGATCCTGCCCAACGAACTCGAAGCCATCCGCCCTTTTATTTCAGAACATGTTCAATAAAGCGGTTTAAGAGATTTCCTTGATGTAATCCAACACCTCAGCCCGGTTATCCGGAGAAACGATCAAAAGAGGAATATCGATCCGTCCGGAATTCAAATGATCATTCAAATAAAATGCACTCCCATCCATATGAAAGATCTTTCCGCCCGCAGCTTCAATGATGACCTGCACGGCGGATAAATCCTGATAGGATTCATTCGCTACGATGGCCGCCTCGGCACAGCCCATCGCCACATAACAGATGTGAGCCGCCGTGCATCCCAAGTTTCGGATTTTACCGGGAAATGTCGATTGAAAACGCTGATGAAAGCGTGAATAGGTAAAGAGAAGGCTTTCGTTGTTGATCCGTTCCTGCTCGGAGATCGAAATCTCTTTTTTGTCCAAATACGCTTTATCTCCTCCCACCGCATGAAACAGATCCCCTGTGGCCGGCATGTAAAACGCTCCAAAAATCGGCCAAAAATTTTCAAACAAGGATATTGATATACCCCACAAAGGAATTCCGGCCTGGAAATTGGCAACGCCGTCGATGGCATCAAAAACCCAGAGGAATTTCTCCTCGCCGTGACTGTAATCATTGATTCGTTGATCTCTTCGATAGACTTGGTGATTGGCAAATCGTTTTGTGATCTTTTTTTCAAACCGGTCGACCAAATGGATCTCCGCCTGTGTCACCAGTTCATCATCGAATTTGAGGTAGGATTTCCCTTTTCCGTAAAAGGACAAGGCTTCATCACCCAACTCATGAATGACGCTCATGGCAAACTGTGTCAACTCTCCAAGACCCTTACCTAGGTCGGTTGTCATGTTTCCTCCTTGTTGATGGTTTCCGATCCGGCTGCCGAAAAGCCCGTGCAAATGTATCAGATTGAATTCTAAAGGCAAACGGAAAAGCTAATCCTTTATCCGGCGACCGGTCGATATCGGTTTTTTCCCGTCGTACGGCCTGAGGGTATCTTTTAAAAAAGGAAGAAATTTCCGGTTTGCGCCCGGAAATGGATAACGATCAATCTCATCAACAGTGATCCATCGGTGATCCTCAGCACTTTTTCGATAGACCCGGCCGTATAAGTGGCGGCAGATGAAGACATCGGCTTCAATTTTAAAATGGCTATATGCATGCTTGACCCGGGTTAAATGCCGGTCGATTTCCACACAGAGACCGACCTCTTCTTTGATTTCCCGCACACATGCCGATTGAGGGGTTTCATTTGTCCGGATTTTCCCGCCGGGAAATTCCCATAATCCTCCCAAAAAGCCTTCCGATTGACGCCTTGTAATCAGAATCCGCCCCTTTTTTACAACAATCCCGATTGCAATCCGGTAGAGGGGTGTTTTCTTTTTCATCATACGCTTCGGATAAACAGCGACTTTCCCAAAAAGGAATGCCTTGCAGCGGGATTCCAGCGGGCATATCCTGCAATTGGGCTTTTTCGGCTTGCAGATCAATGCCCCCAGTTCCATGACGGCCTGGTTGAAAAGGCCCGGATTTCCGGGATCCAGAAGTCTGGTTGCAGTTGCCTCGTAAACAGGATAGGAGGATGCTGAATTGACGGGCATATCCATCAGAAAGAGCCGTGAAAGCACCCTTTTGACATTTCCGTCTATCACGGCAAAAGGCATATCAAAGGCGATGGAAAGAACGGCAGCGGATATGTAAGGGCCCACGCCCGGGAGCTTTGAAAAGTCTTCCGGATCCGCCGGGACTTGTCCCTGATGCTCTTCAATCACCCGCTTCGAGGCCTGGTGTAAATGACGTGCCCTCGCATAATATCCCAGCCCCTCCCATTCCTTTAATACATGCTGTAATTCGGCACGGGACAGGCTCCGGACATCCGGAAAGGCGTTTAAAAACTTCGAAAAATACCGGAGCACCGTTTTCACCTGGGTCTGTTGCAGCATGACTTCAGAAACCCAGATGGCGTAAGGATCGCCTGTATTTCTCCAGGGGAGATCCCGATGAAACCGCCCGTACCATTTCATTAAGGCGCTTTGAATAAATGAAGTCTCTTTCCTCTCCTTCCCTTTCAATGCGAACTTCCCGGCTACAAGCGCTTAAGAACAGAAAGGGCGTTCCGGAATTCGGGGGTGTCCGCCCGTTTCAGCAGGTCGTAAAGGATCATTTCTGTGGACCCGATGAACGCACCCGCTTTTTCCAGGCGGTTCAGTCCGATTTTCCATATAAATCTCCCGTGTCAAATCCCAAAAGGATCAATTCCAAGCAGCAACAGGCCGGTCATTGCCATCAGAGTGTATTGATATGAACAAATTCCGTAAGTTCCTTGCGTTTGGGGGCATCGGACTTTTTCACCGGATACCCGATGGGGATGAGCGTCACCAGCTCGACCCCTTCGGGAACTTTCAGGATTTGTCTTGCACGGTCATGATTAAAAAGGCCTACGATGACGGTTCCGAGTCCAAGATGATTCGCGCAAAGACAAAGGGTTTGGGCGGCTATTCCGAGGTCGAACATGAACCAGTCGCCGAACTTGGTGGCGGCCTGCTCTTTGTAAAAGCCCGAGCTTTTCAATCTGCCGCAAAGGGCTAGGACCACCGGGGCCTGGATCATGGCGGTTTTCGCCGGGTTTCCCTTCTCGGGAAGCGTCGCCTGCAATTGCTCCTTGATCCCATGGTCTTTAACCACCACCACCTCCCAGCATTGGGTATTTGCCCATGATGGGGACCATCTGACCGATTCAAGAACTTCGTTCAGCATTTCCTCGGGGATCTCCCTCTCTTCATACTTCCGGACGCTTCTTCTCCCTTTGACGATCTCCATAAACTCATTCATTCTTTCCCTCCGCCTGTTTGGTCTATTTTCCGTCCGCCCTTTAGCTCCTCTTCCTTGCGGCAGGAGCAGTGGTGTTCTCCGCATTCGCTGCAAATGTAGGTGGGGATCCTGTTATCGGTTTCCCTTCGTCGATATCGGGTAATATAAAGCAGAAAAAACGCCACAAATAGTATTCCAAATGAGAAAAAATACCCCCACAACGACATAACTTGTCCCTTTCTATTCCAAATGCTGAATAATTTGAGCGCCTCCGGGTTTGCGATAGGTAAATCCGACGAGGTTTCGGTCATCATCCAATAACGCGCTCAGTGAAAAAGGCAACCCGTTCTTCTGGGTCCTGTTTTTTAGAAAGCTCAAGGTACTGATAAAACGCAGATCACCAAACGTAACCATTGTGTGAGCATCCTGGTTGGTGATTTTCATTACCGGGTACAACGCAAACCAGGCATAGGTCTTGAAAAAAGAAACTTTCTCCCCAAATGTTTTGAGCAACGCGAGATCCGCCTTTTGATATCGTTCATATTGAATTTGATCGTTCTTTCCCATCAACCGTGTGTTTCCGAGATAATAGTAATGCCGATCCTCCAGAATGACCTTCCATTGAATGGGGGATAACGCCTCAGGAATGACATGTACCTGCTGGTAGTCAAGCCCGTTTTCCCGAATTTCTCTCTCAATGCGGTTTTGAATCTGATACCGGAAAGCATATCCAATCGCAGGGTAAATCACAAGCCAGACCAGCCCAAGAACGGCGATTCGAGCCCTATTCCTTTTGAACGCGAAAGAACTTGCCAAGACACCGATTAATGAAAGGGTGTAAACCGGATCGACGATAAATACCGAGGCCAGCTCATACCTGAACCGGCTGAACGGATAAAAAATCTGAGTCCCATACGATGTGATGATGTCTAAAAAAATATGGAGAGCAATCAGAAAGGATGCGACAGCAAGGCTTCTTTTAAACGAGGATGACCGGTTCAGCGCGACATATCCGAATGCCAGAAGGAAGGACATGGCGAGTCCGCCCAACAGGGAATGGGTTATCCCTCGATGATGGATCAGGTAAAATTCCGGGCCGATAAGTCCAGCCAGATTATCGATGTCCGGAATCAAGGAGCCGATGATGCAAAACAAAAAAAACCAGCGGTTGTGGGTCGATGGGCGAACCGCCTGGGCGGTTAATACTCCGGATGTCAAATGAGTGATCGGATCCATGTTTTTCGCCGCTAAAACCGATCATGGTTTAATTTGAAAAATTTCCCGGATCGCACCCTCCGGGTCTGGATATTTGAATCGATATCCGCCGTCCAGAAGTTTGTGCGGGACACATCGCTGGCTTGAAAGGAGAGAGGACCCGAATTCGCCCAAAATCGCCCGTATCATCCATCCGGGTGTCGGCATAAATGAGGGTCTATTGAGGAGTTTTCCCAGTATTCTTGATAATTCTCTGTTTTGTATCGGCTCAGGTGAGCAGAAGTTCACCGGACCGGAAATGAGCCCATTTTTTATGACACATTCCATGGCCGAACACAGGTCATCCATATGAATCCATGAAAACCATTGGGTTCCATTCCCTTGCGGTCCTCCAATAAAAAATTTGAACGGGAATGCCATCTTTTCAATCGCACCCCCTCCTCTCCCAAGGACAATGCCGAATCGGGCGCATATCACGCGCGCTCCCTTTTCCTCCCCTTTTTTTGCCTCTTTTTCCCAGTCCCGGGCTACTCCTGCCAGAAAATCGTTACCCGGCGGCTCATCTTCATTTAATATTTCATTTCCCCTGTCACCATAGTATCCACAGGCAGAGGCGTTCATTAGGGTCACCCTGCTTATTGAAGAAAGCCCCTCGACCAGATTCCGGGTGGACAGAATCCGGCTCGCATAAATATGCCCCTTATACTCCTTAGTCCACCGTTGAAAAATGCTTTTCCCCGCCAGATTGATAATGACATCGACATCCGCTAACGCCGATTGCCATGGACCCTTCCGGGACAGATCCGCTGAAATGTATTGAAACCGGTCGGAATGAACAGCCGAATGCGCTGACCGGGTTCCCATCGCCGTCACACGATATCCTTTTTCTAAAAAGAATTCCGTCAGACGATTTCCGATAAATCCGCTGCCGCCGGCAATCATAATCTTCATATCTTGCCTCTCCTGGATTCGTCAGAATCTTTTTAAAGGGGATTGCGCATTTGGACCGATCACCGTTTTTCGCTTTGATTCAATAAAGATGAATCCGTAAAAAGTCTAAAATTGGGATGGCAAAGTAAAAAGCTTCAGATGCAAGGCGCGCAAATCCTGAGGAATGAGGCGTACTTACGAGGTACGCCGCAATGACGAAGGATGCATCGCAACGCAGCAAGTGGACTTTTTACGAAGCCATCAATAAAAACGAGGCAACGCCCTGTATGGGTATTGCCTCGTCGGTCTTTTTGTCAACGTTGTGACTCAATGCCCGCAGGTATCAGATGTACCGCATCCTCCGCATGAAGCATCAAATTTTAGGTTGGAGGTTAATTTGAATCCCACCTCCTGGAAATCCACTATTATCTGCTTGGCCCTCTCCATGAAATCTCGATCGACGATGTATTTAAATCCGTCAATGTCAAAAAGCTCATCCGCATCTTTCGGCTCGTCCAGAGCCATTGCAAGAGACGGTCCCCCTCAACCCCCCTCATGCAGAAATATCCGAATGGGTGAAACTTCCTTGCCTTTGAAATACTCGGCAATCTGATCCGTTGCCGATTTTGTTACCTCCAACATGTAATCCTCCTGTTATTTATTCCCATGGCTTGCGGAACCTGTAATCGTTAGCATTTCGCTTAACGGGTTAACGGTAGTCACGAAAACAATTTTTGTCAATGAGATAATGCGTTATTCGGAGCTCCTGATGTATTCCAAATTCTTCTGATAGATGCGATAGTCATCTTCGGAAAAGAGAATGAAAACGACCTGTTGAATACCCTGGTGGATTCGCAGAAACCCACATGTGGTGCTGATTGCAATCTTGCAGGCTTCTTCAATGGGGTACCCATACGCCCCACAACTGATCGCCGGAAAAGCGATGGATGAAAGGCCATGCTGTTCGGCCAGGCGCAGAGCATTTTGATAACATTGGGATAAAAGCCGACTCTCCTCAGGCCTTCCCCGATAAACCGGTCCAACCGCATGGATGACATAGCGGGCCGGGAGATGATATCCCCTGGTTATCCGGACTTCACCGGTGGGGCATCCGCCCAGCTGCCGGCATTCGACTAAAAGTTCCGGACCGGCCGCCCGGTGAATGGCTCCGTCAACTCCTCCGCCCCCCAAAAGGGACGAATTGGCAGCATTCACGATGGCATCCACATTGAGTTTTGTGATATCACCCCTTGTGATTTTGATGCGATCAAGGACCTCTTTTTCCATGAGGATCTCCGACCTTTAAAACGCTTCACAAATCATAAAGGGTTTCATCCCTTCGGGGAGGAGGCGTTAGACTTATTGATCTTTTCCCCTTTTTATCAGGGAGAATGAAGGGTTCCTCTCCCTCAAAAAGGTCTCCCATTTCTGCCTCAATCTGTTCCGGATCCTCTCCGCTTTCCATCCGGTTTAACGCTTCCTGCATGCCCGGACCAAGCTGAAGGCCGGTCATATCCGTGAGTTTGCGCATCAGATTGACGGCCTGCCTTGGATCATTTTCATTGATTTTGTCGGCTTCACCGGCCAGGACATTCATGGCTCTTTCCATTTTGCTTTCATCGAAGGGAAGATTTCCCATGTCGCTTTCCTCTTTCGCTTTTCCGGTAACGGCAAATCGCGACATCTGTCGGCTCAATCGAACTGTTTTGCACTTCGGGCAATCGGGTTTTTTCCCTGTATTTACCGAACGGGAAAAAAAATTAAAGATCGTGTTGCAATGACTGCAATAAAATTCATAAATCGGCATGGTATCGTCCTCATACGTATTTTTTTATCATTGCCATTATTTTGGAACGGATATTAATTTTCAGCCGATTTGCTGTCAACCCGGTCCATCTCGATTTAATCCTTGATGTTACCATAATGCGCAACGATTGACTTGAAATGACGTCTCTGCTATGCCACCTCAATTCCAGATCTGCAACTTATGAAAGGAAGATATCATATGCAAAGAACGCTTTCAATCATCAAACCCGATGGTGTATCCCGAGGCCTTATCGGTGAGGTGGTCGGTCGGTTTGAAAAAAACGGTATTCATGTCGCCGGGATGAAAATGATCCGAATGACTCAAGCACAGGCCGAAGGATTTTATTACGTGCACCGGAATAAGCCCTTTTTTAACAGCCTGACCCGTTTTATGTCAAGCGGACCGGTGGTGGTCATGGTGCTGGAAGGGGAGAACATCATTGAAAAAAACCGGAAACTGATGGGAGCGACCGACCCAAAAAATGCAGAACCGGGGACCATTCGAAGGGATTTTGCTTCGGAAATTGAAAAAAACGTGGTCCACGGCTCTGACTCCCCCGAATCGGCGACCTTTGAAATCGGCTATTTTTTTAATCGGTTTGAAATCGTCTCCTGATGCCTGAACGCATTCATCTGGACCATGTGACCATTATCCTTCATCAGCCCCGTTTTCCTGAAAATATCGGAGCTGCAGCCAGGGCCATTAAAAACATGGGGATACGGAACCTTGTCGTCGTCTCTCCAAAAAATTGTGATCTGTCAACAGTGCTGAAAATGGCGACGCATGCCGCAATCGATGTGGTAGAGGAGATGGATGTTTCAGACGATTTGAAAAAAGCTCTTGCACCGTTTCATTACGTGGTCGGAACCACCGCACGCCTGGGTGGAATACGCCGGTCTGTTCAATCTCCGCCTGCCGTGGCAAGACACCTTATCCCCATATCCCAAAATAACCGTATCGCCATTCTTTTCGGCCCTGAAGATAAAGGCCTTTCAAATGAGGAGATTCGACTTTGCCATTCATTGGTGAATATTCCGACTTCCGAATTTTCTTCCATAAATTTGGCCCAGGCGGTGATGATCCTGTGCTATGAACTTCATGCGGCGGGAGCAGAGCGCTCTGAGTACGTCCACCGGCTGGCAAGCAGGTGGGAACTGGATGGAATGTATGAACAGGTCAAGGATATCCTCGTCCGGATTAATTACATCAATCCGGAGAATCCGGATTACTGGATGGATAAAATAAGGCATTTTTTCACGCGTTTTCAATTGAGAGCAAGAGAGGTAAGCATCATCCGGGGAATTTGCCGGCAAATCGACTGGTACGGAAAAAAATGCGCTCAGGATAGCGCAAAAAAAAGAGAGGTCTTATTATGAGATTGATCCGATTCGGCGAAAAGGGTCGGGAGAGGCCGGGGCTAATCCGAGATGGCAGGATTATCGATCTCCGTCTCCGATATCCGGATATTCCGGATATCGGGGAAAGCTTCTTCAGAGAGGGATGGATCGAAAAAATTAGGAAAATCGATCATCCGGGGGAGCTTTTAGAAGTCCGATGGGGCAGCCCGGTTGACCGGCCATCAAAGATCATCTGTCTAGGGAAAAATTATCCGGAACATGCAAAAGAAGGGGGATTTAAACCTCCGGATAAACCAGTGTTATTCGGCAAGGCACCAAGTGCACTGAACGGTCCCTATGATCCGATCCTTTTACCCGAAGGAAGCGGCCAGGTGGATTGGGAAGTCGAACTGGCCGTCATCATCGGAAAAGAGGGGAAACGGATCAAAAAAAATGCGGCATTCGGGTACATCGCCGGCTTTTCCATTATGAACGACGTGTCGGGAAGAGAGGCTCAGTTTTCCGATTCTCAATGGTTCAGAGGCAAATCGTTCGACTCCTTTGCACCCCTTGGTCCCTCACTTGTGACTCCGGATGAAATCAGTGATCCCTATCATCTGAAATTGACGACCCTCGTAAACGGCACATTAATGCAGGAGGGGAACACGAGTGAAATGCTGTTCAACATTGAAGCCATCATCGAGTTCGTGAGCGAAGATATTACTCTTTTTCCAGGCGATATCATTTCAACCGGAACTCCGGCCGGAGTCGGCATCTTTAGAAAACCGCCGGTTCTTCTAAAGGCAGGGGATGTGGTGGAATGCCGGATCGAAAAAATCGGATCCATCGTCAACCGAGTGATCAGGAAATAACTCTTGTTGTGTGGCATTTAATTATACCCGTATCATGGAGGCCGAAGGGGATTATTCGGCTATGAATTATCTCTTCGCGGGCTTCGGTCTTCTGTTCACCCTGGAAGCGGCACGCCGGGTAGTCGGCCTTCCTATTGTTTGTATCTCATCTTTTTTTCTTATTTACGCTTACTTTGGCGCTTATTTCCCAGGGTTCATGGAACACAGGGGATACTCCCAGCAGCGGATCGCCTCCCACATGGACCACCACCCCTTCCATCTGAATTTCCTTATCTCCCATTTTAAGGATGTTTTTTATTCACGGGAAGTTCCGACCGTTTTCCCCGATATTCGATGATCAACAACGGATTCCATAGCCTGACGCCTTCCAGAACGGAGGCCAACGGCTTGTATTGAAGCTCTTCTTGAGGTTCAGGGACTCCTGTAATGGCTTTGGAATACGGCCTTATCGGAATGGCGGTGATTACAAGCGGGATTGAACGATGCCGGCAAAAGGAAATCCGAAGGTTTCAATCTTCCTTTGTCTTGAGAATCGAAAGAAAGGCGGATTGCGGGATCATGACCTGCCCAACCATCTTCATCCGCTTTTTCCCTTTCTTTTGTTTTTCAAGGAGTTTCCGTTTCCGGGTGATATCGCCTCCATAGCATTTTGCTGTAACATCCTTTCGGAAAGGAGAGAGCGTTTTCCTGGCGATGATCTTGGAACCGATGGCACCCTGGATGGCCACTTTGAACATCTGGCGTGGAATCTCCTCCCTGAGGCGCTCGCATACAAACTGGGCCCTTTCCACTACACGGTCCCGGTGAACCAGTTGAGAAAAGGCATCTACCCGTTCCCCATTGATCAGGATATCGAGTTTGACCAGATCCGTTTCTCTCAAATCGATGACCTCGTAATCGAATGAACCATATCCTTGCGTGATGGACTTCAGTTTGTCGTAAAAATCGTAAATGACTTCCGCCAGCGGGAGTTCGAAGATCATTTCCAGGCGATTGCTTGTCAGATACTGATAAGTGACGTTGATTCCTCGCCTGTCCAGACAGAGTTTCATGATAGCGCCCATATACCGGTCGGGACCAATGATGGTTGCCCGGATAAACGGTTCTTTCGTCAGGATGATGCTCATCGGATCCGGATAGTGAGCCGGATTATCGATAAACTGGGGATGGCCGTCTCGGGTGGTGATTTCATACCGGACAGTGGGTGCCGTTAATATGAGCGAAAGATCATATTCCCTTTCAAGTCTTTCCTGAACGACTTCCATATGAAGAAGGCCCAGGAACCCGCACCGGAAACCGAACCCCAAGGCAGCCGACGTATCTTTTTCATATAGCAGGGAGGCGTCATTGAGTTTGAGTTTTTCCAGCGCAATGGATAGGTTTTCGTATTCATCGGATGCCGTTGGATAAATGGAAGAAAATACGACCGGTTTGGCCTCCTTGAATCCAGGCATCGGCGCATCGCACGGGCGGTCCCGATGCGTCACCGTATCCCCGCAGCGGGTATCGCTGACCGTTTTGATTCCGGCAATCAGGTACCCCACCTGTCCTGTCGTAAGCTCCTTTTGCGGAACTCGAACGATCTGAAAAATACCCACCTCCTCAACCCGGTAAATCGAACTGTTCGACATAAAAAGTATATGGTCTCCGGCTTTGAGTGCCCCATCGAAGATTCGGATGTGGACAATCGTCCCCCGATAGGAATCATAGTTGGAGTCGAATATCAGGGCTTTCAGCGGCGCATCCGGATTTCCGCGAGGTGGAGGAAGCTGCTTGACGACCCTCTCAAAAAGTTCTTCGATTCCAATCCCTTCCTTGGCGGAAACCAGTATTGCCGAATCTGAATCCAGTCCAAGATCGACATCGATTTGGTCTCTGGTCCGATCGATATCGGCGGACGGAAGATCGATCTTATTGATGACCGGGATAATTTCGAGCTCATGTTCCATGGCAAGAAACAGATTGGCCAGCGTCTGGGCTTCAACGCCCTGTGTGGCATCTACAAGAAGAATGGCCCCTTCGCATGATGCAAGAGCTCGTGAAACCTCATAGGTAAAGTCCACATGACCCGGAGTATCGATGAGGTTGAGAAGGTATGAACTCCCGTCCGGTGCCACATACGGCAAGCATACGGTTTGGCTTTTTATCGTAATCCCTCTTTCCCGTTCGATGTCCATATTGTCCAGAATCTGGTCGCGAAAATCGCGATCCGCAATGATCTTGGATTTCTGAATCAACCGATCGGAAAGAGTTGACTTCCCATGATCGATATGGGCGATGATGCTGAAGTTGCGAATCTGTTTCATCGGATATTCAAGCTGATGACAGGATATGAGGGTTAAAATCTGAGTTTATAAGTCGGCTGGACATTGAATGCGCCAAATTTGGCATTCTGATTCATCTGATATTTGACATTTCTTTTTTTTTAATTTAATCTAACTTTTTTAAAGATATTCGATCCACTCAAGGATGTCAACTTCATTCGGGAAAGGGGCATGCACCGATTCCCATCTAACGGCCGTCACCCATACGGATCTTATTCAAATGCCTGAAAACTCACCTCGTATTTTAATTGTCGATGACGATATGGCTCTTCTGGACAGCCTGAGCGATTATCTCGAAATATCCGGATATCAGCCGGAAGTCGCTTCTAATGCTGAAAATGCGCTTGAAATTTTAAAGCATAATACTATTCAGATCGTCATCGTCGATATCGTCCTCCCCGGAATGAGCGGACTTGATCTAACCGAAATCATCAAAAAAAATCACAACGTCGATGTCATTCTGATGACCGGTCACCATATGGAACATTCCTATGAGGATGCCATTAAAAAAGGCGCAAGCGACTTTATCTTCAAACCGTTCCGCTTTGAAGAGATTCATTTGAGAATTAAACGGGTTCGGAGAGAACGCGAACTGAACATGGAACGCAATCGGATTCTGGAAAAGCTAAAAGAACTGGCAACCATCGACGGTCTCACAAAGCTGTTTAACTCCAGGCACTTTTACAACCAACTTCAATTGGAGGTGGATCGAACCGTCCGCTATAACCACAAGCTTTCTCTTCTCCTGCTGGATATCGATAACTTCAAGCATTTCAACGATTCTTATGGTCACCTGGAAGGAGATAAGGTTTTAAGAAGGATCGGTGAAATCATTAAAATCTGCTTGAGAAAAATGGATTCCGCCTATCGTTACGGAGGCGAGGAATTTACCATCATTTTGCCTGAAACAAACGCCAAAGAAGCAATCGTGGTGGCTCAGCGGATCAGGACGACGATTGAGACAGAACCTTTTATTCCGTTTATTCCGTCCGGAAAAGAGAGAGGAGTCGTTACCGTCTCCATCGGTGTTTCCGAGTGCATTCCCAAAGAAGATATTGCGGATTTTATCAAAAGATCCGATAGAGCCATGTACGACTCCAAGCGGATGGGCAGAAATACGGTTTCACTCATTCTTTCCGAACCTCCGGCCTGAGTTCGCCCGATGCGGTTAAAGCGAACGCATCCCCGTCCCCTTACCTGTCACTTGATGGAAACCGTTAACAAAAGATCCCCCCTTGTTCCATCTTTTGCCCACTTCCCTTCTCCCTTAAGCCTGAGCCTGCTCCCCTCTTTGGTTCCAGGCGGGACAGCCACGCGGAAGAGACGCTTTTGAAAACCCCAGGGGATATTGACCAGCTTATGAGTCCCGGTGTAAGCTTCAAACGGAGTGATCTGAATGATCCCATGAAGATGGAGATCATCGCCGGGGGCTGAGGGATGAATCACCTGCAATCGATGAGAGGTTTTTCTTTCTGTTACACGGCGCACTTTTTCAGTAAATCCTGAGGAAGGGAGCGAACCGAAAATTTTAAGGAAGACCATGCCGAATAAAAACCCTCCAATATGCGCCCACCACGCGATTCCTCCGATATTCCCATGACTTCCGGCTGCGCTCAGAAATTGGAAAACAAACCAGATACCGAGAAATAGAAATGCCGGAACCTCGATGAAATAGGGGATGAACAGGATAGGGATCAATGTCAGCACTTTAGATCCCGGAAACATGAGAAAATAGGCGCCCATCACCCCTGCAATGGCTCCGCTTGCTCCGATGGTCGGAATGTTCGAATCGAGATTAATGAACAAATGGAATAAACCGGAAGCCAATCCGCACAATAAATAAAAGGCCAGATACCGGATGGAGCCCATCCGGTCTTCCACATTGTCTCCGAAAATGTAAAGGGACCACATATTTCCCAAAAGGTGAAGGAACCCTCCATGAAGGAACATAAATGAAATCAGGGAAAAGAGCTGTTGCCCGATCGAAAAATAGGAAGAGATGCGGTCGACGGAATAACGGGCAGGAACCAGTCCGTAGATATATATGAACCGATTCAGGTCTCCTCCGTGCGTCATTTGGATAAGATAGACAACTACATTCACACCGATGAGGAGATTGTTGACAATAGGGAAATTCTTCGAAGGAGTTGTATCGCGAATCGGTATCATGGCCGATCCATATCTCCAATCATCTCCCGGTCGGACGACTTGTAACCGGACGAATATCCATACTCAAATCGACGGAGCGTGCCGAGTGGGTCAACGCGCCCATTGAAATGATATCCACCCCTGCATCAACAAGCATCCGAAGATCTTCTTTCGCAACCCGTCCGGAAACTTCAATCACCGCTCTTCTGTCGATCAGAAAAACAGCTTCCCTGATGGTTTGGATATCCATATTGTCCAGCATGATCACTTCGGCGCCCGCTTCCAGCGCCTCTTTGACCTGGTCCAAATCGGAAGCTTCAACTTCTATTTTTAACAGATGGGGCGCCTTCTCTCGAATCCGGGCGATCGCCTCACGGACTGAGCCGCATGACTGGATATGGTTGTCCTTGATGAGAATCCCATCATACAGTCCCATCCGATGGTTATGCGCTCCGCCCATTCTGACCGCATATTTTTCCAGTGCTCGCCATCCGGGCGTGGTTTTTCGGGTGTCGACCAGCCGAACAGATGTCTCCTTAATCATGCCCACATGAGAACGAACCCACGTAGCTATTCCGGAAAGCCTCTGGAGAAAATTTAATACCGTCCGTTCTCCTGTTAAAAGGGAACGGATCCGCCCTTCCGCTTCCAGAATGCTCCTTCCCGCCTCCAAGGCATCTCCATCCGAACACCTGAATCGAACTCTCACGTCCGCATCCAGGCAGAGAAATACCTCTTTGGCCACATGGATTCCAGCCACCACGACGGCCTCTTTTGCAAATATGACTCCCATACCTTGCTGATCCGGGTCGATCAAAAGATCCGTGGTAATATCCTGGGTGCCGATATCTTCTTCCAGGGCCATCTCAATAAGGCGTTTTATTGAAAGCGTCATGGCTTCACCTTTCCATTTCCTTGATCCGGCTTAGAAAAAGCTTGAATTTTTCTTTTTTTTCAAAAAGGGAGCCGCGCCGGATCCTCGTTTTTTCAACGACCGCACGGGGTGCCTTGTGCAAAAAGTCTTCATTATCCATCTTTTTGGAGACACCTTCCAGCTCGACCGTGATTTTGCCGATCTCTTTTTCAAGCCGCTCGCATTCCTTGGCAAAATCGACAACCCCTTCCAATAATGTAAAAACCGAAGCCCTATTAACCACTGTCGTCGCCGCTTTTCCGGGTTTTTTCCCAGGTGCCATGATGGAAAAGGACTCCAATTTAGCAAGGGTCATAATCATTTCCCGATATTCATCGATGATGGCTCGTAATTCCGGTTCATCGGATTGAACCATCACCTTCAGATAGACCGACGGGGAAATGTTCATCTCTCCCCGAACGTTTCTTATCCCCGTGACGATTTCCTGGATGAGTATCATCCGGGATTCGGATTTCGTGTCGAGAAACCGATCGCAACCGGGATCTTCGTCTAAGGGAAATGCTGCCTTCATAATTGAATGTTCAATTCCGGGAAGCTTCTGCCATATCTCTTCGGTGATAAAAGGGGTAAAGGGGTGAAGAAGGACCAGGGTTCTGGAGAGGACAAGGCTCAAAACGCCCAATGTTTTTTCTTTTTCTGCTGGATTCGAACCCCCGTATAAAAGCGGCTTGATGATCTCGAGGTACCAGTCACAAAACTCATGCCAGACAAACCGGTAGATAATTCCTGCCGCATCATTGAATCGATAGGCGTCAAGAGCCTCGGCAACGCCCCGGGAGACCTGAATCATCCTGGATAGAATCCACCGGTCCGGAAGAGACAGGCCTTCTGGTTTCGGAGGATCGAATCTTCTGTCAATGTGCATTAAGGAAAACCGTGCCGCATTCCAGAGCTTGTTCATGAAATGGCGGTATCCTTCAACCCGCTTTTCAGACATTTTGACATCTCGCCCCTGGGCGGCAAACGCCGCAAGTGTGAACCGGAATGCATCGGTTCCGTATTTTTCGATGATATCGATGGGGTCGATGACATTTCCGGATGACTTGCTCATCTTTTTACCTTCTTCATCCCGCACCAGGGCATGAACATATACATCCTTGAAAGGGACCGCTTTCATGAAATGGATTCCCATCATCATCATCCGCGCCACCCAAAAAAATAGGATGTCGAATCCGGTAACCAAAACGGACGTGGGATAAAACTTTTCTAGAAGAGGGGTTTTTTCCGGCCACCCCATCGTCGAAAACGGCCAGAGGGCCGAGCTGAACCAGGTATCCAGCACGTCGGTTTCCTGGACCGGATTCTCTTCCCCGCAGGAAGGGCATCTATCCGGATCGTCCACAGAGACAATTAATTCTTCACACTTCCGGCAGGTCCATGCCGGGATCTGGTGCCCCCACCAGATCTGACGCGAGATGCACCAGTCTTTTATATTTTCCATCCACTCAAAGTAGGTCTTTACCCAGATGTCCGGGATGATTCGGGTTCGTCCATCCCTCACCGCCTCCATGGCTTTTGCCGCGAGCGGCCTGGTCCGAACAAACCATTGTCTGGAAAAGTTCGGTTCAACAAGCGTTCTGCATCGGTAGCAATGCCCGATGCTGTGCTTGTAAGGTTCCATCCTGACCAGGAGCCCCTCTTTTTTCAAATCCCTGACAATCGATTCCCGGCATTGAAAACGATCCATTCCGGCATATGCTCCCGCCTCAGGGGTCATCATTCCATCTTCGCCGATGACTTTAATACCGGGCAATTGATGACGAATACCGATTTCAAAATCATTCGGATCATGGGCCGGTGTGATCTTAAGGGCTCCTGTCCCGAATGATCGGTCCACATAATCATCCCTGATCATCGGAATGACACGATTCATTAACGGGAGAACCACGTGTTGAAACGCCAGATTACGGTATCGGTCATCCTCGGGATTCACCGCCACAGCTGTATCCCCCAGCATGGTCTCAGGGCGGGTCGTAGCAATGATTACCCCTCCTTTACCGTTCTCCTCCGGATAACGGATATGATACAGGTGCCCATTGTGTTCTTCGTGCTCCACTTCCAAATCCGCGAGGGCCGTCCGGCATCGGGGGCACCAGTTGGTGATGTAATTGCCGCGGTAGATCAGGCCTTCCCGGAAAAGCTCCACAAATACTTTCCGAACCGCCATGGAAAGCCCCTTGTCCATGGTGAACCGCTCCCGTTTCCAGTCGCATGAGGCTCCCAATCGCTTTAGTTGGCCGGTGATGGCGCTCCCATATTTTTTACGCCATTCCCATACCGCTTCAATAAACTTGTCTCTTCCGAGTTGATGTCGGTTGAGCCCCTCCTCGGCAAGCTTTTTTTCCACAACATTTTGAGTGGCTATCCCTGCATGATCGGTCCCCGGCATCCAGAGAACGTTGTCGCCACGCAACCGTCGATACCGGCAAAGGATATCCTGCAACGTATTGTTGAGTGCATGCCCCATATGGAGAACCCCTGTCACGTTCGGTGGAGGGATCACAATGGAGTAACCGGGCGCTGCACTTTTTTCATCTGCTTCAAAAAGATGGCTTTCTTCCCAGAACAGATACCATCGTTTCTCCACATCGTGGGGCTCATAGCTTTTGTCTAATGCCTTTTCGCTCATTAAGGGAAGCTCCTGTCTTTTTTGGACTGATCCGGTTTAACGGCTTCTCAGTATTTTAAAAATTGAAAAAGGGGATTATCATGATAACCCCCTGAGTACGATCACAATTCGTTTTCAATAGCCTATTTTTTTTCTTCATTTAACTCATTTAATATCAAATCCTTAATCTTTTCGATTTCTTTTGTTACAAATTTTTCAATTACTTCGATGACCATTCGTTCAATCTTATCGGAAAAACGTTTCGTGATAACACGCTCAAGAACTCCTTCCAACTCCGCCGTTGGGATGGAAGGAAGAGCGGATTGAGACTCCACCCGATTGGTCAGGATAATCACGTTTTCGGCATCGTCTGACGAATTCTCATTTCGAATACCGGCATCGGCGGGATGGCCTGAATCACCGGGGGAAAGATCGGGATTCTCCTTTTCCTCCATGGTAACTAAAACCCTCCAACATTTTTCCGGTTTTTTATGATCATATCAATTTTGATGAATTCGTAAAAACTCATCAAGACCGATGGCAAAGTAAAAAGCTCCAGGTGCAAGGCGCGCAAATCCTGAGGAAGGAGGCGTACTTACGATGTACGCCGCAATGACGAAGGATGCAGCGTAACGCAGCAAATGGACTTTTTACGAAGCCATCAATTTTATCAATCGAAACAATTAAATATGTTAACAAAGACCCTATATGATGTCAATACGTTTGGTGATTGATAAAGTATGGATAATATGCAAAATAGTTGATAAATAATACGGATTCAAGCGTGGAGCGCCGATGCGACGTTTTTTTATAAAAAAGGAAGCGATTTTCGGAAAGAACCCGGCCATTATCGGCTCTGAAGCAAACCATATCGCTACCGTGCTTCGAATGAAGCCGGGGGATCGGGTCCTCCTTTTTGACGGAACCGGCGAAGAATATGAAGCGCGGATATCCTTTCTTTTAAACCAGGAGGTTCGATTCGACATCATCGGAGAGCACTTCCCGAAAAGCGAATCACCGGTTGAGATCATCCTCGCCCAGGCGCTTCTTAAAGATAAAAAAATGGACATGTTGGCTCGGCAACTCACTGAACTCGGAGTTTCGATGTGGATTCCCTTTGTTTCCGAACGTTCGGTATCAAACCCGGATTTAATACGTTTCATGGCCAGAAAAGAGCGCTGGGACAAAATCGTCATTGAAGCCATGAAACAGTGCAGGCGAAGCACGCCGATGAGAATCAGCTCTCTCCTGACTTTTGTGGAATGCCTCGAGATCGGAAAGACGTGCGACTATAAAATCCTGTTCTTCGAAGAGGAAACCCTATCCTTTCAAGCGGTTTTGAACAATTTCAATCAAAATCCTAAAAAAATCATTGCCCTTTTAGGGCCTGAAGGTGGGTTCAGTCTGAAGGAAATCGAAAAAGCAAGGGCTTGCGGTTTTTCGACGGTATCCCTTGGGCCTCGAATCCTGAAGGCGGAAACCGCTGCCGTTGTTTCCAGCGTTTTAATTCAGTATCTTTTTGGAGACATCGGCCACGCCGGTCAAAAAGATATTGACAAAGAAATCACCTTTGATTAGTAACTTTTTCACCTTTGAAATGATTCCCATTCATTGCCGAGGTAGCTCAGTCGGTAGAGCAGCGGACTGAAAATCCGCGTGTCGGCAGTTCGATTCTGTCCCTCGGCACCTATCATCAGGAATTAGCTGCAAGGTCAACTACTTGCGGCTTTTCTATTTTGGCAGGTTGCGGATGGGTTGCGGAAAGTTGCGAATCCAACCAGTTTACAGCCTTCCGATTGGATGATGGAATTAAATGCCCGTAGATGTCAACCGTGATTGAAATACTCGAATGTCCAAGCTGTTCCTTGACGTAAACCGGACTTTCCCCGTTGCTCAAAAGAAGGGAAGCAAAGGTATGCCGCATATCATGAATTCGTATCTCTCGAAGGCCAGCCTTTCTCAGAACCCGCTTAAAGAAATTCCGGACGCTGTTTTGAGGAAGGTAATCTCCGGCCTGATGGAATACGATCTCAACCGGCTCCCCCTTGCCCATGCTCAAGGCTTCCCGTTTCCGCCTTGTCAATAGGCTCCTTAAGGCCGCCTCTAACTGGTCCGACATATCAACGCGTCTTTCCTTGCCGGTCTTGGTAGTGTCCACCAAGCCGCGCCTATAAGACCGCCTTACCACAATAAACTTACCATTGAAGTCGATGTCTCCCCAATGCAAGGCTATCAGCTCTCCAAGCCTCATTCCTGTTCTGAAAGCGCAAAGGAAAAACTCGTAATACTCCGGGTATCGGTTTTGACAGGTTGTAAGGAATAGATCAACTTCATCCCTTGTCAATGGCTCAACGGAAAGCCGCTTTTGTCTTTCCAGGTTAAGCCGCTTCAGGATACCGATAGCAGGATTGACTTGAAGCATTTCCGCATCAACCGCATGGCCAAAAGGCCCGCTTATCACATCCCTAGCAATGCTTACCGTTGAATTGGAAAGCCCCTGTCTGTAAATGCTCAGAAGAACATCCCGGACATCCCCCTTTGTAATCTGATCCATCGGCTTATTGCCGATCAAGGGAAGGATATGCTTCATCGCCTGTTCGTATCGTTCACAGGTGCTTGGTTTTCTCAACGGCCGGACATACCCTTCAAGCCATTGTTGAGCATAGTCCTTGAATACGGGAAGTGATTGCTTCTCCTTAATGCCGACATCACCCATGACCAGCTTAGCCTGAATTACCTTCGCGGCTTCGGTTGCCAAGCGCTTATCCTTGCCGATCTTCTTGGATTTTCGTTTCCCCTGATGGTCAATGAATATCCACCATGTCCCCGATCCCTTCGGCCTTTCTCTGACTTTAACGCTCATAATTACCCCCTTTCTGAAAAAGAAAAGCGCTCAGGTTTTCCCCGGCCCGTAATAGACCGCCTTCAGCGTTACCACTGAAGGAACCATGAGCGCTTATTTTGATAGTTTTTGTCATTACGGTTTCGGGATACTTCGATTATTCTTTATATTTACTATATATCAATTATTTTAACCTGTCAACATATTTTTTATTGATTCTTTATCGTTTATGAATTATATTTCAAGCATGGCAAAAAAGATTTTAATTCTATTTGAAGATTCCATAATAGAACGCATTGACGATTTCCGGTATGAATCCCGGATTCCTTCCAGAAATGAAGCGATAAGGCAGTTGATTGAAGAAGCCTTGATCCGCTTTGAAAAGGAAGGAAAGAAGAAGTCGTCAAAGTAGCCGTCATGGTTCTGTCAATCTCCGGCCCCCAGGGGTATGGGAAGGGGGAAGTGCCCCCTGTGCGTGAACGTAGGATTCTTATCCCAGGTAAACCGCGCAACATAAAAAGGTTTTTAGACCGGCTCGGCTTCATCCATCGCTTTCAATTCAGCCCGTAGCTGATCCATCTCGCTGTCAAGCTCCGCAATTTTCGCAACAATCCCGACATTAGCAGTCGATAAACCTTCAAGAAGCCGTCGCTGCTGAAAAGACCGATCCATACAGGCAATCAGTTCAATGGGTTTTAAGTCTCCGCTATCCAGTTTTTTATGAAGCTCAACCCTTGATTTTTCACAAAGCAGCGCCAAGTCCTTTTGCTCATGCGCAAGGATCGCTTCCACTAATGTTTTAACTTCAGGATCGGCTAAACTCATGGCCTTACCTAAATGGATTCTCACCGTTTGCGGATTCCGCCCGATGATGTTTGCAATACTGTTCGGACTATGCCCCAGGGTATTGAGCACTATCATTTTGGCTTCTTCAATCTTTCGGATTCTTGGTTTTCGCTTCTTTGTATTATCAATCATGTTTATCCCCATAAAAAGAGTTAATACCTTTCAGTGCCCTATTTCCGGCGCTTTCTTTTCCGCCCATGCTCACCCCTGCTTTCCATAAGATCGTTGAAAATAGCGCAAAATAGTGCGTTCTGTGACGGGTTTCAGGGGATAATCCGATCAGAATCAAGACTTCTTTACCTCCCGAATACCCTTTGTCTTGATTTAGCCGAAGCAACCAGAACCCCGACGTGCTTATCCACATAATCATAAACTACCGCTCTCTCTTTCCCCGGCGCCGGCCGTAGCACCCTTCCAAGATACTGAAGAACCCGTCCACTAAACTTTATCGGTGTCGTTAAGAATAGCGTCTGAAGTTCCCGGCAATCAAAACCCTCACCAATCAGCTGGCCAGTAGCTATTAAGACCTTAATTTGCCCCGCGTTTAGCTTCTCAACGATATCCTGGCGCGTAACATTACCGATATCCCCGGTTAAGACTTCGGCCCGCACTCCATGCACATCGTTTAAAAGCCCTTGAAGCTCTCGGCAATGCTCTTTACGATCCGATAACACCAGGCATATCCCCGCGCCGTTCCCGGCCGCTTTTGCGATATCATCCGCAATAAGACGATTTCGCTCGTCGTCTTGCGTAAGCTCGGATAACATCTGCGAATACTCATCCACCGGATCGCTCTCAGGGTAAAAGTCCGTTTCCCGCGTGATAACGTCCGCTTCTAAAACGTCCCCGCTTTTTATAAGCCCTTCTCGCTCAATTTCATGGGTAACATCCCCGACATACCATAATATCAACCGCGATAGTTTATCACGCCGCCACGGCGTCGCGCTTAATCCGGTCATATATTTAGCGTCAAACGCTGAAACGGCTTCCGTAAATGTTCGTGATGGTGTCCGATGGCATTCGTCAACTATTAAATACCCGATCCGGCTTGATATCTCATCCGCGCATTTATAAAGCGTTTGAACCAAGGCAACGCTTATTTTCTCCCCGACGTAGCGTTTACCGTTACCGATAACGCCGATATCAGCCGATGGAATCCCCAAAAAAGTCTCAATCCGCGCTTTCCATTGATTTAAAAGTTCTTTGGTATGGACTATGATTAAAGCCGGTTGTCTCCGCCTGGCGATAAGATTTAGCGCAATAACCGTTTTTCCGCTCCCGGTCGGCGCTGATAGGGTCCCGAAGTCCTTTGCCGCCATTATCTCAACGGCCTCGGCCTGATACGGTTTTAAATTTCCTTGAAATGCAAAGTCCACTTCGGGTAAAGTCCGCCGGTGATCCTCAATCTGAAATGAAACGTCGTGCTTCCGGCATAAACCTATCAACTGGCGGATAAAACCCCTCGGCAAAATTAGCTCGCCGCCCTCCATTTTGTAAAAACGAAGTAGCTCCGGTGTCTCACCGTTCCAGCGGCCCATTTTTTCGTTTTCCAGAAAAACAGGGTTTTCGATAGTCAAGCGCGCCTGGACCGCCCGAACCAACTCCGGCGGCGCTTCAAAAAGCCGGATTTTCGAGTCAAACGCGATTTTTGTTTTCCAAAAACCTTTGGCTTGACCGCCCCTAGCCAACCGATCTTGTCTTGGATGGACTGACGGCCTTATTATAGGCCGTCGGCCAAGCCAAGGTTGGCCGTTCTTGGACGTCCATTGTCTGTCCAAGTAAGTCCAAGTATGTCCTATTTTTCCGCCGCCCTGATCCATTTCCGGTAAACCCCATGACCGCGCTGTTCCCTGGTGATAAGTTTTGGCTTTCCGCCTGCCGTTGCCCAGTTCAAAAATGCACTCAACCGTTCCCTCGTGAGTTCGGCTTGCTCTTTTAGCGAGTCCTTAAATGGCTTGATTTCCATTTCCTGATCGCCCAAGATGTCCAATGCTGTCGGAAGGTAAATTGATAATTCCGGTTCCTTCGGCCTTGTTTTTGACGTTTTTTTCGATGGCAGTATGTCCGGCCGTTCCTCGAACCGATACCCGCCGGTAACAAAATCCTCATTCCATGAAATAGTAAAAGGGTCCTGTGGCCGGTAATTCCTCAAAAGAATTTCAACAACGCTGGCGAATTCCTCCTGTGAATGAGCCGTTATTGTGATGCAAGCGTCATAATCCCTCCCCAAAACATTCGAACCGGCTCCCCGATCCCGGATATCACGGTCCCCTGGTGATCCCTTTGCGTCGTGATGCACATAGAGAACGGCCGCTCCTGACGCTTCCGCTAAAACATCGAAAGCGTTCAAAATGATTTTGAAGTCCTCGGCCGCGTTTTCCTTCCCGGTCACCAACTTGTATAAGGGATCAAACACAAAAACTTCCGGTTGAAGCACCTCGGCCGCTTTTGCAATCTTTTCGATCCCATCCGGTCCGGCAATCCCCGATCCGCGCGCATTGAAAATTTGAAGGTTTTCAGCGACATCACCGGCCGTGATTCCCAATGCCGCCGATAGCCGTTTCAACCGCCTGTGGAAATGCGCCTCAGTAAGCTCAAACTGACAATAAAAAACCCGCCTGGTCTGTGAGATTTTCCACCTCAAAAAGTCCCGGCCGGTTGAAATTGAAAGCGCCGCCTGCAGAAGCAAGAAAGATTTTCGAAGTTTCGACGATCCGATGATGGCCACCTTATCGCCCGCGTCAAAGGTATCACCGAAAATTTGATCCGGCTCTGGCGGTTCGGTATTGAGTAACGTCGAAGCGCTGACGATTTTCAAGCCGTTTCCGGCCTGTTCCTCTGGCCCCATGCTCCCTCCGATTTCGCATTTTCGGCAATCAAACGCCGATCCGGGAAGTTTCAAGCCCTTTACATAACTGCACTCAAACGCATATTTTTGATACCTTCGATTGTATTCCCATTGGCCCACGAAGTGCTTTTGTCTTTTTTCAACGGTATCGTATGTGTCCGTCGTCCGGTACCCGGCAAGAAAACCCGAAACGACGTCCATCGCGCTTTCTCTCGAAAACCCGGCCCCCTGGAAATAGGAAACGATAACCATCATCAATTTATTGAAATTGATCCGGTCGTTTTTCGGCGGCATCGCGCTTAAAATATAGTCAATGCAAGGAACCAGTTTTTTGCCGATCTTCGAGAAGTCCGGCTCTCCGGTTTCGTTTATCCGGGAAGCCTCTTTTTCAACTTCCTGAAGACATTCGTCATAAAAAAGATTCAAAAGCGTCGCCATGAAATTCCTCCCGTGGATACTCGCTCATTTCCCATAAATCTTTAAAACTCATGCTTCGCACTTCCTCAAGTGATAGCGGAACCTTATAGCGCCCATTTTGGCGTTTCACATTCGGTATCCGAAACATTTTTCCGGCTCCCATTGCATACATTGTCAAGTCCAGGGTTTTCAGCTTTAAAGACTCGGCCCATCGGTGAACCATTGCTTTGTAAATCAAAGGTAATTTCGGATGTCCGGCTTCGCTCCCTATGACGTATGAAGGGATAACCGCATGGAACCCTTTGGCTCCTGAACAAAAGAATTGAATTTCGTGCGCGTCGATTTCAAATGACTCCAGCAAAACGATAAGACACAGGTTCCGCATTTCGTCCAGCGCCCGTTCTGGATCGGCCTTATTGTCGAAGTCAAGCGGCAAGTGTCCGAACCGCATCGGTTCAGAACCATTCCCCGGTTGACATGAAAAAGCCGTCCATGTGAAAAACATCGCGCCGGATTTTATAGCCCCGGCCCTGGCCAAATGGGTATTGGGTATCCATTTCCACTTACGGGTTTGCGGTTCTTCCTTCCAGAAAATGAAGCTCATAATCGCATACCCCGCACCACCTCATCGGCAATTTGTACGGTCTTGTTTTCCCTCACTTCAAATTTTTTGAGGAAAAAGTCGACATCGGCGAAACGAATCAGGATAGTCCCCGAAGGCATCCGGCTATGTGCCAACCCTTCTTTCAGCCAGGCCCGGAAAGTTCGCGGACTGATACCAGCGTATTTCGAAGCATCGCGGACTTTTCCCCATCCGTTCATGGCTCATCTCTTTCCGGGTCAATCCGATGCTTCGCGACATAATTATCCAGGTCGGATTTTTTATAAAGAACACGGCGGCCTATCTTAATCCAGGGGATACCCAGCCGACGAACCCTGTCAGATTGAAGTTTTGCAGTAGAAATATTTAAGAGGATTGCTGTTTGAAACTCGTTTAAAAATCGGTCGGAATCATAAGACATTTTTTCCCCCATTTAATTATTGTTAATTCTAATAATAGAGGGGGACAAAACTTATCCCAAAATGGGACAAAACGTGTCCCACGACGATTTTTTTTATTTTTTTAAGGCGTAAACCGGGTTATTTGAATTTCCAGTCGATAACCGGGTTCGGATGGTAGGCGTGATGCTTGCTTTTTAACGGTTTTAGTGCGGAATAAAAATGATCGTAGGCTTTCACGTCAATTTCTTTAATGGTGTTCAATGCTGTTCGAAGGTTTCTGTTTACCCTTTCCATAGCCTTTATTGTGTCATTTGTGAATGACTTCCTATTTTCATAAATTTGACGTTTAAAATCTTCCAGCTCTTTCCTTTTCTGTTCGGCCTTTATAAGGTCGTTGTTATCTTCGGCCACCTTGAGTTCTTTTTTCAATTTTGACCAACTACCCTTTAAATAACTAATAGTTTTTTCGTCGCCTATTCTTTGATCGCTCAAAGTTCTTTTTATTGTAAGTTCTTCATGGTCAAGTTCTCCGGACGAGTCCGGTCTTCTACCAATATTATCAAGCTCCTCGACACCATAAGTATCAGGACTATGCGATATCAGGAAAAAGATGTAAGCGAAGCCTAAACCTTTAAGAACATTCATTTTCTTTTTTTCATAGGTAATTTCCCAGGTCGGAGCGGTATTTTTAAAAACATAGGGATAATCTTTTTTTGATAGTTGTTTAGCCAGTGATAGAATGACAAAGTCTTTAATAACTTCGGAAAGAAAATATAGGGATTGTCTTTTATCGGTATCTTCCAATAGATCGACACCTTCATCAGGACTTATCGGTTGTAAAAAAAAGCCACCCCCAGGGGTAACGCCTCCCAATAGACCAGGTTTTCTTTCGTAAGGGGTTATCTTCCGGGAAAGAATTAAACTTTGAAGTGCAGATTCATTAATCGACCATTTATCTAATAATCTTTGTGCAGAAACGTATTCGCCCATCTTGCCGCCTCCTGTTACGGCCCGGATCGTTAAGCAGGGGAAAGCGGCCCAGGATTGCCGCCTTGTCGCTGATCAAGCTATCCCCTGCAAGGTTGTTAAAAGTATTTAATGTCCAACAACATCTGTAGCTATCCATTCCCCGTTGTCATCTCTTACAAATAGATAAACATCCAACCCGCCTAATAATGAAGCCTGTAGAGTTAAAAAGTCGGCCGCTCT